>NZ_JBSFKQ010000004.1:0-300951 GCF_053598615.1 Kitasatospora sp. NPDC001095 | reverse complement strand
GTATTGCGAAGATCGTCCCGCTGGCCGTCGTCGCCGCCGTCGGTGTCGCCGCCTGCGGCCCGACCAACGGCGGGTCGTCCGTCGCCGCCTCCGCCGCCACCCCCTCGGCCAGCTCCTCGGCCACCCCCGGCGCGGGTGCCGTCCCGACCACCCCCGCCCCGGCCGCGCCCACCGCCGCCGCGCCGGCCGCCACGCCCACGGCCGAGGCCCCGGCGGCGGAGGCCCCCGCCGCCGAGCCCGCCAAGCCCGCCGCCAAGCCCGCCGCGAAGGCCCCGGCCAAGCCGGCCACGAAGGCCCAGGCCAAGCCCGCCGCCGCCAAGCCCAGCGCGCCGAAGCCCGCCGCCCAGTCCGGCGGAAGCGGCATCGGGATCACCTTCAGCGGCCTGAGCGAGGGCGCGCAGATCGAGCTGAACGACCTGGTGACCTTCTCCGTCACCTGGAAGAACAACGACGCCACCGGCACCCGCAGCGTGGCCCCGGTGGTGGTGACCCAGCAGTACGAGGGCGCCCCCTGCGCGCGGGTGTCGGGCCTCGCCGACGGCACCCTGGAGCGAAAGGACGCCTCGGGCTGGAAGCAGCTGGACCACCTCAGCCAGGGCGCCGGGATGGACTACGTGATGAACCGCAGCGACGGGGCCTTCACGCTCGCCGCCGGCGAGAGCCGGACCATCGAGTACCGGATGCGGCTGTCCACGGCCAACCGCCCGGGCCGGCTCGGGATCGAGGCGGACGCCCCCGTGCCGAACTCCACGGACTACCAGGGCATCGCGAAGGCCGTGCTGAACGCCTCGGTCGTCGACCACCTCAGCCCAGAGGTGACCGGCGTGTCGAAGACGGGCCTCACGGTCGGGACGACCCCCGTCGAGTTCGGCTTCGAGGCCAACGCCGCGGGGGGCACCGCGAACCTGCGCCCCGTGGTGGGTGTGTCGAGCGCCTCGTGGCTGGCGGTGGGCGACTTCACGCTGGAGGCGAGGGTCGGCGCTGACTGGAAGCCGGTCGAGGTGCAGCAGGACTGCGACGGTCTGACCGCGGTCCTCCCGACCGGGATGGAGAGCAACCGGTGGGGTGACACGCTCGAGTACACCTTCCGGATCACCATGAAGGAGACCCCGAAGTACCCCGTGGAGGTCCAGGTGGGTGCCCGGTCGAACGGCCACCAGTCCGCCTACTGGGACGTCTTCGGCGACCGGGCCTGACAACCGGCCCGCACCTGAAGCCGAAGGGCCCGGCCTCCCACTGCTCGGGAGGCCGGGCCCTTCACCGCTGCGCGGCTCAGGCGAGCGAGGCCATCCAGGCCTCGACGTCCTCGGAGCTGCGGGGCAGGCCGGCCGAGAGGTTCTCGTTGCCGTCGGCGGTGACCAGGATGTCGTCCTCGATCCGGACGCCGATGCCGCGGTACTCCTCCGGCACGGTCAGGTCGTCCTGCTGGAAGTACAGGCCCGGCTCGACGGTCAGTACCATGCCCGGGACCAGCAGCGCGTCGACGTGCTCCTCGCGGCGCGAGTGGGCGCAGTCGTGGACGTCCAGGCCGAGCATGTGGCCGGTGCCGTGCAGGGTCCAGCGGCGCTGGAGGCCGAGCTCCAGGACCTTCTCGACGTCGTACACCGAGGCGTCCAGCAGACCCCAGGCGAGCAGCCGCTCGGCGAGGACGCGCTGCGAGGCCTCGTGGAAGTCGCGGAAGCGGGCGCCGGGCTTCACCGCGGCGATGCCGGCCTCCTGGGCGTCGTACACGGCGTCGTAGATCCGGCGCTGCAGCTCGGTGAAGCGGCCGTTGATCGGCAGGCTGCGGGTGACGTCGGCGGTGTAGAGGGTGCTGGTCTCCACGCCCGCGTCCAGCAGCAGCAGCTCGCCGGGGCGCACGTCGCCGTCGTTGCGCACCCAGTGCAGGGTGGTGGCGTGCGGGCCGGCCGCGGCGATGGTGCCGTAGCCGACGTCGTTGCCCTCGACCCGGGCGCGGCGCCAGAAGGTGCCCTCGATCCAGCGCTCCGAGGTGGCGACGGCCTGGCCCAGCTCGCGGACCACGTCGGTGAAGCCCTTGACGGTGGCGTCGCAGGCGGCGCGCAGCTCGCCGATCTCCCACTCGTCCTTGACCAGCCGCAGGCCGCTCAGGAACTCCTTGAACTCGGCGTCCTTGTCGGCGTCCAGGGCGTCGGCCAGCGCGGCCTCCAGGCCGGCGTCGTAGCCGCGGACGATCCGGGTCGGCACGGCGGAGTCCGCGGCCTTCGCGGCCAGCTCCTCGGCGGCCTGGCGCACGTCCCGGGCGGGCAGGCCGAGCAGCTGCTCCTGCTCGCTCAGGCTGTGCCGGCGGCCGACCCACAGCTCGCCGTGGCCGTCCAGCCAGAACTCGCCGTTCTCGCGGTTCGAGCGGGGCAGCAGGTAGAGCGCGAACTCGTGGCCGGTCGCTCCGGTCGGCTCGCCGACCAGCACCGCGTCCTCGGTCTGGTCGCCGGTGAGGTGGACGTACTCGCTGGAGGCGCGGAACGCGTAGTCGGTGTCGTTGGAGCGCACCCGCAGGTTGCCCGCCGGGACGACCAGGCGCTCGCCGGGGTAGGCGGCGGACAGCGCGGCGCGGCGCTCGGCCGCGTACGGGGCCTGGGCGACCGGGACGAGGCCGTGCAGCTCGGTGTCGGCCCAGCCGGACTTCATCGAGGCGGCGAGCTCGTCTGAGATCTCGCCGTAGAGACCGTTCTTGCGGCCCTTGAACTGCTCGGGCTCCTCGCCGCCCTCGGCCTCGGGGTTCTCGGCCACCGCGGGGGTACGGTCCTCGGTCACGTGCAACGCCTCCTTGGGGGTGGTACCGCCGCCCGTCGGGGGAGGTGTCGGATCGCGACACGCGCGGGCGGCCGTGCGTCCATGGTACGGACGTCCGGCCGCCCGTCCTCGCCCAGCCTTCGGCCGGGGGGACCCCAGGGCCCGAGCTGTTCCTCTCCTACTCGAAGCGGGCCGCCAGCAGCATCAGGTCGTCGGTGGCCGTGCCCGGGGTCTCCCGGTCCGGGCAGACCGCCAGCAGGTGGGCGCAGAGCCGGTCCGGGTCGATCCGCACGTCGCGCGGGGCGTCGGCGGCGGCCCGGCGCAGGTTGGCCTGCCCGGCGTGCAGGGTCGGCCCGCAGCGGCGGGCCAGGCCCTCGGTGTAGAGCAGCAGGGTGTCGCCGCGCTCGGCGGTGAA
This sequence comes from Kitasatospora sp. NPDC001095, assembly GCF_053598615.1. NCBI lineage: Bacteria > Bacillati > Actinomycetota > Actinomycetes > Kitasatosporales > Streptomycetaceae > Kitasatospora > Kitasatospora sp. NPDC001095. Next base: position 297,785 of record NZ_JBSFKQ010000004.1, on the reverse strand, counting down.
CTCCACCCCGGGCGCCTCCCAGCAGGTCAGCATGCCGAGCGGGGCGGAGAGCGAGGTCTCGACGAACTCGGCGCCGTGCCGGCCGACCAGGACCGGCGGGCAGTGCCCGGCGCCGGCCAGGGTGATCCGGCGCTCCTCGGGCTCGACCCAGGCGTAGACGGCGGTCGCGGTGCGGGTCGGCTCGGTGGTCTTGAGCAGCAGTTCCAGATCCCCCAGGACGGAGACCGGGTCCTCGCCCTCCAGCACCGCGTACGCCCGCAGCGCGGCCCGGACCCGGCCCATCGCGGCGGCCGCGCCGGGGGCGGAGCCGGGGCCGGCCCCGGGGCCGTCGCCGGAGACGGATCCGACGGTGAGGCCGATGGTGCCGTCGGGCAGCGGGATCGCGTCGTACCAGTCGCTGCCGCAGGAGAGCTCCAGCCCGGCGGGGACCAGCCGGGCGGCCAGCCGCAGCCCGGCGGCCCGGGGGAGCCGGTCCGGCAGCAGTCCGCGGCGCAGCGCCTCGGTGGTGCGCGAGATCCGGTCCGACTCCAGTTGCTTGGCGAGCAGCGGGGCGGCGATCTCGCAGTAGTGGCGGGCCAGTTCCCGCTGGCAGCCGGTCGGTTCGGCGGGCTCGTCGTAGAACCAGAGGGCGGCGGCGAGCGGGCCGTCCTCGCCGGTGGCGAGCGGCAGGCCGTAGGCGCCGCCGAGGCCGAGGTGGACGGCGAGTTCGCGCAGCCGGGCGCCGATGGCCGGGTCCTCGGCGAGGTCGCGGGAGTGCAGGTGGGCGGGCCGGTCGAGTTCGCGCAGCAGCCGGGCCAGCAGGCTCTGCTCGGTCGGGACGGTCTCCAGGGCGCCGAGGCTGGCGCGGTCGAGGTTGAAGCCGACCGGCTGTCCCGGCCCGCCGCCGGGCCGCCTGGTGACCAGCACGCCGCGCCGGGCGCCGAGCAGGGCGGCGCCGGAGGCGAGGACGGTGTCCAGGGTGGCGGTCAGGCCGCGGGCACGGGCCAGCCGCTCGGTGTGCTCGTGCAGGCTGGTGAAATCGGACAGGCGTCCGGCCAAACGGTCCTGCACCACGGCGGACGGGGCCGTGCGGTCGTCCGCCGTGCCGTCCGGGGCGTCGACGGGGCCGGGCAGGTCCGGCAGGTCGAGGACGGTGAGCCCGCCTGCGCAGCCGGGTTCGCCCGGCTCGGCGGTCGTCGTCGACGGGACGGCCGCCGACGGGTGGGACTCGTTCATGCCGCCACTCCTGACGCGGTGCTACGTGCCATGCGAAACCCCCAGCTAAGGCCAATGTGGAGCGAGCACGGCCAAAGGGCGTGTTTCGCCTCGATTCGCTACTACTCGTCATTGATCGACAGCAATGCCACCACTTCTACACAGGCCATTCGGGGCATGTCCAGATCCAGGACGACGCGGTGGCCCGTTCCACATCCAGCGCGACCCGGTCGGGGGGCGCGCGGGGTCCGTACGCGCGCCGTGGAGCCCGCAGGCATGGAGCGGGCCGCGAGCGGGCAGAACCGGGAGGACGGACCCGGGCGGCCGTCCGGATCGTATGTCCGTGCCGCCCGTGAGCCGGGCCGGCCGGAACTCTCTCACTCGTACGGTGGAACCAAGCGCGCCCGGGCGGCGTCCATCCGGTCGCGTACGGGATTCTCGTTCCAAGGGCTGTGCCGGTGCGCGGCCCTTCATGTCGTGCTCCACACGCTCCACGTCGCAGCCGCGTTGTCCGCCCCGCCGCCCGCCCCGCCCCGCGCCGCCCGGGGCCCGCCCCGGCGGCCCGCACGGAGGAACCCGACGGACGCCGGTGGAGCGGAGCGAACCGAGCGGTCAGGGAAAGGAACGAGCGCCATGCGTGAGAACCCGAAGAGCCGGTCGGAGGAGCGTTCCGCCCGGTTGGCCGCGGCCCTGGCGGCCGCCGTCGACCACCGCTGGCCCGTGGTGCCGGGCACCGTGCTGTGCGACGGCCGCTGCTCCTGCGGCGACCCGGACTGCACCGTTCCCGGCGCCCACCCGCACGACCCCTCGCTGCTGGCCGCCACCACGGACGCCCGGATGGTGCGCTGGTGGTGGGAGCGGCGGTGCCCGGACGCGCCGGTGCTGGCCGCCACCGGCCGCACCGTCTCGGCGGTCAGCCTGCCCGCGGAGGCCGGAGCCCGGGCGCTGGTCTACCTGAGCGCGCTGCGCCTGCCGCTCGGACCGGTGCTGGCGATGCCGGGCCGCTACGCGCTGCTGGTGGCTCCGTACTCGCTGGACGCGCTTGGCGACATGCTCGCCCAACTCCCTTGGGTGCCGGGGTCGTTGCGCTACCACGGACCGGGCGGCTTCCTGCCGCTGCCGCCCGGCGGCGCGGCGGTGGGGGTCCCCGCGGCCGGAGGCTGGGGGCGGGTGCGCTGGGTGCTGGCGCCGCGGCCGGGCGCGGGCGGCGGGGTCCGGCTGCCGCAGGTCGGGCCGCTGCTGGGGGAGTTGGTGGAGGCGACGGTCCGACTGGACCGCGGACGCTCGGCCCACTGAGGGCGGGGGTCCGCGCGGGCGCTCCATCGGGGTGATCCGTGGGGGCGCTCCGATGGGGCGCTCCGGAAAAACAAAAGATCCGACCGCTGGCGACGGGGGATGCACCAGCGGCCGGACTCTTTAGACAGTAACAAGGATCCGCGCCCGCGCCAATTTCCAAGACGCCCTCCACGCCCGGAAATTGCGCGTTCACCACGACAATGTGACGCGTATCACGCGGATCCCGCGCGCTTTAGTTCAGGGTGACCTGACGGTTCACCAGGTTCGCGCGGGCGCGCCGCTCCTCGGCGGTCAGCGGGGTCCCGTCGGCGAGCACGGAGGCGAGCCGCGCGGCGAACTCGGCGGCCGGCTTCTCGCAGTCGGCGGCGGTCATCTCGAGCGGGAGGTCCCACACCGGGACGGTCAGGCCGTGCGCGCGGAAGGAGCCGACCAGGCGGGTGTCCGGGCCGAGCGAGGCCTCGTCGGCCGCGTTCAGCCGGGCCAGCGCGTCCAGCAGCTGCTCCTCGGGCACGGTCATCACCCAGCGCAGGTGGTTCTTGTCCGGGGTGCCGCACCAGTAGGCGGAGTCCACGCCGGCGAGCTTCTCGGTCGGGATGGCCGAGGCGTTGGCGCGCTCCAGGGAGGCGGCGACCTCGCCGGTGGCGGCCTCGGCGTCCTCCAGCCAGAACTCGAAGCCGGTGTGCACGGTGGGCGTGAACGCGGCGGTGGTGTCGAGCAGGTCCTGCAGGCGGCGCCCGCCCGGGACGGTCCGGCGGGCCGGCACCGGGCTGCCCGGCTCGGTGGCCAGGGCCAGCTCCAGGGCGTCCGCGAGATCGCGGCTGAGGTCGCCGGAGGCGGACTGGGTCTGCAGGCCGAGCAGGATCGAGCCGTCCTGGCGGCGCAGGGCCGGCCAGGCCAGCGGCAGCACGGTGGCGAGGGTCACCGACGGGACGTCACCGGTCGCGCCCTCGGCCACCCCGGCGGCCAGCGTCAGCGGCACCGTGGCGGCGGGCACCAGCTCGCGCAGCGCCACCCAGTCGGCCTCGCCGGGCAGGCCCTCGAACGGGCGGTGCACCAGCTCCTGGACCGCGTGCGAGGCCTCGCGGCCGTGGCACGCCTTGTACCGGCGGCCCGAGCCGCAGGGGCAGTCCTCGCGGGCCCCGACCACGGGGATCTCGCCCGTGACGGCGGTGGTGGACTGGCGCTGCGGCGCCTTCTTGGCGGCCTTCTTGCCCATGCTGCGGCTCTCCCGGGAACGGTGGTCCTGTGTCCCGGGAAGCCTAACGACACATTCCCCGAGCCCGGCTCATGCGCTACGGGCATCGCCTCCGGTGCGCCGGGCGTGCCGGGCCCGGGCGGGCAGCGCCGCCCAGACCGTGACCTCGCCCGGGGCGTCGCGCACGCCCCAGTCGCTCGCCAGCTGGTCGACGATGCTCAGGCCGCGGCCGCCGCGCGAGGTCAGCGAGGGACTCGCGGGCAGCGGCCGGGTGGCCGCCCCGCCGTCCGTGACCTCCAGGGTGAGCACCCCGTCGGCGTGCATCTGCCAGCGGACCAGCACCCCGCCGTCCGGCTCGTCCGAGCCCTCGGCGGACTCCCGGCCGCCCGGCGCGGCGTGCGGCCCGGACGGGACACCGACCAGGACCTGCCCGAGCACCTCGGCCCGGGAGCCGCGCCCCAGCGCCGGCAGCGGGCCGAGCGGACGGGCGTACCGACAGGCGTTGCTCAACAGCTCGGAAAGGATCAGAACAGCATCATCGATGACCGGTTCCGGTATCTGCCGGTCACCCAGATCTCGACGCAGTCGGCGCCGTGCGACCCCGACACTCGCTGGGCCGTGCGGCACTGCCATGGTCGATGAAGTCGGCACTTCACGCGCCACCATCAACGCCACCCCCGGACCTCCTTCAGCGTATGCCGAGGGAGAGATGCCCCTTGGTAATGCGTCGGAAACGAGCACCGGACGATCCCGCCCGCCCATTTCGAGCGCGGCGACCGACGGTCGACATCAGGTCATTCCGCGCTCACCCTCTGTCGCCCGGATGCGAGAATTCCGGCAATTTCGCGCAAGGAAGGTTTGACTGCTGACCAGAAGTGATCGGATCTGACGGTATGGCCCCGGCCGGTCCTCGGTGCGTCGGCGGATCACCAGGCGGTCACCGGCGCGATCACCGGGGCGGTCACCGGCGCGATCACCGGGGGACCGCCCGGCGATCGGCCGGCGATGATCCGGCCGTCAGTGGCCGAGCTGCGCCAGCACCTCCGCGGGCCGGTTGGTGATGATCGCGGACACCCCGAGCTCCAGGCAGAGCTCGACGTCGGCCGGCTCGTCCACCGTCCACACGTGCACCTCGTGCCCCAGCTCCCGCAGCCGGGTCACCAGCTGCGGGCGGGCCCGCACCAGTTCGATGCCCGGGCCGGCGATCCGCGCCCCGCCCGGTAGCGGCGAGCCCGCGCGCAGCCGGCCGAGCAGCGGCAGGGTCCGCTCGAACAGGAAGACCCGCCGGTACTGCGGCGCGGCGGCGACCACCCGGTCCAGCGCGACCGAGGAGAAGCTCATGATCCGGGCGGACGGGCGGCCGCCGTCCCGGGTCGCGCCGATCTTGAACCGCTCCAGCGTCCGCAGCAGCTCGGCCTCCACCCGGCCGCGGAAGCGCACCGGGTGCTTGGTCTCGATCGCCAGGTCCACCGGGCGGCCGCACTCCACCACCAGCTCCAGCAGCCGCTCCAGCCGCAGCACGCCGCGCAGCTCGGGGTCGGTGCTGGGGCGGCCGGTCTTCCAGGCGCCGAAGTCGTACGCCTCCAGCTCGGCGAGGGTCATGGCCGAGACGGTGCCCCGGCCGTTCGAGACCCGGCCGATCCGGCGGTCGTGCACGCAGACCAGCGCGCCGTCGGCGGTGACCCGGACGTCGCACTCCAGCGCGTCCGCGCCCTCGTCGAGCGCGCGCCGGTAGGCCGCGAGGGTGTGCTCGGGCAGGGCGTGGGAGGAACCGCGGTGGGCGATCACCTGGACGGTCGGCACGGTGCGCGCCGCCGTCGAGGACAGGTCTGGGCTGGTCACAGGCCCAACGATAGGTGGCGGAAGTGAAGCGCGGACAAAGACGGCCCCAACCGGTGGGGCCGTCTTCGCCGTGCTCAGGCGTGCTCAGTCGCGCTCAGTCGCGCTCGGGCGTGTTCTGCCGTGTTCCGCCGCGCCGGTTCGGTCAGGTCAGGTCCGGTCAGGGCCGGGCGGCGCGGCGGCCGATCGGGGTGAGCGCCCAGGTGACCAGGGCCGGCACCAGGAAGGCGAACAGCGAGGCCGAGGTCCACTCCCGCGGGGTGAAGTGCAGCGCCTCCTGGGCGGAGGTCCAGAAGTCCGTCCACCAGTCGGCCACCTTGGTCGGCGCGATGAACTGGTAGACGGCGAAGCCCAGCGCCCACGGCAGCAGCATCAGCCAGCGGGACGGCGCGTCGGCGGAGAGGTTCCAGCCGCGCCGGCCGGCGCCGAGGAAGTAGTCCACGACGAGCACCGCCAGCAGCGGCACGAACACCGAGCCGATCAGGCCGAGGAAGCCGTAGTAGGTGTCGGTGAACTCGTCGATCTGCAGCGCCAGCACGGTGATCAGCACGCCGATCGCGCCGGAGAGCACCCGGCGGTCCACCTTCGGCAGCAGGTTCTGCACCGACATCGCGGTCGAGTACACGTTGGCGAAGGACTGGTCCGTCTCGCGCAGCACCAGCACCAGCAGGAACAGCCAGCCGGCCCAGACCCCGAGGAAGGAGTCGAAGATCCGGTTCGGGTCGCCGCCCGACTGCAGCAGCGCCATCAGGCCGAGCACGTAGCACCAGACCTGGGCGATCGTGTAGCCGGAGAAGCTGCCCCAGAACGCCGAGCGCGGGGTGCGCGAGTGCCGGGTGTAGTCGGCGGCCAGCGGCACGAAGGAGACCGACACCGCGATCATCGCGTCGGTGGCGCCCAGGAAGCCGTGCCAGTTCCCCGCGCCCGGGTCCGGTACGCCCTGGCGGCCCAGCTGGACGGTGAAGTACACCATCGCCACCGCGACCGCCCCGGCCACGAAGCGGCGCAGCACCGCGATCGAGCCCAGCGGCCAGATGGTCAGCACGGTGGTCAGCGCGCCGGCGAGCAGGACGAACAGCCAGCGGTAGCCGGTGGTGTGGGCGACGGTCTGGGCGCCCGCCGAGATGGTCAGCAGCTCGAACACGCCCCAGCCGATGCACTGCACGATGTTCAGCACCGTCGGCAGGTACGACAGCCGGGTGCCGAACAGCCCGCGCAGGTTCGCCATCGCGGGGGCGCCGGTGCGGGCGCCGATCAGCGAGGCCAGGCCGAGCATCGCCGTGCCGACGACCGTACCGACGGTGATCGCGGTCACCGCGGCGGCCAGCGACAGCTCGCTGCCGGGGGCGCCGAGCACGGTGGCGGCCGTGGAGAAGCCGATCAGGCTGACGCCCAGGTTCATCCAGAGCGCGAAGTGGTCCCGGAAGCGCAGCGTGCGCGGCGGCTCGGTGTCGAGCACCAGGGGCGCCTCGACGTGATCGGCCCGCTGGGGGCGGTCCAGGACGGCCGTGGGCGTGGACCCGGAGAAACCCTTGGACTCGGGCGCACCCGAAGAAGAGGATGGCGAAGCAGGCGGCATGGCCGATACTCCCTACGCCGGCATTACCCGGACAGGTTCCGGCGGTCAGCGCCCCCTCGAACGTCCGTCACTCGCGTGGCGTACGGTCGACATGCGCACTCTCAGCCTGGTGGGTCCAAGCTCCCGCGTGTCAGTTGTGAGCGACAGGCTAACCGGCGCGGGGGCCGACACCCAAGGCCGAGGGCGTACGGTCCGCATCGCGGGACGCCCGGCGGGGGGAGGGGAGCCTCGGCCGTCGGTGCCGGCGTCGGTGCCGGCTAAGGATTCTTATGAGTTCTTCAGAGGGGTCCTTACGGCAATCGAATCGGCAGTGCGAAAAACTATGGTCCTTGGTTCTGCCAGCTATGGAGGTCGTCCGTGAGCACCGAGCGCGAGGTTGGGCCCGCCGGGCCGCAGGGGGAGCAGCCCGCCGGCCAGGGGGCGGCCGAGACCGCTCCCGAAGGCCCCGCTCAGGGCGGGCACCAGCCGACCATGGCCTTCCGGCGGGTGCCGGGGCCGGAGGCGGGTGCCGCCGATACCGCTGCCGTCGAGGCGGCGCCGCCCGTGGACGCCGTTCCGGCCGAGGGCGTCCCGGCCGAGGGGGTCCCGGCCGAGGGTGGGCACAAGCCCACCGTCGCCTTCACCAAGGTGCCGGCGCCGGAGTCCCCCGCCGCGCCCGTCGCGGAGGAGCCGGCCGTCGACCCGGCCACCGGCTACATCGACGCGCCGCCGCCGGTCCTGCCGCCCGCCCCGCCGTCCCCGGTCGCCGCCGCGCCCGCCGCCCCGGCCCTGCCGCCGGCCGGCAACCCGTACGCCACCCCGACCCACGGCGTCCCCGCCGCCGGCGCGCACGAGGGCTTCGGCGCCGCTCCGGCCGCCGCCCCCGCCGCGCACGGCCACCACCCCTTCGGGGCCGGCCAGCCGCTCGGCGGCTGGGGCCCCACCCACGACTCCACCTCCGGCGGCGCCGGCTACCCCGGAGGCCCGGCCGGCCCGCTCGGCTACCCTGCGGACTACCCCGGTGGTCCCGGCGGCCACGGCGGCCCGCGCAAGAAGCGCGGCGGCCTGGTCGCCCTGATCGCGGCCGTCGCGGTGGTCGCCGGCCTGGCCGGCGGCGCGCTCGGCGTGTCCGTCGCCGACCACGTCGACAGCAGCAACGCCGCGAACGACCACCGCAGCACCACCGTCCAGGCCAGCGACACCCAGAAGAACGAGCCCGCCCCCGGCTCGATCGCCGCCATCGCGCAGAAGGCGCTGCCCAGCGTCGTCACCATCAAGGCGCAGGGCAACGGCGAGTCGGGCACCGGCACCGGCTTCGTCTTCGACACCGAGGGCCACATCCTCACCAACAACCACGTGGTCGCGCCGACCCTCAGCGGCGGCAAACTGACCGTCAAGTTCGCCGACGGCACCTCCTACAGCGCCTCGGTGCTGGGCCACGCCGAGGGCTACGACGTCGCCGTGGTCAAGATCGACAACCCGCCCAAGAGCAAGCTGGCCCCGCTGCCGCTGGCCGACTCCGACAAGGTCAACGTCGGCGACGCCACTGTCGCGATCGGCGCGCCGTACGGCCTGGAGTCCACCGTCACCAGCGGCATCATCAGCGCCAAGGACCGCCCGGTGGCCTCCGGCGACGACACCGGCTCGCAGGCCTCGTACATGAACGCCCTCCAGACCGACGCCTCGATCAACCCCGGCAACTCCGGCGGCCCGCTGCTGGACTCCGGCGGCGCGGTGATCGGCATCAACTCGGCGATCCAGTCCAACGCCTCCGCCAACGGCCGGGCCGGCAGCATCGGCCTGGGCTTCGCCATCCCGATCAACCAGGCCAAGTGGGTCGCGGACACCCTGATCAAGACCGGCAAGCCGGTCTACGCCAAGCTCGACGTGCTGCGCAACGACGACTACAAGGGCGACGGCGCGCAGATCCAGACCAAGGACATCCAGGGCCAGCCCGCCGTCACCCCCGGCGGCGCGGCCGACAAGGCCGGCCTCAAGCCGGGCGACGTCATCACCAAGCTCGGCGGCGTCCCGATCGACAACGGCCCCGCCCTGGTCAGCCGGATCTGGACGCACAAGCCCGGCGAGACCGTCGACGTCGAGTACACCCGCAACGGCCAGACCCTCAACACCAAGGTCACCCTCGGCCAGCGCGAGGGCGACCAGTAACCCACGGCCCGCGCGGAAACGTGTGCACCGAACCCCTCCGGACCCGTTAGGCTGACCTCCGCCTGGAGAGCTGCCCGAGCGGCCTAAGGGAACAGTCTTGAAAACTGTCGTGCGGTGACCCCGTACCGTGGGTTCGAATCCCACGCTCTCCGCCAATAGGAGAACCACCTGCTCAGGGCGGGTGCCGACATCGTTCGGCACCCGCCCTTCGCGTTCCCCGGGGGGTGGTGGGCGAACGGGGTTGACCCTGACACGGTGGCAGGGGATGGAGTGGTCGCACCATGTTGAACATCGGAGACTTCGCCAGCCACGGCCGGGTGTCGGTACGGATGCTGCGCCACTACGACGCGATCGGACTGCTGCGGCCCGCCCGGGTGGACCCGGTCAGCGGGTACCGCTTCTACGAGGCGTCCCAACTCGCCCGGCTCAACCGGGTGATCGCGCTCAAGGAGCTCGGCTTCACGCTGCAGCAGGTACGGGCCGTCCTGGACGAGCGGGTGGACCCGGCCGAACTGCGCGGGATGCTGCGGTTGCGGCGGGCCCAGCTCGCCGAGGCGATCGCGGCCGACGAGCTGCGGCTGGCCCGGGTGGAGGCGAGGCTCCGGACGATCGAGAGCGAGGGGACCATGTCCGCACACGAGGTCGTGGTGAAGTCGGTGCCGTCCGTCCGGGTGGCCCAACTGAGCGGTGTGGCGGCGAGTTACGAGCCGGAGGACATCGGGCCGGTGATCGGGCCGCTGTTCGGCGAGCTGTGCGGGCGGCTGGCCGAGGCCGGGATCGAGGCGACCGGTCCTTCCGTCGCCCGCTACCAGGACGCACCGGAAGGCAACGGCGCGGTGCTGGTCCTGGTGGGCATCCCGGTCGGTTCGTCGGTGCGGCCGGGCACGCACGACTTCGAGGTGCTCGACCTGCCGCCGATCGAGGAGGCGGCGACCATCGTGCACCGCGGCTCGATGGACGAGGTGCTGGGCAGCAGCCAGGAACTCGCCCGCTTCATCGAGCAGAACGGCTACCGCTCGGCCGGCTACGCCCGGGAGCTGTACCTGGAGTGCCCGGAGGACCAGGCGGGGTGGGTCACCGAGCTCCAGGAGCCGGTGGTCCGCCGGTAGTTCGTCGGTCGTGCGCTGGTGGCGGTGCCCGCGTGCTTGCCCTCGACCTGGTCGAGGGGCCTAGCGTCGCCCGGCATGACCACCACCACCGGCGCACCGGCCCCGGTCGCGCTGCCCCGCCCGTACCTGTTCTGGCTGGCCGGGGTCCAGGCCGGACTGCTGGGCGACGCCGCGCTGTACTTCGCCCTCGGCTGGGCCGCCTCCGCGCACGGCGGCGGCGCGGCCGGGCTGGTCCTGACCGCGATCACGGTGCCGCGCACCGCGCTGGTCCTGCTGGGCGGCGCGGTCGCCGACCGGTTCGGCGCCCGCCGGGTGATGCTCGTCGGGGACACGGTGATGCTGGTCGCGACGGGCGCGCTGGCGCTGGTGGCGGCCGACCGGGGCACGCCGCTGTGGCTGCTGGTCGCGGCGGCGGCCGTGATCGGGACGGTCGACGCCTTCCACCTCCCGGCGAGCGGCTCGATGCCGCGCCGCCTGGTGCCCGCCGACCGGCTGCCCCGGGCGCTCGCCCTGCGGCAGGCCGGCGGGCAGAGCGCCGTCCTGCTCGGGGCACCGCTGGGCGGCCTGCTGGTCGCGGCCGGCGGGCTGTCCGGTGCGGCGCTGGTGGACGCGGCGAGCTTCGGGGTCGTGCTGCTGGTCCTGCTGCGGGTGCGCCCCGGGGAGGAGGGGCCGTCCGGCCCGCGGGAGGGACTGCTGCGCGAGGCGGCGTCCGGAGTCCGGCTCGCCCTGGCCGATCCGCTGCTGCGGGCCGTGCTGCTGCTCACCGGCGCGGCGGCCGGGGCGCTGCTGCCGGTGGTGTCGCTGCTCGGCCCGCTGCTCGCCCGTGCCCACGGCTGGGCGGCCGGGACGGCTGGACTGGTGAGCGCCGGGCAGGCGGCCGGGGTGCTCGCGGTGGCCGCCCTGGTCGCTCGGCGGGGCGGGCTGCCCCGGGCCGGTGTGGGGGCGGCGGCCGGGCTCTGTACGGCCTCGATGGGGACCGCGCTGCTGGCGCTGGCCGGGGAACCGGCGGTGGCGGTGGCCGGCGGTGCGGTGGCGGGCCTCGGCTCGGGGCTCTTCGCCTGCCACCTCGGACCGCTGGTGCTGACCGGCGCGCCGCACAGCCACCTCTCGCGGGTCCAGGCGCTGCTGACGCTCGTGCAGAGCCTGGCCCTGGTGCTCGCGAACGCCCTGCTGGGGCCGCTCGCGGACGCGGCGGGCGCCACCCTGCCCACCCTGCTCTGTGCCCTCGCCACCGCCACCGCGGGCCTCACCGCCCTGGCCACCCCGGCCCTCCGCCGGGCCTGAGCCACCCGACCGCCCGCCCGCAGTCCGGCGCCCTTCCACCTCCCCGCTCGCTGTCCGGCTCCCTTCCGTCTCGCCGCTCGTCCCCCCGCCCGTCTCAGGGCCCACTTGCCCGGCCCCCGCCGTCCGGGCAGAGTGCGGAGGTGGAGGCGGCCGGACGGCGAGTGGAGGCGGCGATGAGTGATCTGACGGACCGACTGGCGCAGGCCCTCCCGGACGGGGCCGTCGTGGTGGACCCGGACGTGACCGCCGCCTACCGCCACGACATGGCGGGCTTCTGCGCGGCCGGGCAGCCCGCGGTGGTGGTGTTCCCGGAGACGGTCGAGCAGGTGCAGCACGTCATGCGCACCGCGACCGAGCTGCGCGTCCCCGTGGTGCCCCAGGGCGCCCGGACCGGGCTGTCGGGGGCGGCGAACGCGGTGGACGGCTGCGTCGTGCTGTCGCTGGTGAAGCTGAACCGGATCCTGGAGATCGACCCGGTGAACCGGATCGCGGTGGTCGAGCCCGGCGTGGTGAACGCCGAACTATCCGGGGCCGTCGAGGAGTTGGGCCTCTCGTATCCGCCGGACCCGTCCAGCTGGGAGTCCTGCACGATCGGCGGCAACATCGGTACCGGTGCGGGCGGGCTCTGCTGCGTGAAGTACGGCGTCACCAGCGAGTACGTGCTCGGGCTGGACGTGGTGCTGGCGGACGGGCGGCTGCTGTCCACCGGTCGCCGGACCGCGAAGGGCGTGGCCGGGTACGACCTGACCAGGCTGTTCGTCGGTTCGGAGGGGACGCTCGGGGTGGTGGTCCGGGCGGTGCTGGCGCTGCGGCCGGCGCCGGCTCCCCAGCTGGCGCTGGCGGCGGAGTTCCCGAGCGCGCAGACGGCCGGGGCGGCGGTCTGCGAGGTGATGGCGCGCGGTCTGACCCCGTCGCTGATGGAGCTGATGGACGCGGTCTCGGTGCGGGCCGTCAACGAGTTGGGGCGGATGGGCCTGCCGGAGTCCACCCAGGCGCTGCTGCTGGTGGCCTTCGACGGGCCGGACCGGGTGGCGGAGCTGGCCCGGGTCGCGCGGCTGTGCCGGGAGGCCGGGGCGACCGAGGTGGTGCCGGCCGAGGACCGGGCGGAGTCCGACCTGCTGCTGGCCGCCCGGCGGATGGCGCTGCCCGCGCTGGACCGGCTGGGCACCACGATGATCGACGACGTGGCCGTGCCGCGCTCCCGGCTGGCGGAGCTGCTGGACGGCGTCGCGGTGATCGCCGAGCGGCACGGACTGACCATCGGCGTGGTCAGTCACGCCGGGGACGGCAACACCCACCCGATCGTCATCTTCGACGCCTCGGACGAGGATCAGGCGGCCCGCGCCCAGCGCTCCTTCGACGAGATCATGGCACTCGGGCTGGAGCTGGGCGGCACGATCACGGGGGAGCACGGGGTGGGGCTGCTGAAGCGGGACTGGCTGGCGCGTGAGCTGGGCCCGGTGGCGCTGGACCTGCAGCGGCAGCTGAAGTCGGTCTTCGATCCGCTGGGAATCCTGAACCCCGGCAAGATGATCTGATTTCCATCGATACATCTCATCTGGGCGAGCCCTCTGCGCCCACCTTCCCGCTGCCGAAGTGCGACTTTCCGACGGTCTGCGAATTGTCGGAAAAGTCGACACGGGAGGGTGACCGAACTTTTCAGGGGCGCGCTCATGGTTCGCATGCGCCGGGGTGGTGCGCTCGGCGGGCCGCGTGACGGCCTTGCGCCGCCCTCCCGGGCGTCTCGGTCGACGGCCGTCCGGGCGAAGTTCCCAGCTCGGGCGGGGTGTGTCGCCGCCTGGACCGCTTTCCGGGCCGTTATGCGCGGTCGCACTGATATCACGCGAACGGGCGAAATCTTCCCCATGAGCTAGCGCTTTGTCGATTTGTTGCGGAAGTCTGTCTTCCGGCGCCGCAGTTCGCAGGTGTTCGTCTCGCTGACGAACCTTGCACACCTTGATCGACCACTGCCCGATGAACGGATTCCCGGAGGCACCCATGGCACGCGTCCACACCCGTCGAAAAACCGGGCTGCTCCTGGCCGGGCCACTCGCGGCCGGCCTGCTGCCGGCCGGTGCCGGTGCCTCGAACCAGGACGACACCGTCGCCGTGAAGGACAACGCGGGCACCGTGCAGGGCGGTCAGGGCAACCAGGACGTCACCGTCGTCGTCGCCCCGACCTTCAACTGACCGACCGCACGGCCGAGTGACGGCACCGGGCACCACGGAAGGCGGGGGCGCCTGACGTGGGCGTACGCGGGTGAGCTGAGCAGCCGCGAACGGGCCAGGACCGGATCGGAACGGCCGGAACGGACACCGAGAGCCAGCGCTTCACTGACACCGAGGAGCCGACGCTTCACACCAGAGGGAACAGCGCATTCGACCGGCCCGCGGAAAGGGTCACCGCGAAACCGGTCTCGTGGGCGGTGCCGCCATCGGCACCGCCCACGAGCGTGTCCGGCGCCGGTGCGTCCGCCCCCGGATCCCCCCGCCCGGGCACCCGTGAAGGGCCCCGGAACACCCCGCTGACCGGCCCAGATCCATTCATCGAGGGCCCGCGCCCGGAGCCGTCGGTCTACGGCGGTACGGTTGCGCTCCGACAGCGCACCCACGTGCCCGGCCCGGAAGGCCCGGCCCGGCCGGGGTGGCGACCGCGGCAATCGGAAGGAAGGGCGCGCGATGGCGGCGGAGGAGGAGGGCCTGACCGGCCCGGACGGGGCCAGGCCCGCGGCGGAGCCCGGGGCGGACCCCGCGGAGGCGCGCCCGGAGCCGTCGGCCGAGCCGGTCCACGAGCACCGGTCCGCCCCCAGGTCCGTCCCCGAACTGCTGCTCGGCCGCCCGCCGATGGCCCGCCCGCTGCCGTCCTTCGACCACGAGGCCGCCCCCGCCGAGCCGGGCCCGCTGTTCGTGGACTGGCTCGAAACCGCGCTGCACGCCGGTGTGCTGGACCCGCAGGCCTTCACCCTCTCGACCGTCGACGCCGACGGCATGCCGGACGCCCGGGTGCTGGTGCTGCGCGACGTCGACGCGGCCGGCACCGGCTGGAACTTCTCCGCGGACGCCGACAGCGTCAAGGGCCGCCAGCTCGCCGCCCACCCGGCCGCCGCGCTGACCGTCTACTGGCCGCAGCTGGGCCGCCAGGTCCGGGTGCGCGGCACCGTCGAGCGGGCCGCCGACCTGGTCGCCGCCGCCGAGTTCGCCACCCGCTCGCCCGCTGCCCGGGTCGTCTCGCTGGTCGGGCGGCAGAGCGAGCCGCTGGGCTCTCTCGACGAGTACGACGAGGCGGTGGCGGTCGCCCGTCGCCGACTGGAGGCGCACCCGGACGCGGTGGCGCCCGGCCACGCGGTCTACACCCTGTGGGCGCAAGAGGTGGAGTTCTGGCAGGGCGACAGCCAGCGCCGCCACGTCCGGCTGCGCTACACCCGCATCGGCCCGGTCAGCTCCGCGGAGTGGTCGCGCACCCTGCTCTGGCCGTAGTCCGCGCACGGCCCTGCGCGGACTACGGCCTCCGCAGGCACCCGCGGGGCTACCGCCGCCCGGTCAGCGTCGCGCCCACGCTGGCCGCGACCACGCAGCCGATCCCGGCCAGCTGCGGCGCGCCCAGCAGCTGGCCCAGCACCACCAGCCCGACCAGTGCGCTGACCGCCGGCTCCAGGCTGACCAGCACGCTGAACACCCGCTGCGGCATCCGTCGCAGCGCGGTCATCTCCAGCGCGTACGGGATCACCGGCAGCAGCAGCGACACCCCGGCCACGGCGGCGAGCAGCGCCGGAGCCGAGGCCCCGGGGGCCGTCAGCCCGTGCCAGGCCTGGCCGAGCCCGAACGGCGCCAGCGTGAGCGCGCCGACCGTCATCGACACCGCGAGGCCCTGGAACCCCTGGAAGGTCGCGCCGACCTTGTCGGTGAACAGGATGTACAGGGAGTAGCAGGCGGCCGCCCCGAAGGCGTACAGCAGGCCGACCGGGTCGAGCGACCCGCCGCCGTCACCCTCGCCGAGCAGGGTCAGCAGCACCACGCCCGCGGCCGCGAGCAGCGCCCAGAGCAGGTGGCTGGCGCGCCGGGCGAAGACCAGGGCGACCGCGAGCGGGCCGAGGAACTCGATGGTCGCGGCGGTGCCCATCGGCAGCCGGTCGATGGCCCCGGCGAACAGGAAGGTCATCCCGGCCGAGGCCATGCCGAGCAGCGCGGCCGCGGCGAGGTCGCGCGGGCGCTTGTCGCGCAGCTTCGGCCGGGTCACGGCGAGCAGGATGACGGCGGCGAAGCCGAGCCGCAGGAAGGTCGTGCCGCTGACCCCGAGCGGGCCGAACAGCGGCTTGGACAGCGCGATGCCGGTCTGCACCAGGAACATCGCGGCCAGACAGAGAAGCGGCGCCGGGATCCGCTCCGGGCGCCGCAGGACCTTGCCGAACCGGCCGGGGGATCGGCCGGTGTGGGTTCCGGGTGGCGCCGCGGGTCCGGACGCCCCACCTCGTCGCCAGCTTCCCCGCTCGCCGGCAGGCTCGCCCTTGGGGGCGGGCGGCATGGCAAGGGCCTCGGCGACGGCGGCGGCCGACGACGAGGCGGTGTGGGTTTCGCTGGTATGGGAGGTGGGCATGCTTGTGAGTTTGCCGTAAGGAGTGATGAACGGGCAAGCTCGTTACAAAAATCGGGACGGATCCGGACGGGTGCGTCCGAAAGGGTGGACTCCCGAGGGTGCCGCGGCGTGGTTGCCGCAGCCGTCCGACGGACCGTCAGTAACAAGGCGGGGTGCGCCATCTCCGCCCCGCCGCCCTCCTCGCCGCCGCCCTCGTGCTCCTGCTGGCCACCGACGGGACGGGCGTGAACGCCGAAGCCGCCGCCCGGACCGCCGCCGCTCCCCGCGGCCGGGCCGTCACACTGG
This sequence comes from Kitasatospora sp. NPDC001095, assembly GCF_053598615.1. Lineage (NCBI taxonomy): Bacteria > Bacillati > Actinomycetota > Actinomycetes > Kitasatosporales > Streptomycetaceae > Kitasatospora > Kitasatospora sp. NPDC001095. Next base: position 281,262 of record NZ_JBSFKQ010000004.1, on the reverse strand, counting down.
CCGACCGGTCCGGCCCGCCCCGGATCCGCGACACCTGGAGCGGCCCCGCCTTCGACGCCTGCACCGCACCACCGCTCGACACCCTGAAGGCCTGGCGCGACGCCTCCCCCTACGGGGCGCTCGGCATCTACACCAGCGGCTCCCAGCGCGGCTGCACCCAGCCCCGGCTCACCGCCGAGTGGGTGCGCCAGGCGCGGACGATGGGCTGGCGGTTCCTGCCGGTGCACGTCGGGCTGCAGGCGCCGTGCGCAGACCCGGGCCACAAGCCCAAGCGGATCGACCCGGTGAACGCCGTCGAGCAGGGCCAGGAGGAGGCGGGCGAGGCCGTTCTGGCGCTGCGCGCGCTCGGGCTCGCCCCGGGCAGCCCGGTCTACCTGGACATCGAGGCCTACCCGCCGCGCGACCCGGTCTGCGGCCAGGCGGTGGTCGACTTCACCCTCGGCTGGACCGCCGGCCTGCACGCCGCCGGCTACGGATCCGGCTTCTACTCCAGCCTCGACTCCGGCATCGCGGACCTCGCCGCCGCCGCCCGGGCCGGCAGCTCCCCGCTGCCCGACGCGCTCTGGTACGCCCGGTGGGACGGCAAGGCCGACACCGACGGCTCCGGCGGCATCGCCCCCGACCTCTGGAGCTCCCACCAGCGCGTCCACCAGTACAACGGCAACGTCGAGGAGACCTTCGGCGGCGCCACCCTCACCGTCGACCGCAACCACGTGGACGGCCCGACCGCCCTCTGAGACCCGCGGATAGGGTGGCCCCCGATCGAGCACGGGGGGAACGGCATGACGAACGGCCAGGGGTACGGCGGCACCGGCGGACACGGCGCGCCGCCGCCGCAGTACCCGTACGGGCAGGCGTCGTACCGGCAGAACCCGTACGTGCAGAGCCCGTCCCCGCAGAACCCGCCCCCGCAGAACCCGTACGCGCAGCCGGTGCCGCCGTCGCAGCCGTACCCGCCCCAGCAGCCGCACGGGTCCGCCCCGCCGAGGCCCGCGAGCGGGCTTCCCGGCGGCTTCCCCGGCCCCGCGCCGCGCCGCGGCCGCGCGGCGGTGCTGACCCAGTTCCTCCTCCAGTGGATCTACGCACCGCTCTGGATCCTCGGCCTGGTGCTCCTCTTCGTCCTCCTGATCTTCGCCGACAACGTCGGCGGCGGGGCCGGCCCCAGCTCCGACGGCTGGCTGAAGGTCAACCGCAGCTTCCTCCCGCCGCGCCGGCTGCGGGCCGAGCTCACCGGCCGCCCGGAGGACTGGGAGCGCTACGTCGCCCCGATCCTGGCGCGCCGGATCGCCGCCGCAGAGGCGGCGTACGCGGCCGGCGACGGCGAGGTGCAGGCGGACCTCGGCCGGGTCGTGCGGGTCGGGCTCGCGCTGCGGCTCTACCGCGGCCTCGGCGCGGCCGGCGTGGTGCGGCTCGCCGAGCGGCACGGCTGGCACGGCGTGACGGCCGGGACCGACGCCGGGCACGTCCGGCTCGCCCGCCACTTCCCCGCCCCGGCCGTCCCGAACGCCCCCACCCCGCAGGACCCGCCCGCCGCCCCCGGCACCCCGTGGGGCCCGCAGCCGGTCCGCTTCGCGCCGCTGCTGCCGTTCGTCCTCCTGCTCCAGATCGTCTACGTCCCGGTGTACGGCCTGCTCACCTGCTGGGTGAGCCGCCCCGAGCCCGACTACTGGGACCGCTGGGGCGCCCGCTGGACCGTCGGCCCGCGCGCCTTCCGCGCCGAGTTCACCAACAGCCCCGCCGCCTGGGACCGCCACATCCGCCGCATCCTCGACCGCGACACCAAGCGCATCAGCACCGCCGCCCGCACCCCCGACGGCCCCCGAGTGGACCGCGTCCACCTCAAGCGCGCCACCTACCGCGGCGCCGGCGCCCACCGGGCCCTGTGCCTCGCCGCCGAACAGGGCTGGACCCTCGACCCCGCCTACGCCCCCGACCCCGCCAACTCCCTCCGCCTCACCCGCCCCACCCTCCCCTGACCCACCCGAGAGGGGCCGGGGCGGAACCGGGACGAATCCGTGATCCGTGCAACGGGGTCGGGATACTGACAGCGGGGGGTGGGGGCGGCACAATCGGGCACGTCCGCGCGCATTACCGCCCGGTAGGTGCCGCAGGCGCTGCCGCCAGTGCCGCCAGGTCAAGGAGGACCCGTGTTCAGCACGATGCAGGACGTTCCGCTCACCGTCGCCCGGATCCTGGAGCACGGGGCCACCATCCACGGCCGCTCGACCGTGACCACCTGGGACGGCACCGGGCCGGTCGTCCGCAGCTACGCCGAGGTGGGCGCCCGCGCCGCGCAGCTCGCCTGGGCGCTGCGCGACGAGCTGGGGGTGACCGCCGACGACCGGGTCGCCACCCTGATGTGGAACAACGCCGAGCACCTGGAGGCGTACCTCGCCGTCCCCGCGATGGGGTCCGTGCTGCACACGCTGAACCTGCGACTGCCCTCCCAGCAGCTGTCGTTCATCGTCAACCACGCCGCCGACCGCGTGATCGTCGTCAACGGCACCGTCCTGCCGCTGCTCGCCGCCGTCCTCCAGGACCTCGCACCGACCCTCAAGCACATCGTGGTGAGCGGCCCCGGCGACCGCTCGGTGCTGGCCGGCTTCGCGGGCGGCGTGCACGACTACGAGGAGCTGATCGCCGGCCGCCCCACCGAGTACCCGTGGCAGCACGACATCGACGAGCGGCAGGCCGCGGTGCTCTGCTACACCTCCGGCACCACCGGGGACCCGAAGGGCGTGCTCTACAGCCACCGCTCGGTCTACCTGCACTGCCTCCAGGTCAACACCGGTGACAACTTCGCCTTCACCCCGCGCGACACCGCGCTGCCGGTGGTGCCGATGTTCCACGTCCAGGCCTGGGGCATCCCGCACGCGGCCTTCATGTCCGGCGCCAACCTGCTCATGCCGGATCGTTTCCTCCAGCCCAAGCCGATGGCCGAGATGATCGCCGCCGTCCGCCCGACCGTCAGCGCCGCCGTCCCCACCATCTGGGCCGGCCTGCTGGACGAGCTCGACGCGGGCGACTACGACACCTCCAGCCTGCGCATGGTGGTCATCGGCGGCAGCGCCTGCCCGCCCTCCCTGATGAAGGCCTACGAGGAGCGGCACGGCATCCGGGTGCTGCACGCCTGGGGCATGACCGAGACCTCCCCGCTCGGCTGCTTCGCCCAGCCGCCGGGCGGCCTCACCCCCGAGGAGGAGTGGCCGTACCGGGTCACCCAGGGCATCTTCCCGGCCTCCGTCGAGGCCCGGCTGATCGGTCCGGGAGGCGAGCGGATGCCGCACGACGGCGTCTCGGCGGGAGAGTTGGAGGTGCGCGGCCCGTGGATCGCCGGGGCGTACTACGGCGGCGCCGGCCAGGACCCGGTCCGCCCGGAGGACAAGTTCTCCGAGGACGGCTGGCTGCGCACCGGCGACGTCGGCACCATCACCGCCGACGGCTACCTGACCCTCACCGACCGGGCCAAGGACGTCATCAAGTCCGGCGGCGAGTGGATCTCGTCCGTCGAGTTGGAGAACGCCCTGATGGCCCACCCCGACGTGGCCGAGGCCGCCGTGGTCGCCGTCCCGGACGAGAAGTGGGGCGAGCGCCCGCTGGCCACCGTGGTGCTGCGCCCGGGCGCGACCGTCGGGCTGAAGGAGCTGCGGGCCTTCCTGGGCGAGCGGATCGCCTCCTGGCAGCTGCCGGAGCGCTGGTCGATCGTGGAGTCGGTGCCGAAGACCTCGGTCGGCAAGTTCGACAAGAAGGTGATCCGGGCCGGCTACGCGGCCGAGGAGCTGGACGTCACGGTGCTCGGCAAGGAGTGACCGGCGAGGAGTGACCGCCCGGTGACGATCGGCGCGGAGCTCCCGGTGGAAGGGCCGGCCGCCCCCGTACCGAACGGGGGCGGCCGGCCCTTCCCCGTGCCGAGGAGTCGAGTCAGCCCGCGGCGGCGACGCCCGCCTCGCCCATCGCGCCGATCCGCCCGAGCAGGTCGACGATCCGGGACTGGACGTCCTCGCTGGTCGAGCGCTCGGCGAGGAACAGCACCGTCTCGCCGGTGCGCAGCCGGGGCAGTTCGCGCGGGTCGAGGTCCACCGAGGTGTAGACCACCAGCGGGGTGCGGTGCAGCCGGTCGTTGGCGCGCAGCCAGTCCAGCAGGCCGACCCGGCGGCGGCGGATCTGCAGCAGGTCCATCACCACCAGGTTGGGCTGCACGCTGCTGGCCCGGGCGACCGCGTCGTTCTCGTCCACCGCGTGTTCGACGTGCATGCCGCGCCGCTCCAGGCTGCCGATCATGGCGGCGGCGATGTCCGGGTCGCCCTCGACCAGCAGCACCCGCGGGGCGTGGTGCTCGCCGTCGCGCGGCGCGAGGGCGCGCAGCAGGACGGCCGGGTCGGCCCCGTACGCGGCGTCCCGGGTGGCCTGGCCGAGGCCGGCGGTGACCAGCACCGGGACCCTGCGGTTGAGCGCCGCGGTGCGCAGCGACTGGAGCGCGGTGCGGGTGATCGGGCCGGTCAGCGGGTCGACGAAGAGGGCGGCGGGGAAGCCGGCGACCTGGGCGTCCACCTCCTCGCGGGAGCTGACGATCACCGGCAGGTAGCCGCGGGCCTGGAGGGCCTGCTTGGTGGCCGGGTCGGGCTCGGGCCAGACCAGCAGCCGACGGGTGTTGGCCAGCTCGCCGGTCGGGGCCGACGGCTGTCCGGCGGCGGGCCGTTCGTCGGCGGCCGTGAGTTCGGCCATCGGGCGCGGCGCGGTCCGGGCGGCGTCGGCGGGGACGGGCGGCTGCGGCGCGTTGGCGGGCAGCGGCGCGGGGCCGAGCTGGCGCGGCGGGGCGAGCTCGCCCAGGCCGGTGCCGACCGGGCGCGGTCCGGACGGCTCCTCGGCGGCGGCGGGCAGCGCGGCGCGGGCCGGCGCCAGCGCGGTGCCGGGGGAGGACTGTGGCTGGGCGACCGGACCGGCCGGACCGGAGGCGTTCACCAGCGCGTCCGGTCCCGGCCCCGGCGGGACGGCCAGCCGGCGGCGGCGCCCGGTCGGGGCGGCGGCCGCCGGTTCGGGCAGCACGGGCGCGGGGCCGGTCGGCAGGGCGTGCTCCAGGCCGGGGTAGACCGGGGTCTCGGGTACTCCGGGCAGGGCGAAGCCGCCGGGGGCCTCGTCGGCCGAGGGCAGTGCGCGCCGGCGCCGGTGCTTGGTCTCGCCCTGGGAGAGCTCCTCGGCGGCCTCGTCGGTCGGGGTGCCGCCGGGCGGGGTGCCATCGGGGGCGGCGGGCGTGGGCGCCGGGCCGAGCGCGAGCGGCTCGCGTCCGCCGGGGCGGTTCGGCTGCGCCCGGTGGCCCTCGACGGGTACGGCGTAGGCGGGGCCGGAGCGGCCGTCGTCCTTGCCCCACGGGTCACTCTGGGCGCCGTCCGGGCCGGCCAGGCCCTGGCGGCCGTACGCGGGGTCGTTGCCGGTGCCGTTCCACTGCTCGGGCACGGCTCGCTCGACCCGGGCGGGGGCGTTCGGCCACTGGTCGGCCGGAACGTCGGGGGTGCCGGGGGCCGGGGCCTCGGCGGCCGGTCGGCCACGGCGGCCGCGCCGCTCGGCGGGGGCCTCCTCGGCAGGGGCCCGCTCCGCGTCGGGAGCCGCGGGTGCCGCGGGTGCCGCGGGGGCTCCCGCAGCCTCGGGGTCGGGCCGCTCGCCGGCCGGCGCGGCCTCGGCGGTGTCGGCGGCCTCGCCGCTGCTGGGCAGCTGCGGGATGCCCGGAAGCTCGGGCAGGACGGCGCTGTCGCTCTCCTTGGGCCGGTCGGAGCGGCCTTCGGCGGCGGCGCGCTCGGCGGCGGCCTTGGCGGCGGCCGGGTCCAGCGGCAGCTCGACGACGTACGTGGTGCCGGCCTTTCCGGGCAGCTCGTGCGGCTGGAGCACACCGCCGTGGCGCTCGACCACCGCCCGGGCTATCGGCAGGTGGACGGGGCTGCCGCCGACGCCGGGGCCGCGGATCTCGACCCGGGCGACCTCGCCGCGCTGGGCGGCGGCCAGGACGACGGTCGGCGGCTCGGGGGCGGGCGACAGCGCGGGCGCGGCGCCGTTCAGCCCGGGCACGGCCAGACCGGGGGAGGGGGCGTCGGGGGTGGCCAGCGCCAGCCCGACGCCGCTGACGTCGGCAACCAGGTGGGCCAGCGCCTGCGCCAGCCGCCGCTCGTCGGCGATCACCTCGACCGCGGCGGCGTGCACCGAGAACCGGACCCGGCCGGGGCCGACCAGCTCGCCGGCCTCCTCGACGGCCCGGCGGACCACCTTGTCCAGGCCCACCGGCACCCGGGGCGCGGCCTTCCGCCCGCCCTTGCCGTCCATGGCGTCCTTGCCCGCCTTGGACTCCTTGCCGTCCTTGGCCTCGGCGGCGCCGCTCTCGCCGGCCTCGCAGCGCTGGTGGTCGAGGACCCCGTCGATCAGCTTCCCGAACCGGCGGCACTCGGCGGCCAGCCGGCGCAGCGTCCAGTTGGCCTCCGGCCAGAGCTGGCCGGCCGGGTCGGCGGCGAGCGCGTCGAGCCGCTGGTTCAGCGCGTTCAGCGCGCCGCCCAGCTCGCTCTCCAGGACGGCGGTGAGGTGCTCGTTGCGGGCGACCAGGGCGAGTTCGCGGCTGCGGTCGGTGAAGGTCATCACCGCGCCGACCAGCTGGTCGCCGTCCCGGACCGGGGCGGTGGTGAGGTCGACGGTGACCGGCCGACCGTCCTTGCGCCACAGCACGGTGCCGCGCACCCGGTGCTTGCGCCCGGAGGTCAGGGTGTCCAGCAGCGCCGACTCCTCCAGCGCCAGCGGGGTGCCGTCGGCCCGGGAGTGCTGGATCAGCGGGTGCAGCTCGCGCCCGCCCAGCTCGCTCGCCCGGTACTCCAGGATGTGCGCCGCGGCCGGGTTGACCAGCACGCAGCGGCCTTCGAGGTCCACTCCGAGCACGCCCTCGGCGGCGGCGCGCAGGATCATCTCGGTCTGCTTGTGCTGGCGGCGCAGCTCGGCCTCGACGCCGAGCCGGCCGGAGAGGTCGCGGACCAGCAGCAGGAGCAGGTCGGAGGAGGAGGGCGAGTTCTCGCGGTACGAGTCGTACGGGGAGCGCGCGTAGCCGCGGCCTTCGCCGTCGTCGGCGAAGTCGTTGCCGGAGACCTCGACCGGGAAGGTGGTGCCGTCGGTGCGGTGGGCGGTCATCCGGACCGGGCGGTCGAGGGCCTCTCCGTCGCGGGTGGCCGGGCGCATCGAGCCGGGGATCCGGCTGGGGTCGAACTCGGGCAGCAGACCCAGCACGCCCATGCCGACCAGCGAGGTGCCCGGTGCCTGCAACGCCTGGACCGCCGCGCTGTTGGCATCCACGACGGTGCCGTTGCTGTTCACCAGCAGCAGCGCGTCGGGCAGGGCGTCGAGTATGGCGGCGAGGCGAGCAGCGCCTCGGATCGGCCTGCTGCTCACGTGGACAGGTCTCCTCGGCTCGGGGCAGCTCCTCCGGAGACGGCAGTATCTCATTCTTCTTTGCGGTGGGGACGACCCGCCTAGTAACGTTGGCAGCGGTTGGTGCCAAGGCCCACGGTTGTGGCATCATCACTGACACACGGAACGGTTCCGCTCGCGCGGGGACGCTCCTTGTGGGGAGGCTTCGCCTAGTCCGGTCTATGGCGCCGCACTGCTAATGCGGTTTCGGGGTTATTCCTGATCGAGGGTTCAAATCCCTCAGCCTCCGCCAGCCGGGAGCCCCCGTCGACGATCTCGTCGGCGGGGGCTCTTCGCGTTCCCGGGTGCGGACCGGGGGTGGCCCGGAGCGGTTTCGGAACCCGTTCGGAACCCGTTCAGGGCGGTTCGGAGCAGCCCGGAGCGGTTCGGTAGCGCGGCGGTGGCGGGGCCCCGGACGAGCCCGGATCAACCGATTTCGTCCTACGCCGCAGGTCATGTAATGTTGTCCCCGCAACGCCCCGGAGGCAGAGTTCACCAGGGCGAGCGCTCATAGCTCAACGGATAGAGCACTTGACTACGGATCAAGAGGTTGCAGGTTCGAATCCTGCTGAGCGCACCAAACTCCGCAAGATCGGGTTCGCCCGTTCCTTGCGCTCATAGCTCAACGGATAGAGCACTTGACTACGGATCAAGAGGTTGCAGGTTCGAATCCTGCTGAGCGCACCATCGAGAAACCCCCGGCCATCGGCCGGGGGTTTCTCGCGTTCCCCGGGGTTCCCCGCGGGTGATTCGAACGGGGCCGTCGGGTGGATGGTCCCGTTCCGGGGGCCGGCACTCGCCGGATGGGTCCGGTGCTCCCGTTCCCGCGTCCGTTCGGGTGGCGTCGATTGCCGCCTAATGGATGAAATGCAGCTGTTTCGGGTACATCCCGTCCTGCCGCCCGGATGACCGCCGAACGGGTGGGACACGGTCAAAAGCCCAGGTGTCTCGATATGACCGGCTCAGGATCGTGATTCCTTTTTGTCGGATCTTGTGCAGACTGCCCGCCGCCCAGGCAGCCGACCGCGAAGGAGAGCCGGATGAGCCGACAGTTTCCCCGTACGGCTGTCGCCCTGGCCGTCCTCGCGAGCGGGCCGCTGACCGCGTGGAACGCCCCGCTCGCGGCGGCCCTGCGGCACCCCGACGCCTGGCCCTCCGCCGAGGCCCCGGACGTTCCCGCGCTCACCGTCCCCACGATCACCGTCCCCACGATCACCGTCCCCGCGGACACCGACGACCCGGGCCTGCGGCTCACCGGCACCGGCGAGGCCGGCGGCATCGTCTCGGTCGTCGACCAGGACTCGGGCGACGACCTCTGCATCACCGGGGTGCCGGCGGACGGCCGGTGGTCCTGTCTGCCGGTCGAGGACCTGGCGGACGGGCAGCACCTGCTCACCCCGTTCGCGGTCGATGTGGCGGGGGGCCGGACGCCCGGGCCGCCGGGCGAGCTGGTCGTCGCCACCGGCCTGCCGGAGCGGCCGGTGCTCACCTCGCCGGCTCCGGGGGAGTTCGTGCGGGTGCGGGGTGCCACCGGGGGAGCGACGCCCACGTCGAGTCCTTCCGTCGCGGTGGCGTCGAGCCCTGCGGCGTCGCGCCCGGCCGAGCCGAGCCCGGGCGCCACGGGTTCGGCGGTGGCCACGTCGAGTCCGTCCGTCGCGGCGGTGCCGGCGGTGGCGCCGTCCAGGGCCACCTCGCCGACCGTGCCCACCCGGCCCGCCGTCCCCGCCCCTTCGGCCACCGCGACCGTCTCCCCGACCCCGACCCCGGCCCGGGCTCCGGCCATCGGCCTCGGCGCCTCGCCGGTACCGGCCGCCGTGGTGGAGCCCGGCGAGCCCGCCGCCCGGCCGTCGGCGGCGCCGGTGGTGGCCGCGCAGGGCTGGTCCGGGCGGCCCGGGGCGGACGGCTGGCGCGGTGGACTCGCCGGAGTCCTGCTGGTGCTCACCGGCCTCGGGCTGATCACCCGTCGGGTGTTCGCCCATAGGAACGGTGCTCCTCGGCGCTGACCCGCGCCGAACTGTCCCGACCATCCACTCATGTGCCTGCGCGTCAGGTCGGCTTTGGATGATTCGTCAGTAAATGTCGACACACCTCGGTTCAAATGTCGCATTTGATGACGTATGAACTTAGCCTGACCCTGGCACTGCCCGTCAGATCCGGGCCGCCCGTTGCGCGACACACAGACCCAGAGGATCCGTGCATGGACGTCACCCGCGATTCTTCGCAGCGACCCGACAACCTGCCCAAGGCGCTCCCGCCGGCACTGCCGGAACGTTCCGGCTCCGGCTCCAGTCCGCTGGCCAGCGCCACGACCGTCCGGACCGTCAAGCCGGGCGGCCCGGTCGACAGCGGTCCGGCGACCACCCCGCTGGCCGTCGTCCCGCACCCGTCGCCGGCCGGCGGCGCGACGGCGGTGCGCGACCCGCTGGAGTCGGCCGCCCCGGAGACCGTCGAACTCCCGGACCCCACGGCGGCCGGGGCCCCGGCCGCCACCACCTCCCGGCGCCCGCCGCGCGCCGACCAGGCGCTGCGGGAGCAGCCCGCCACCGCGCTGCCCGGTTGGGTCGCCCTGCTGGCGGTGCTGATCGGCGTGGTCGGCGTGCTGCTCGTACTGCTGCGCACCGGTGTCATCCCGTACTGGGACGCGCTGCCCGACCTGCGGGGCAGTGCCGTGCGGGAGAGCGGCCTGGTGGAGGTGGACGCGAAGTGGATCGCCGCGGCGGCCGCGGCCGGCCTGCTGGCGGTGGCCGCGCTCTCCGGGCTGCTGGTCAACGCGGGCGGCGAGACCCGGGTGCTCACCCGTTGGGGCCGCTACCGGGGCACCGTCCGCCGGACCGGCCTGGTCTGGGTCAACCCGCTGCTGCGCCGTCGGCGGGCGGATGTGCGGCTGCGGCACTGGCGCAGCGAGCCGGTCAGGGTCGTCGACCGCACCGGCACGCCGATCGTGGTCCGGCTGCTGATCGTCTGGCGGGTCAAGGACACCGCACGGGCGCTGCTGGCGATCGAGGACCACGAGAGCTACCTGCGCGAGCAGGTCCAGGCGGTACTCACCCGTACCGCGTCCACCCTGCCCTGCGACAGCAACGCCGCGCCCGGACCGGCGCTGCGCGACGGGCAGTGGTTCGCCGACGAGATGACCAGGGCGCTGGCCGCCGAAGTCGCCCCGGCCGGCCTGGAGGTCTACTCGGTGCAGCCGCTGGCCCTGGACTACGCGCCGGAGGTGGCCGAGTCGATGCGCCGCCGCCGGCTGGCCGACCTGGACGCCGGTCTGCGCACCGTGCTGGTGGACGACGCGGTGGAGGCGGCGGCGCTCGCCGTCCGCCGTCTGGAGCGGGCGACGGCGCACGAACTGGACGAGGCCGCCCGCAGCGCGCTGATGGAACAGCTGCTGGTCGCCTTCGTCGCCCCGGCCGGAGTGGCCGCCTCGGTACCGCCCCCGGCCGCCCGCGCCGGGCGGAAGGAAGGACGACCCGCATGAGGATAGCCACCGGCGCGTACGCCGAACCCGCCGAGGCCGTGGGCCCGCTCGGCCCCGACGGTGATCCCGGTCTGATCGGCTTCGAGGAGCGCCTCGGCCGCATCCCCGCGATCGAGGGCTGCGGCTGCGCGAACTGTGTCGTCCGGCCGCGCACCGCCCGCTCCGCGGCGGCGGCCGGCGGCAGCCGAATACACCGGGCCGTGCGGAGCACCTGTCTGGCCACCACCGTGCTGGCGGGCGCCGGCGTCGTCGGCCTGACGGCCGGCGCCGGATCCGCGCACGCCGCGGCCGGGAAGCAGGGCTGGGACGGGTCGAAGTACTGGTTCAAGAACGGCGGTGGCGAGTGGCGCTGGACCAGCCACTACGACGTCTACGCGAGCCGCACCGGTCAGTCCGGCGGCTCGGCCGGCGCCACCGCCCAGGCCGTCTCCAACGGCTCGGCCTCCTCCGCCGGGATGCGCCAGGGCTGGGACGGGTCGAAGTACTGGTTCAAGAACGGCCGTGGCGAGTGGCGCTGGACCAGCCACTACGACGTCTACGCGAGCCACGCCGGTCAGTCCGGCGGCTCGGCCGGCGCCACCGCCCAGCCCGCGCCCCCCGCGAGCCGTCCGTCGACGAACCCCGCGCCGGCCTCCGGGAGCATGGAGGCGGCCATCGACTACGCGCTCGCCCAGCTGGGCAAGCCGTACGTCTGGGGCGGCAACGGCCCGTCCGGCTACGACTGTTCGGGACTGGTCCAGCAGGCCTACCGGCGCGCCGGGATCAGCCTGCCGCGGGTGGCCGACGACCAGTACGCGGCGACCACGCCGATCAGCGCCGGGCAGCTGCGCCGCGGCGACCTGGTGTTCTGGTCCGACAGCGGCCGGGCCTCGGGGATCCACCACGTGGGCATCTACCTGGGCGGCGGCAAGTTCGTGGAGGCCCCGCGGCCGGGTACGACCGTCCGGGTCTCGACACTCAACTCGGGCTACTACCCGACCCACTTCGGGCGGCCGTAGCCGCGAGAACGGTGACGGGCCCCCGGCAGCGCGATGCCGCCGGGGGCCCGTCCCGTGTGCTCAGGGCAGCTGGGGCGCCGAGCAGCCGTGGCGCTGGGCGGACCGGGCGGCGAAGGTCCGCAGGGCGTCCTTCTCCAGGGCCGGGTCGGCCGCGGCGATGTGGTTCCCGTCGAACACGGTGGCCACCGTGAAGAGGGCGGTGGCGCCGCCGGGGCAGGTGGCGGTGGCCCAGGCCACGTCGTCCTTGGCACCCGCCGGGCCGGTGACCGGGTAGTCCGCGACCGCGGGGAGGACGTCCGCGAACGGCGGGTAGTACGCCCCCAGGCGGAAGCGCGGGGCGTCCTGGCCGGCGTACAGGAAGCAGTCCTCGATCGGGGCGTCCGGGTCCGCCGCGGACTCGTTGGTGGTGCCGGACAGGCCGGCGCAGGTGCCGGTGGCCGCGCCGTCCGCGACCTTGACGTACCGGGTGTCCGCCGGGACCTCGGTGATCTCCGGTCCGGAGGGCGCGGTGCAGCCCCAGACCCGGGCGGCGCCGTCCGCGGCGCGGGCGGCGATGCGGGCGAACCGGGCCCGCCGGGCCGGGTCGTCGAGGACGTGCTTGCCGTCGGCCGGGACGGCCCCGACGGTGACCAGCAGGCCAGGGGAGTTCGGGGCGGGGCAGTCCAGGGCGACCACGGCGGTCGCGCCGATCCGGCCCTGGAGGTCCAGGACGCCCCTGCGGCCGTGGCCGAGCGGCATCACCATGGTGGTGGAGAGGTTCGGACGGTCCCGGCCGAGCCTGTGCAGCGCCCCGTCGGCCCGCTGCTGGCTCCGGTCGATCCGGACGTCCAGGAAGCCGTTGCCGGGATTCCCGGCGTTGTCCACGGAGCAGGCGGCCAGGCCCTCGGGCACCTTGGCGTCCTTGCCGCGCGCCCGGTCCACCCCGAGCAGGTCCTCGACCTCGGCGGTGTCCACGCTGCCGTGGCAGAGCCCGGCCAGCGAGCGGCCGTCCTGCCAGCGGTCGTACCCGCCGCCCAGGTAGAACACGGCGCCGGTGACGAGGACCAGCCCGACGGCGGCGGCGACCGGAAGCCGCCACCGCCGACGGGCCCCGCGCGGTTCCGCGGGCTCGGCCGTCACTTGTTCTCGCCCCCGCGGCCGAGGGCGGCGGCGGCGTCGCTGCGGCCGGTGTTGTAGATCGTCCGCATCTGCTGCTCGTCCCAGTCGACGGCCGGGGCGTCCGGGTTGAGTCCGGCCCGCTGCTGCTGCCACTTCTCGACCATGGCGCTGATCCCCTCGTGTCCGCTGCGGCCGTCGGCGCCGGTGAGGGTGTTCGCCTCGATCCGGCCGGCCGCGGCCGCGTTGATCTCGGCGGTGGCGTTCATCTGCCACCCCATGATCCCGTCACCGAGCAGGCTCTGGGCCATCGCCCCGACCCCGGGGACCGGGACGAGCTTCAGCGGGGTGCCGATGCCCTGGTACAGGCCCTTGGCCTGCCAGGCCTTGACCTTGGTGTCGTCGTCGCGCTCGTCGAGGATGGCGTCGGCCTGGACGGCGTCGTACACGCCGAGGGCGACCGAGGAGTTGGCCATCACGCCCTTCCACTCCTTCTCGCCCACGTTGGGCGGGAGTTCGGCGAGCTGCTGGGCGACGTGCACCATCTCGGCCTGCTGGACGACGTGGTGGGACTCGGGGTCGTCGGCGATGCCGCGCAGGACCCGGACCAGGGAGCCCTTGTCGGTCGCCATCCTGGTCTCCCCGGTGACAGGGTCGACCCAGACGCCGCTGGCGTCCTCGCCGGAGTGGTCCTTGGCGGCGCGGTTGGTGCCGGAGAGGATGTCGTGGGTGTCGGCGGTGTAGTCGGCCAGCGCGTTGGCGATCGGGCGCTGCATGCCGGCCGGGAGCTTCTCGTGGCCGATGCCGCCGTCCAGCATGTTGACGGTGTCGCGCATGACCCGGGCCTGGGCCTCGCTGTGATGCCTGACGGTGTCCTCCTGGCCCGCCCGGTCGCCGGTGGCGGCGGCCTCGATGGCCAGGCCGAGCGAGTGCTGGCCCTGGACGTACTTGCCGTCGCGGATCTCGTCCGGCCAACCGCGCTCGTCCAGCAGGTACTTGAGGTGGTCGTTGGTCCGGGGGTCGCCCGGGTCCAGGAAGCGGGTGGAGGCCTGGGGGTTGTGACTGAGCGACTCCATGAAGCCGGCCACGGCGTCGCCGCCACGGCCCTCGCCGAGGTGGTCCCACTTCGGCTGGGTGGAGTCGGGCGCCCAGACCACCTGCGGATCCACCTTGGCGTCGCGCTCGTACTTGAGCAGGCTCTCGCCGTAGGAGTTGAGGAAGTCGGAGTCGTACTCGCCGGAGCGCATCAGGCTGCTCATCAGCTGGTAGCCGAGTGGCATCGGGCCACCGCCCTCGCGCTTCACGAGCTGGGGACCGAGCTTGATCATCTCGTTCTCCCAGTCCTGCATGGGCTTGGAGTGGCTCTGGGTGGCGGTGCCCAGGGTCGCGCCCAGCGAGGCCTGGAGCTGCTTCACGGCCTCGTTGCGCTCCTTGCTGTACCTGCCGAACTTCGCCGGGTCGTTGACGTCGCGCCAGAAGTCCAGGGTGCCGCGAGGGCCGAGCGTGGTGGCGAACTGCTCGGCGAACGCCGGGTCGCTCTTGCGCTTCTCCAGCAGGGAGTTGAGCCTGGTCAGCTCCTCGACCGAGAGGTCGCCGCCCTTTCCGGCCAGGGCGAGCGCGTCGGCGAGGTCCTTGCGGGCCTCGGTGGCCTCCTGGAGGCTGTGGTAGCCGTTGGCGTTGAACGAGTGGTCGTTCGCGCCGTTCGGGTCCGCGCGCAGCGCCCAGGCGGCGGCCTGGTCCGCGTCGGCGGCCTGCTGGAGCGCCGCTTCGAGGCTGTGGACCAGGTTCTCCACCGCGCGCTTGCGCTGGGGAAGGAACACCGTCTGGTAGTCCGGGTCCTCCTGGGCGCTCTTGTCGTTGAGCAGCGGGTGGACGTCGGTGACCTTTCCGGTGCCGTCCACCTTCAGGTGGTCGGCGGGGCCGTCCTCGTCGGCGATCTTCTTGAGCAGGTTCTGGGCGGCGGTGAACTGCTGGGCGGCGTCGGCGAGCAGCCCGCTGATGTCGGCGGACTCCTTTCCGGCGGCGTCGAGCTGTTCGGCGGCCTTCTTGATCTGCGCGCGGGCCTGGGTGGCGGCCTCGCCCTCCCAGCCGGCGGCCAGCTTGTCGGCGACCTCGCTGGTCAGCCGGTCCTTCAGGCCGACGTAGCGGGCCTGGAGGGTCTTCCACTCCTCGGCGGCCGCGTGCAGCGGCTCGATCCTGGCGTTGCGGACGATCTCGTAGCTCAGCACGGTGGTGGCCCCCTCAGTTCCCGCCGGACAGGTTCTGCTTGTTGGCGTTCTCGGTCGCCGTGTACTGGTCGGCGGTCTTCCGCAGCCGCTCGGCGATGTCGTAGAGGAGGTTGCCGAGGGTGGAGACCTGGCTGTCCCAGCGGATGGAGCGGTTGCGCAGCTCCGGGCCGGTCTGCCAACTGGTCAGCGCGGCATAGGCGGTGGTGGTCTTCTCCGCGGCGGTGTCGTCGACGGTGTGGAAGTTGCCCCTGATCTCGTCGACGGTGCCGGCCCGCGCCTTCAGGTCTGCGGGGCTGACGGTCAGCTTGCCGCCGCCCCCGCCGCCACCGGCGGAGTTGAGCCGCAGGCCCGCGTACTTCTTCCGGTCCTCGTCGTCGAACAGGCCGTCCCAGGCAGGATTGTCAGCCAAAGCGTTCCCCCGTGCTGGCGTCTCGGTCATGAAGTCTTGGTCCGTGCATGGTCGTTCATTGACCATGACTTTTCGGCCCCGTCGATGGTTCCCGAGCCGACGGACGTGATCCGGAACGTCGCGGGCCGCGAACCGCGCCCGGAGCGGGGCGAGTTCGCGGCCTACGAGGGGGAGCTTCCGGACCGGCGCGGCTCAGGCGGAGGCGGCGTCCAGCAGGGCGGTCTGCTCCGGGGTGAGCTTCAGGGTGGCGCCGGCCAGCAGCGCCGGGAGCTGCTCGACGGTGCGGGCGCTGGCGATCGGGGCAGCGACCGTCGGTCGGGCGGCGAGCCAGGCCAGGGCGACGGAGGCGGGCTCCACCTCCTGCTCGGCGGCGACGGTGTCCAGCGCCTCCAGCACCTTGGGGCCGCGCGGCTCGGCCAGGTAGCGGGCGGCGCCCTCGGCGCGGGCGCTGTCCACGCCACCGACGCCCGGGCGGTACTTGCCGGTCAGGAAGCCGGAGGCCAGCGCGTAGTACGGGACGGTGGCCAGGCCGTGCTCGGCGACGACGTCGGCCAGCGGGCCCTCGAAGGTGTCGCGCGAGACCAGGTTGTAGTGCGGCTGGACGGCGACGTACTTCGCCAGGCCCTCGCGGTCGGCGAAGGCCAGCGCCTCGGCGAGCCGCTCGGCGGAGATGTTGGAGGCGGCGACCGCCCGGACCTTGCCCTCGCGGACCAGCTCGTCCAGCGCGGTGACGAACTCCTCGACCGGGGTGTCGTCGTCCCGGTGGGTGTAGTAGAGGTCGATCCGCTCGACGCCCAGGCGGCGCAGCGAGTCCTCGGCCGCGGCCTTGACGTTGGCGGCGCCCAGGCCGTAGCGCTCGGCGAGCATGCCGACCTTGGTGGCGATCACGACGTCCTCGCGGTTGCCGCGGCTGCGCAGCCAGTTGCCGAGGACGGTCTCGGACTCGCCGCCGGTGTTGCCCGGCGCCCAGGAGGAGTAGACGTCGGCGGTGTCGACGAAGTTGCCGCCGGCCGCCGCGTAGGCGTCCAGGACGGCGAAGGACTGCTGTTCGTCGGCCGTCCAGCCGAAGACGTTGCCGCCGAGGGAGAGCGGGAAGACGGACAGGTCGGAGGTGCCGAGGCTCACCCGGCTGTGGTTTCCGGTCATGATCCCAGTCAACCGGATCGCGGCGGGGTGTGTTCCGTGAACCGTACGGTTTCACGGGCCCGTCGTACCGCTGTCGCACGTGGGGGTGGTGTGTCCCGCGCGACGGGGGTCCGGGGTGTGCCTGAGGTGGGCCGATTCGTTAGAGTCCCTGCCATGGCTGACAACGACTACGACCCCGCCGGCAGCACCCAGATGTTCCGGGCGTTCGTCGACGAGAGCCCGGCCCCGCAGGCTCCGGGCAACGTTTCCACCTACGGCAGCAGCAAGAGCGGCAGCCGCACCGGCGTGATCGCGCTGATCGCCGTCGTCGCGCTGGTCGTCCTGGGCGGCGTCATCTGGCTGGCGGTCAAGTGACCCTCGCGCGGGTGGCCCTCGTCCGGGTCACCCGCGCGACGGGAGCGGGAATCCTCAGCAGGGCTTGCGCCAGGCGTTCAGCTCGAGCTTCTTGCGCATCGAACTGAAGCCCAGCGACTTGGCCTTGGCGCAGAACTGGTCCGTGTCGAGCTTGTACTCGACGTGGAAGACCGCCTTGCCCGCCTTGACGAACGGGGCGACCCGGTCGCACTCGTCGAACTGCGCGCACTCCTCGTTGACCGCGAAGTCGAAGTCCCCGAGCAGCGCCGGGATCTGGTCGAGGTCGTTCTTGAGCCCGATGGCCAGGCCGCGTTCGTGGGCGAGCTGCGCCAGCATCCGGTTGTACCTGAGCTGGTCGTCGGAGGTCAGCGGGAAGCCGCTGTTCTGGTTGTAGGCCTCGATGGTGTCCGGTTCGACGGCGTCGAAGCCCTTGCTCCGGCACATGTCGAAGCGGGCGGCCATCAGCGGCTTCAGCTGGTCGAGCTTGCGGATGTCGAACCACTTCTCGCCCTTCCAGCCGGTGTCCGAGCCCTGCAGGGACTTGGCGAAGGCGGCGGAGTCGGGGCGGAAGTCCTCCCAGGAGCCGGCGTTGATGTAGCAGATCACCTTGCGGCCCTTGGCGTGCAGGGCGGCCACCACCGAGGCGTCGTTCTCGAAGCCGTCGATGTCGTAGACCGGTACGTCCACGGACTGGTCCACGCCGCCGCCGAGTTGCCACTGCCAGGCCAGGCCGGGGGTGGGCTGCCAGCGGGCGCCGGCCGGCGGCGGTGCCGGGCTGCCGGGCGGGGTGGCGGGCGGCGGGGTTCCGCCGGGCGTGCCCGGGGCCGGGACGGTGGTGCCGGGAGCGGTGGGTACGGGGGCGGGGTTCTCCGGCGCGGCGGTGGTCGCGTCGGGGGTGCCGGGGGTGTTCGGCGCGGTGGCCGCGGGGGAGTTGCTCGGGGTGCCGTCGGCCGAGTCCTGGTCGTCCTCCGATCCCGAGCTGCTGCACGAGCTGACCAGCAGGGCGGTGGCGGTGGCGAGGGCCAGGGCGGCCGGAAGCAGCCGGTTGCGACGGTTCACGGTAGTCGGACTCCGGATCGGGTCAGGTCAGTTCAGCGGCGTTCAGGCCGTACGGCAGGGTGCGCCAGGGGTTGTCCCCGGCTCCCGGTACGGCGCAGCCGACGCCGGCTCGCCGGGCGGCGATCAGGGCGGCGGCGTCCCGGGCGTGTTCGGCGGGGACGTCGTAGACCAGGTGGCAGAAGCGGGAGGCCGCGTGCCGGCCGGTCCACAGCGGCAGCGTCATGCCGCGGTAGGCGTCCCAGTCGCCCTCGAAGGTGACCAGCAGGTCGGCGAGGCCGACCTCGGCGTAGCCCGGGTCCGGGTGCTCGCCGTGGCCGAACACCACGGTGCCGCAGCCGGCCGCGCGGGCGGCCGTGGCCAGCCGCCGGTAGTGCGCCAGCGCGCCCGGGTGGGTGCTGACCTGGTCGAGGTAGACGCCGGTGATGCCGTGGCGCTGGCGGTGCGTCAGGATGTCGGCCACCACGGCGGCGTGCGGTCGGCGTCCGTAGTCGGTGTCGGTGTATCCCACCAACGGCAGGCCTGCGGCGCGGAGTTCGTCGGCCGCCTCGGCGAAGACGTGATCCGGGACCGCGCCCGGGCCGTCGGCGAGGTTGAGCACGACGGCGGCGACCCGGGCGGGGTCGGCGGCGGCGACCGCCCGCCAGGCCGCCGGGTCCACCGCGGGGTGGACGTACAGCGGCACCAGCAGGCGGCCGTCGGGGGTCTGCCCGGCGGTCATGCGACCACCGGGTCGGGCGTGGGCCCGGCGGTGCCGAGCCACAGGTCCCGCAGGGTGTCGGGGAGCTCCGTCTCCGGCTGCCAGCCGAGTTCCCGGGCGGCGGCCGACACGTCGGCCTGCTGCCAGGAGACCCCGGCCGAGCGTTCCGAGCCGGCCCCGCTCTCGTCGATCCGGCCGGTGAAGCCGGCTGCGGCGACCAGCCCGTCGGCGATCGCCCGGACCTGCCGGGCGTGCCCGGAGGCCAGGTTGAGCACCCGGGGGAGCGGGCGGTCGGCGGTGACGGCCAGGCCGACCGCCTTCGCCACGTCCCGGGCGTCGACGAAGTCCCGGTACGCGGAGAGGTCGCCGACCGTGATCACGCCGTCGGCGCCCTCGGGCGCCACCCGGCGCAGCTCGGCGGCCAGCCGGCCGGGCAGCGAGCCCGCCGGGGCCCCGGGGCCGACCGGGTTGAACACCCGCAGCACCACGGCGTCCAGCGCCGAGCCGGCCACCGCGAGGGAGCCGGCCAGCTTGGTCGCGCCGTACACGCCGACCGGGCGGGCGTCGGCGTCCTCGGCGAGGGACTCGCCCCGCGCGCAGACGCCGTACTCGCCGGCCGAACCGATGTGCACCAGGCGGGCCTTCGGGGCGCCGAGGGACAGCGCCTCGCAGAGCACCGCCGGGCCGCGGGCGTTCACCTCGGCGAGCTTGACCGCGCTGCCCGCCACCGCGCCGGCGAAGTTGACCACCGCGTCGGGGGCCAGCGCGGACAGTTCCTCGCCGAACGGGCCGGCCTGGGCGGTGGCCAGGTCCAGCCGGAGGTCGTGGGTGGGCCGCCGGCCCGCGGTCAGCACGGTGGCACCGGGCAGTGACCGCAGGACGGCGGTGGCGTGACGGCCGAGGAAGCCGTCGCCGCCGAGGAGCAGGATTCTCACGCGGCCCGTCCGTCGCTCTCCACGCCCGCGGCGGCGGGCTCGGCGGTCGCGTCGTCCGGAGCGGTGCGGGCGGCCGGGATCGGCAGTTCCGCGACGCCGCCCGGGGTGGGGCCGGTCGACTCGAAGGGCATCAGGACCGGGCGGATGGTGGAGAACTCGGCGTTGGCCCGGTCGTAGTCGTCGGGCCGGCCGATGTCCAGCCAGTAGCCGCCGAACTCGTAGGCCGCGGGCGGGGTTCCGGCGGCCAGCAGGTCCAGCACCAGCTCGTCGAAGCCCAGCGGCAGGCCGGGGGTGTAGTCGGCGAGTGCCGAGCGGGAGACGCCGTACACGCCCATCGAGACCCGGTAGTCGATGCTGGGCTTCTCCTGGAAGCCGGTGATGGTGCCCTCGGAGGTGGTCAGCACCCCGAAGTCGATCTTGACCTGACGGGCGTAGGTGGCGATGGTCAGCGGGGCGCCGGACGCCTCGTGGTGCTTGAGCACCCCGGCGAAGTCCAGGTCGGTCAGAATGTCGCCGTTCATCACCAGGAAGTGCTCGGGCAGGCGCTCCAGCATGGTGAGCAGCGGGCCCATGGTGCCGAGCGGGCTGTCCTCGACGGCGTAGCCGACCCGCAGGCCCCACTGGGAGCCGTTGCCGACGTAGGCGCGGATGATGTGGCCGAGGTGGCCGATGGCCAGGGTGACGCTCTGGAAGCCCGCGGCGGCGAGCTGTCGCATCACGATCTCCAGGATCGCGTGCTGGTCGCCGATCGGAACGAGCGGCTTGGGAAGCGCGGTGGTGTACGGGCGGAGACGGACGCCCTTACCGCCGGCCAGGATCACTGCGTGCATGGTGTTTCCCCCACGGAAAGGATGTGCAGGACACGAACCTTGGTTGCCAGGACGAGCAAGATCGGTTGCGGCGGGTCAGACGTTGTAGATGTCGGTCTTGTAGCGGGCCAGGTTGGCCGGGTCGCGGAAGAACTCGATGGTCTGCTCCAGGCCCTGCTCCAGGCTGAACTCCGGGGCCCAGCCGGTGGCCCCGCGCAGCCGGGTCGCGTCCGCGACCAGGCGCATGACCTCGGAGTTGGTCGGACGGATGCGCTGCTCGTCCTCCTTCACCACCAGGTCCACGCCCATCAGCTTGCCGATCAGGGTGACCAGGTCGCCGACCGAGATCTCGCCGCCGGTGCCGGCGTTGAAGGTCCGGCCGACCACCGTCTCGGCGGGGGCGGTGCCCACCGTGCGGAAGGCGTTGGCGGTGTCCTTGACGAACAGGAAGTCGCGGGTCGGGCGCAGGTCGCCGAGGGTGATCTCGGTCTGGCCGGCCGCGACCTGGGCGATCACGGTCGGGATGACGGCGCGCATCGACTGGCGCGGGCCGAAGGTGTTGAACGGGCGCAGGGTGACGACCGGGGTCTCGAAGCTGGCGTGGTAGCTGTCCGCCAGCCGGTCCCCGCCCGCCTTGGAGGCGGCGTACGGGGACTGGGTGTTGATCGGGTGGTCCTCGGTGATCGGCACGGTCTGCGCGGTGCCGTAGGTCTCGCTGGTGGAGGTGTGCACCAGGCGGGGGATCTCCAGGTGGCGCACCGCCTCCAGCACGTTCAGGGTGCCGGTGACGTTGGTGTCCACGTACGAGTGGGGGGCTCGGTAGGAGTACGGGATCGCGATCAGGGCGGCCAGGTGGTAGACCGCCTCGGTGCCCTTGACCAGGCCGTTGACCGAGCCCGGGTCCCGGACGTCGCCGAGGATGATCTCGACCGACTCCAGCACCTCCGCGGACAGGGTCTCCAGCCAGCCGAAGGACGAGAACGAGTTGTACTGGACCATCGCGCGGACGTGGTGCCCGTCGGCGACCAGGGTCTCGACGAGGTGGGAGCCGATGAAGCCCTCGGCTC
Source organism: Kitasatospora sp. NPDC001095 (assembly GCF_053598615.1). Classification (NCBI taxonomy): domain Bacteria; kingdom Bacillati; phylum Actinomycetota; class Actinomycetes; order Kitasatosporales; family Streptomycetaceae; genus Kitasatospora; species Kitasatospora sp. NPDC001095. The sequence continues at coordinate 259,556 of NZ_JBSFKQ010000004.1, read as the reverse complement.
CGGTTACCGCGACGCTGCTCATGCGGATTTCGCTTTCTCGATCTGCCGGGGCGGCCGGGTGACGGCCCGCCGCCGTCGACGGGTGGGTGTCTCGGGTGGAACGGGTACGGCGGTGCACGCGAAGGAAGGCGTGCGGGATATTCGATGTGTTCAGCGGTGCTGGGTGGTGCGGCCGAGCGCGGGCCCGGCGAGTGCGGTGAGGACGACGGCGGCCGCCCCGCAGCCGATCAGCTGCAGGACGATCGGGTCCACACCTGCCAGCAGCCCGGCGCTCTCGGCGACCGCGGCGGCCAGACAGACGAGGGCGGTGCTCCAGCTGAACCCGAAGGCGTTCAGCAGCAGCGCCAGCCAGAGCGAGCCGCCGAGGAGCAGCATCGCGCCGAGCTGCGGTACGCCGAGCGCGGGGGCGCCGGGCCACAGCACGGTCGCGGCTGCGTCCAGCGCGGCCACGGTGGTGAGGTAGATGAACAGACAGCCGAGCAGGATCGCACCGGTGCGGCGGGAGAACTGGCCGCTGGTGTGGCTGGTGCGCAGCGCGGCCACCGCCAGCGCCCGGTAGCGGAAGAGCAGCCACTCGGCGAGGCCCAGGCTGAGCGTCAGCGCGATCATGGCCGGGCCGGTCGGGGTGGTCGACGTCCCCTGCGTGGCGTGGCCGCCGGTCTGTACGGCCTGGTGGATGGTCCCGCCGAGGCCGGCGATCAGCGTGAGCGCGCCGCAGGCCAGGCCGAACAGCAGGTGCGGGAGCTCCTGGCGGACCGACAGCTTCAGCTCGACGGACTCGCGTTCGCCGCCGCGGATGCAGACCATCAGCTCCCGGACGGCCAGCCCGACCGCCAGTGCCACCGAGGCGAGCAGCACCACCGTACGGACCAGCTGCGGGACGTCCACCGCCAGCACCACGCCCGCGCCGACCGAGGCCGGGGCCAGTGCCAGCAGCAGGAACTTCTCCCGCCCGAGCACCAGCAGCACGGTGGCCGCGGCCAGGTAGCAGGACTGCCCGGCGGCGAAGCACAGCGCGCCGAGCGGCCCGCCGACCACGTACGCGGCGGCCGAGGCGACCAGCGCGCCGGCCGGGGCGCCGAAGGCCAGGCAGACCGCGGCGTCGCGGCGGCGCAGCCGGCTCAGCCAGCGGTAGGAGCGGTGCGCCAGTGCCTGGTTGAAGCCCCAGCTGACCAGCGTGGCGACGGACAGCGCGAGCATGCCCGAGGGCAGGCCGAAGCGCATCCGGGCGGTCGCGAACAGGTTGGCGCCGAGCAGGTAGCCGAGTCCCGGCAGCGCGAACACCAGGCCGCGCACCACGCAGCGCCAGGGGTCGGCCCGCCAGGGGTTGGCGAACTCGGAGCTCGGGCCGGGGTAGCGGCGCTCGACCTTCTCGAACAGCTCCTCGGCGACGGTGAAGGCGTCGGGGCGGCCGTACAGCAGGGCGGCCTGCTCGTCCGAGAGGCCGTCGGACTCCAGGAAGGCCGCGATCTCGTAGGGGTGGACGGCGTCGGCGCAGACCTCGCGCAGCCGCTCGGCGAGTTCGTCCAGCGGGTCCGCGGGCAGGTAGAGCGAGTCTTCCGGCTCCGGCTCCGGCGGGACGGGGCGGCGGCGCTTGAGCGGCAGCGCGCGCAGCTGCATGGTGTGCTCGGGACCGCCCTCGCCGGGGATCAGACGCAGTGGACCACTCATGCGCCCACCTCACTGTGCTCGGCGGCCGCTTCGCGGGACACGCGCCGCTCGATGGTTCCCTCTCCCGCGGCCTTCGGCCGGGGGTACCTCCAACGCTCGTTCACGCCCCGACCTCGCTCGGCTCGGGGCGGGCGGCGGCCAGCTGCCGGTCCCAGTCGGGGCTGGGGGCCTGGTCGGTGACGGCGACCATGCCGCCCGGCATCCAGCGGGCGGTGCCCAGGAGTTCGGTGTAGATGCCGCGGAAGCCGTCGATGTTCTGGCGGAGGGTGAACTGCTCGATCACCCGGAGCCGGGCGCCCTCGCCGAGCCGGGCGCGCTGTTCGGGGTCGCGCAGCAGCTCGATCGCGGCGGCCGCCATCGGCTCGGGTTCGCGCGGGGGGACGACCAGTCCGGTGTCGCCGACGGCCTCGCGCACACCGCCGACGTCGGTCGAGACGGTCGCGCGGCCGCAGGACATAGCCTCGATCAGGGTGAACGGGAAGCCCTCGCTGATGCTGGAGAGCATGACCACGTTGCCCGCCGCGTACGCGTCGGTGATGTCGGCGACGCGGCCCTCGAAGGCCACCGAGTCGGCTATGCCGAGCTCGGCGGCCAGGGCTATGCAGCCGTCCCGGTACGCCTCGCCGCCCTTGGGAGTGCCGCCGAAGAGCCGCAGCCGCGCCTCGGGGATCTCGCGCCGGACGATGGCGAAGGCCCGGATCAGCGTCTCCAGGTCCTTGATCGGGTCCACCCGGCCGGCCCAGCTGAGGGTCGGCGTCTCGGGTTCGGGGCCGGCCGGCGGGAAGGCCGCAGGGTCCACCCCGTTGTAGACGGTGCGGATGTGCGAGGACGGCGTGCCGCCGCGCTCCTCCCAGCGCCGGTTGTACCGGTTGCCGGGGGTGACCAGCGCGGCCTGCCGGTAGCTCTCCTCGGCGAGCATCCGGTAGAAGCCGAGCAGCAGTGCCTTGACCGGCCAGCGGTACGGGCCGGTGCGGTAGCCGAGGTAGCGCTCGCGCAGGTAGATGCCGTGCTCGGTGAGCAGAAACGGTACGCCGTACTGCTGAGCGGCGATCAGCCCGGGCAGGGTGGCGAGCCCGCCGCTGGCCGCGTGCGCGACGCCGTCCTTGGGCGGCTCGACCGAGAGCGGCCGCAGGGCGTGCTCCAGCAGGTCGGTGGCGTTCAGGGCGTCGTGCAGGGTGGGCCGGGAGACGGCGGTCGGCAGGTAGTCGCGGGTCCAGACGTGCTGGAGGGTGCGCAGGGCGCGCTCGCTGCGCAGCGCCGGGCTGAGCAGCCCGTGCCTGGCGAGGTCGGCGAAGCCGTACAGCTCGGTGCCGAAGTGGGTGGTGTAGACCGGATCGAGGATGGAGTGCAGGAAGCGCTCGTACGCGTTGAGGAAGCGCCGCATCTCCTTGCCGCGCGGCGGTCGGCCTTCCGAGGCCGGCCCCCACAGCGGTGCGGTGGTGACCGACCGCACGTTGGCGGGCAGTTCCCAGGCCAGCGGCTCGTGACCGGTTCCGGTGACGGCGATGACGTCGAACTCGACGTCCGGCATGCCCTGAACGAGCTGGTCGCACCAGACGCTCACGCCGCCGTGCTGGTGCGGATACGTCCCCTCGGTGAGCAGGGTGACGCGCATTCCTGTCCCCCCTCCTGTTCTTGCGTCGGTTCCGGCCTGGATGACCGGAACGGGAGCCGTGGCGGGGCCGGGCCGGTCGCCCGGCCCGACCCCGCCGACGGCGGGTGGTACCGGTTACCGGTTGTCGGAGCGTCCGGTGGTGCTGCTCGGCGTGGCCGTCCCCCCAGACGCCTTGCCGTTCTTCGTCGCAGCGGTGTCGCCGTGGTGGCCGTTGCCGCCCTGACCGATGGTGCCAGCGACGACGTCCTTGCCGGGCACCGGGGTTCCGCTACCCGGGACCAGGGACGCGGCGGGCTTGCGCGTGGTGTCGCTCGGGCCCACCGGGACCGGGGTGGCGACGCCCTGCGGCACGACCTTCTTGTCCGCCGGCACCGGGGCCGGGACGGACTTGGCCGCGACGCTCGGGGCGACGGCCGCCGGGGCGGCCGGGGCGGACGGCAGCTGCAGGGTGACGCTGCTCTGCAGCGCGCCCGGGGACACCCAACCCGAGAGGGTACCGGCGTAGGACGAACCGAACCCGCCCGTTCCGATGGCCAGCTTCTGAGCGGTTCCGGTCGGCATGGTGGCCTGGACCTGAACGCCGGACGGCGCGTTCACGGTGACGGTGTTGCCGACCCGGTAGGCGGTGACCTGGCCGGCGGCGAGCGCGTTGTTCCAGGCCGCGCGGCGCTGGAACTCCTGGCCGATCTCGCGCTGGCTCAGGTTCACGATCGGGGCGTTGTCCGCGTGCAGCGAGCGGTAGGTGCCGAGGACCTTCTCCAGCACCGGGTACAGGATGCGGTCCTCGGACAGGTTCGACTGGTGCACGAAGTGCGGCCGCGGGTCGTTGTTCAGCACGTGGCCGAGGTCGATCCGGGCCTCCAGCGGCACGATGTACGACTGGTAGCCGGTGTTGACGTCCAGCGGCTGCGACAGGCAGGTCGAGTTGGCGTTGTTCTCGCAGACGCCGCTGCCGCCGTTGGCCTTGCTGGTGTAGATCCAGTTGTACTCGTCGGCCTCCTCCTTCGCCGTGCCGGCGTTGTAGAAGACGTTCATCGGGTACCGCGGCACGGTCAGCGTGGAGGTGCCGACGGCGCGCTGGCCGCTCTCGCGGGAGGCGTCGCTGGCGGTGAACTTGATGCCGTTGGAGGCCAGCGCCGGCGCCAGGTTCGGGTTGTCGCTGGTCTCCTGCGGGGCGGTCAGCAGACCGGAGTGCTCACCGGTGACCAGGGTCTGCGGGTCGACCTGGAGGCTGCGCGCGGCGGCCCAGTCGAAGTTGTTCCGGATCTGGGTGGAGATGGTGTTCTGGTCGACCCAGACCGTCCCGCCCGCGGCGTTCTTGCTGCAGACCCACGGCACCACGGTGACGTTCTGGACGCAGCCCAGGTACGGGTGGGTGTAGGTGTGGTTGACCCACCGGTAGCTGCTCTGGTCGGCGATCATCTGGTCCGCCGTGGGGTCCACGGTGGTCTCGTGGTCGGCCTTCCAGTCCTCGCTGCCGCCACCGTTGAACACCATGTCCAGGGTGAAGTTGTTGGCGGCCTGCCACTGCTTCAGGTGGTTGGCGTCGTCGACGGTCATCCGGATCGGGTTGGCGGTGTCCGGGGTGCCGGGCGGGCAGGTGACGTCGCCGGGGGTGCACTTGAGCGCGGTGTCCCAGCGGTCGTCGGCCAGGAAGACGTCGTCCACGTGGGTGGCGAAGTAGTTGCGGTCGTAGCCGAGGTGGACGCCCTGGGTCAGCCAGTCGACCATGCCGCGGGCCAGCAGGCGGTACTGCTGCTGGTACTGGTTGTAGACGAACGTCACGACCAGTTCCTTGCGGCCGTCGTGGGTGTACTCGCCGACCAGAGAACCGCGGGCGGTCGTGCTGGGTATCGGCGCGTCGACCAGCGGGACGAACGAGGAGCCGGCCGGCAGGCCGGCGAGCGGGGTGGCCAGGTACCCGTAGCTCTCGCTGACGTTCGGGTCGTTGTCCTCGAACGGGACGCTGCCCTTGAGGTACCCGAACGGGCCCGAAGTTCCGGCGGCGGTGGTGGCGCCCTGGAATCCGTCCAGAGTGCCCACGAATCCCGGATTCTGAGCGTAGTTCAGACCCACGGCCGGGTTGGCCCACGTGTACGCGTCGATCTGGCGGACGTTGAATGCGGCTTCGTAGCTCGCGATCGCCGTCATCTCGGCGGCACTGTTGGGGAAGGGGTTTTCGTTGGGCAGCACGATGCCCTGGAACTTCCCCCGGGGCAGGCCGTTCACCGTGTCACTCAGGAAAGCGGAGGTGATGACGGGTCGGTTGGGGTCGTTGAGGCTGACGACCTTGTAGGGCGTCCCCTGGCTCTTCAGCTCGGCGGCGATGGCCGCGACGGACGGGCCGCCGTCGTCGACGACCAGGACGGTGAGGTCGATCCTGGGCGGCGTGGTCTCGCCGTGGGCCAGGGTGCTCTGCAGGCCGCTGGCCAGCAGGACTGCCGCCGCACACGCGGCGACTCTTCGGGTCGCTCGACCCATGGTGATCCTCCCCTTGGGGCAGGCGCGGCGCTGCTCGCCGCTCGCCTGCCCGTGTAGCTGTTCGCGGGCAGCAGGCTGCCCGGGGCCCATCCTGGTCGAGGGACAGCGGTGCGAGGGGCCAATTGGGCGAGAGTGCAGCGAACCTGTTACCAACGTTCATGGCGAAGCCATGAAGGCGCTGATTGTGACCGGAACCGTACCGGCGGCGCAAATAATGAATTGAGAATGAAAAATCGGAAGCTGAGTGCTACAGGTGGTTACCGACGGTGTGGCCCGGTGGGGCGGACGGGACACCTGCACTGTTGCCCTTGCCCATCACACTCTTGCACATCCCGCTGCCCCGTTGGGCAGGTTCATGCAATATCGGGCACCGCTGTGCCATGTGACAGTCCGAATATGCAATGGAAGTGCTCGCGCGGTTGATCAGCATACCGAGCCGCGGGGATTCCGGACCGTACGGAATGCGTCACCGGAGCCGGGCGGAACGCCGCTGGTCGGACGCGGACCCCGGTGCCGCGCGGTGCGCCGGACACCCGGGATCCGGGCCGCTGACGGGCGGCTGACGGGCGGATTTCCCGTCGCGGGACGGCGCTGCGCGGCGATGGCCTGAACCGTGCCACCGCGCCGGATCGGCCCGGCACACGGCTCGGGGCCGGGCCGAAGAACGGCCCGGCCCCGGTGCGGCGGGCTCAGCCCTCGTTGATCAGACCCTCGCGCAGCTGGGTGAGCGTCCGGGTGAGCAGCCGGGAGACGTGCATCTGGGAGATCCCGATCTCCTCGCCGATCTGCGACTGGGTCAGGTTGCCGAAGAACCGCAGCATGATGATCCGGCGCTCACGCGGCGGCAGCTTGGCCAGCAGCGGCTTGAGCGACTCCCGGTACTCGACGCCCTCCAGCGCGAGGTCCTCGTAGCCCAGCCGGTCGGCCAGCGGCCCGTCGCTGTCCTCCTCGCCGGTGCTGGAGTCGAGCGAGCTGGCGGTGTACGCGTTGCCGACCGCGAGGCCCTCGACCACGTCCTCCTCGCTGACCCCCAGGCAGGTGGCCAGCTCGGCGACGGTGGGGGAGCGGTCCAGCCGCTGGGAGAGCTCGTCGCCGGCCTTGGTGAGCGCCAGCCGCAGCTCCTGGAGCCGCCGCGGAACGCGGACCGACCAACTGGTGTCCCGGAAGAAGCGCTTGATCTCGCCGACCACGGTGGGCATCGCGAAGGTGGGGAACTCCACCCCGCGCTCCGGGTCGAACCGGTCGATCGCCTTGATCAGGCCGATCGTGCCGACCTGGACGATGTCCTCCATCGGCTCGTTGCGGCTGCGGAAGCGCGCCGAGGCGTACCGGACCAGCGGCAGGTTGAGCTCGATCAGGGTGTCGCGGACGTAGGCGTGTTCCGTGCTGCCGGGGTCCAGCGAGGCCAGCCGCAGGAACAGCGAGCGGGAGAGCGTCCGGGTGTCCAGCCCGGAGCCGGGCGGCGTCTCCGATCCCGCTTGGGGGCCGGGCGGCCGGACCGGTTCGACCCGCTGCCGCGGGACCAGGTCCTCGACGACGGCCGTGCCGTTGGCCTGGCCAGCGTGGATCTCCGCAGTGCCCAGCTCTCCGGACATGCACCCACCCCCTTGTGACTGTCAGTTGAACGGGGGCCGTCGCGCGGTGGTTCCCGGGCGAGGGCCTTCCCCCTCCATACCGGAACACGGTCCACGGCAAACCCGAACGTCGCAAGATGTCACGCCGGGGTGACGCGCTGCAATCTCACTCTTCCCAGGAGTTGCCGGTCCGAAGCCTGGTCAGGATCCGTGAGAGCAGCCGGGACACGTGCATCTGGGACATCCCCAGCTCGGTGCTGATCTGGGACTGGGTCAGGTTGGCGAAGAAGCGCAGCATCACGATCCGCCGCTCCCGCTCGGGGAGCTGGACCAGCAGGTGGCGGACCATGTCCCGGTGTTCGACCTCGGCCAGCGCGGAGTCCTCGTACCCGAGCCGGTCGAGCAGGGCGAGCCCGCCCTCGTGCTCCTGCGCGGCCTCCAGGGACGCCGCGTTGTAGGCCCGCCCGGCGTCCAGACAGGCCCGGACGTCCTCCTCGGGGATCCGCAGGCTGGCGGCGATCTCGGGCACCTTGGGCACCCGCCCGTGCTGCACCGTCAGCTCCTCCATCGCGCCGCTGACCTGGACCCACAGCTCCTGGAGCCGGCGCGGGACGTGCATGGTGCGGACGTTGTCCCGGAAGTAGCGCTTGATCTCGCCCAGGATGGTCGGCAGCGCGTAGGTGGGGAACTGGACGCCGCGGCCGGGGTCGAAGCGGTCGATCGCGTTGATCAGGCCGATCGTGCCGACCTGGACGACGTCCTCCATGGGCTCGCTGCGACTGCGGAAGCGGGTGGCCGCGTAGCGGACCAGCGGGATGTTCACCTCGATCAGGGCGGCCCTGACCCGTTCCCGCTCGGGGGCGTCGGGGGGCAGTTCGGCGAGCCGCTCGAACAGCACCCGGGTCAGCGTCCGGACGTCCACGACGGGCCGGCCGCCGGGACCGCGCAGCCGGTCCGGGCGGAGCTCGCCGGCCGGGCTGGTGATCGCAGCCAGCACTTCGTCCACGGACACCTCACCCCTCCCAAAGTCGTCGACGGCGGGCCCCGCGGATCGGGTGTCGCGGCCGGTTCTCCACCTAGCCAGGTCCGGCAAAACCGGTCATAGCATCACAAGGTGGGCACAGGTCGGGCAAGCACCCGACGGAGGTGTGTTGGTGGGGCTTTCAACGTTTCCCGGGCCGGCCGGCGAAGCGCCGCACGGGTCGCTCCGGGGACGGAGCAGAGCACCCCGCCCGCGGGTGCGGACGGGGCGCGGCGGCCGTCCGGGGGAAGGGCCCGGGACGGGCGCGGGACCGGCTCGGGGCGGGCCGGTCGGACGGCTCTGGGCCGGACGGGTGCTCAGACCTCGACGTCGGCGATGACCCAGGTGGCGAACTCGCGCCAGAGGCCGGCCGCCGCCTGGTGGTCAGGGTGGGTCAGGTAGGCCTGGAGGGCGTCGCGGTCCTCGACCAGGCTGTTGATCGCGTAGTCGTACGCGATGTCGCGCTCGGTGGTGTTCCAGCCGCACTCCCACTCGCGCAGCTCGGGGATCACCGCGCCGAGCGCCTCGAAGGCCTTGGCGCCGGCGAGCACGCGCTCTTCGTCCTTGCCGACGCCTTCGTTGAGCTTGAACAGGACCAGGTGGCGGATCACGATTGCCGCTCCTCGCGGACGGGGACAGAGGGTCCCGCACACCGTAGCCGGTGCACGGGGGCCGGCGGCCATTCGAAGGGGCGGCCGTCCGTCACTTGATCAGACCGGTCATGAAGGCGCCGACCGCCTTGGCCGCGTTCGAGATCCCCTCGAACCCGAGCTGCACCAGCTCGGCGGACCGCGAGGGGGAGGTGATGATCGAGTAGAGCACGAAGACGAGCAGGAGGACCATGCCGATCTTCTTCGCCTGCGCCATCGGGTGACCTTCCTCCGAGCCGTGGGCCGCCGTCATCCGGTCCCCGAGCGGCCTGCAGGGGCAGCTTATCCACCCGGACGGGCTATCAAGTGTGCGACGCGTTCGGCCGGCGGGACGAAGGTCCCCGCGAGTGAGGCCTTTCTCCGGGTGCCCCGTCGTGGGCCGGGCGGCAGGATGGAAGACGTACCGAGGATCTGGCAGGAATCCCCGGTGCATGGATCCGGAGCTCCCCGCTGTGGGACCGGTGGCCGCGGCTTCCCCCCGACGCGGCGCCGGTTGTGGGACTCCGCCGGGGGAGCGGTCAGTCCCCCCGAGCCGCTCCCCCCTCCAGGCTCCGTACGGACCGGGCACCGGTGGTCATCGGCCCGGGGTACGGAGCCGTTTTCGTTCCCGCTCCCGTGCCCGCGCCGACCCGTGCACGGCGCCGGTGGGCGGCGCACCGACCCGACAAACGCCGAGGGCCCGTCCGGATCGGACGGGCCCTCGGGCTTCGAGCGGTAGCGGTGGGATTCGAACCCACGGTGGAGTTGCCCCCACACACGCTTTCGAGGCGTGCTCCTTTGGCCGCTCGGACACGCTACCGAGAGGAACTCTACCGGAGGGGTGGCGCAGTCACGAAATCCGTACCGCCACGGCGTCCGGCGGGCCGTCGGCGGCGGGTGTTCAGCGGGTGTTCAGCGGTGGGTGTCGAAGAAGGCACGCAACTGCTCGCCGCACTCCTCGGCGAGGACGCCCCAGACCACCTCGGGGCGGTGGTTGAGCCGGCGGTCGCGCATCACGTCGAAGAGCGAGCCGGCCGCGCCGGCCTTCTCGTCGAGGGCGCCGTAGACCACCCGGTCGATCCGGGACAGCACGATGGCCCCGGCGCACATCGTGCACGGCTCCAGCGTGACGACCAGTGTGCAGCCGCTCAGCCGCCACTCTCCGATCTGCTCGGCCGCCTGCCGGATCGCGACCACCTCGGCGTGCGCGGTCGGGTCGCCGACCGCCTCGCGCTCGTTGTGGCCGCGCCCGATCACCCGGCCGTCCGGACCCAGGACGAGCGCCCCGACCGGTACGTCCCCGGTGGCCGGCGCCAGCGCGGCCTCGGCGATGGCGAGGCGCATCGGCGCCGCCCAGCGGTCGCGGACCGGGTCGGGGCGGACGGGGGCGGGCAGCGGGGGGACGTGCGGGACGGTCAGCGAGGTGGCGGGCTGCATGGCATCCAGTGTCGGGTATCCGGTGGCGGACACCGGCACGGCCGACCCCGCTACCGGACGGCCTCCAGGACCTCGCCGCAGCCGAGGGCCTCGGCGATCTCCTCCAGGGCGTCGCCCGGCACCGCGCCCTCGCCGCTGAGCGCGAGCAGTTCCTCGGAGGCGAGGCCGAACTCGGTGAGCAGGTGGGCGTCGCCGAGCGGGCCGACCGGGACGCCGCCGCGGACGTCGGCCTCCTCCTCGTCCTGCTCCTCGGCCTCCTCGGACTCGTCCAGCAGGTGGTCCAGGTCGCCGAACTCGCTCTCTCCGGCCTGGTCGACCAACTCGTCGGTGAGGACGGAGCCGTAGGAGCTGCGGGCGGCCGCGGCGCCGTCCGACACGAAGATCCGCGGGTCCTCCTCGCCGTCCACGCGGACGATGGCGAACCAGACGTCCTCCTGTTCGATGAAGATCAGGACGCTGTCGTCGTCCTGGGCGGAGTCGCGGGCCAGGTCGGCCAGATCGGCCAGGGTTTCGACGTCGTCGAGCTCCGTCTCGCTCACATCCCACCCGTCCTCGGTGCGAGCAAGCACTGCAGCGAAGTACGCCACCAGGGACACTCCCAAGATCATCGGTCTCGGCTGCCGGCGCGCACGGGCAACGCGGAAAACTGGCCGCCCCCGCGCCAGAGGCGGTCCGCTTGTTCGGACCGTCCCATCGGAATCGTGACAGAAAGCCCGCCCTCGCGGGGGGTGTTCGGCAGCGCGTCTTTGCAGGTCGTGTCGGAAGGACCGGGTGGCGGAGGGCGTTTTCCGGCCGGGGCGGTCCGAAGCCGGTCGAAATTTGCTCCGAACGCCGGAAGGGGGCCGCCGCCTCCGATCGCGGGCGGTCCGGGGCCCGCGGCGGGCGCGCGTCAGGATCGCGTCAGGACGGGCCGGGGGCGCCTCCGGGCCGCGTCAGATCCGGAAGGTTCGCATCCGCATCGCCTCGCGCATCCGCCGCTCCTTGGTCCGCCGGGGCTGGACCCGCTCCCGCAGTTCGCGCGCCTCGGTGAGTTCGCGCAGGAAGACGGCCCGCCGCTTGCGGCGCTCCGCCTCGGTCTCCGGGTGGTCGTACGGCGGGCCCTGGCTGCGGCCCGCCCCGTCGAAGGGCTCGTCCATCGAGCCGTCCCCGGCGTTCGGGTTGCTCGTCATAAGACGTGACATTCCCAGAACGGTCCGGTTGATACCACAGAAGGCACTTCCGTCCGAACAGCCGCGGCGGGTCACGGCGTGTCACCGGCGCGTCACCCGCACTGGCGCACGGGTGGGGCACGGCGGGTCGTACACCCGTCCAGGGGCGGGCTAACCTCGATACATGCGTCTCCACGTCGTCGACCACCCCCTGGTCGCCCACAAGCTCTCCACCCTGCGCGACGAGCGCACCGACTCGCCGACCTTCCGTCGCCTGACCGACGAGCTGGTGACCCTCCTCGCGTACGAGGCCACCCGGGACGTCCGCACCGACGAGGTGGAGATCACCACGCCCGTGGCGGTCACGCTGGGTACCCGGCTCAGCTACCCGCGCCCGCTGGTGGTCCCGATCCTGCGGGCCGGCCTCGGCATGCTGGACGGGATGACCCGCCTGCTGCCGACCGCCGAGGTCGGCTTTCTCGGCATGGTCCGCAACGAGGAGACCCTCGAGGCCTCCACCTACGCCACCCGGATGCCGGACGACCTCTCCGGCCGCCAGGTCTACGTGCTCGACCCGATGCTGGCCACCGGCGGCACCCTGGTCGCCGCGATCAGGATGCTGATCGAGCGCGGCGCGACCGACGTCACCGCCGTGGTGCTGCTGGCCTCCCCCGAGGGCGTCGAGGTGATGCGACGGGAGCTGGCGGATCTGCCGGTCACCGTGGTCACCGCCGCCCTGGACGAGCGGCTCAACGAGAACGGCTACATCGTCCCCGGCCTGGGCGACGCGGGCGACCGGCTCTACGGCACGGCCGGCTGAGCCCGCCCACCCGAACCACCGAACACCGAGAGCCCCCGGCACTGCGTCTGCCGGGGGCTCTCCTGTCCGTCCGACCGGTGGCTCAGCAGCTGCCGGTGGCGGTCGGGGTGGGAGAGGGCTTGGTGGCCAGCGCGAGGGCGGCGGCCGCCTGGGTCTCGTCCAGCAGGGCGTTGTAGCTGTCGCCGATCACGAAGTCCACGCTGGCGTCGGTGCGGGCGTCGGCGGTGACGGCGGCCCCGGCGATCTGAGAGCTGACCAGGGTGCCCGCGCCGGCGCCGGTCGGACCGGCGATCACCTGGGCGGTGCCCGGCACCTTCTTGTCCAGCTCGGCCGGGGCGTTGCCGACCTTGCCGATGACGAAGCCGCGCTTCTTGAACTCCTCGGCCGTCCGGCCGGCCAGACCGGCCTTGGTGGTGGCGTTGTAGATGTTCACGGTGACCGCGGTGGGCTGCGGGACGGCGTTCGGGTCGCCCTGCCCGGCGGCCGGCGCCCCGGCGGCGGGGGCGCCCGGGGTGGCCCCCGGGGTCGGGGCGGCCAGGGCCTTGCCGGACGGGCTCGCGCAGGCCTGCGCCGAGGCGTTCTTGTTCCTGCCGGTGAAGATGTCGTACAGCTGTACGCCGCCGAGCGCGACCAGGGCCAGGGCGAGCAGGGCGGCGAGCGTGGCGACCACCTTGCGGCTCTTCTTCGGGGGCCGGCCCAACCGTGGGTAGGTGTTGCCGGTGACGCGGTACTGCTTCCCCTTGAGGCCTCGGGGAGTCAACATGCTCACGGTTTGTCTCCCCCTCGTGCCAGGGCGGGGTCGGGATGACGGATCGGCCGGGTGGGGACTTCCCCCGGTGCGGGCGGAATCCCCTGGTCGCGGCCGTAGTCAGCAGCGTAGTGCCGTACGGCTTCGAAGGTACTAAACGATCATCATCTGGCGTACCCCGGTACCCGAAAGGGGGTACCGGGGTACGGACGGACCGCCCTCCGCCTGGTGGCGGGGGCGGTCCGGAAGGTCCGTGCGGGAGGGACGGCCCCGGGGTGGGGCCCGTCACTCCATTTCGAGGACACGGGCGTGCAGCACCTGGCGCTGCTGCAGCGCCGCGCGGACGGCCCGGTGCAGACCGTCCTCCAGGTAGAGGTCGCCGTGCCACTTCACCACGTGGGCGAAGAGGTCCCCGTAGAACGTCGAGTCCTCGGCCAGAAGGGTTTCGAGGTCGAGTTGACCCTTGGTGGTCACCAGCTGGTCGAGTCGCACCGGGCGCGGGGCGACGTCAGCCCACTGGCGGGTGCTCGTCCGGCCGTGATCCGGGTACGGCCGCCCATTGCCGATGCGCTTGAAGATCACACGGAAAGCCTACCGTTTGGGCGGCGGATGGCGCAGCAGCCGCGGCGCCGCCACGCGCGCCGGTGTGAACTGCGCATGGACGAATGCGGCTGTTTGGTGGGAAATGTCGCGAACATCGCCCGGTGCCGATCGGGTTCCGCGTTGACGCCGAAGCGTTCCGAAGCGTTCCGATCCGCTCAGGAGTGTGCACCGATGGCCTCCGGCCTCACCCCTCCGGCCGCCCGGAGAGCGCCGACGGGTGAGCCTTCACCGGGCCCGCGCTCGACCTCGGTGCGGTGCTGTTGGACGGCGCCGCGCACCCGGACGCCCGGGTGCGCATCCCGCTGGGCGGGCGCGCTCGGCGGGCAGGCGGTTCGGGCAGGAGATCTCGCTCAGCCTGTTCGGGAGGTCCGAGCGGCGCCGCCGCGCGGCGGCTGAGCGGCCAGGTGGGCGACGGGTGCCGGCTGACCGGCCGCCAGGGGGCGCCGGGCGGTCAGCCGGCGAGCGCGGCGCCGATCCGGTCCAGGGAGGACAGCCGCATCAGGCCGTAGTGGTAGAACTCCACCTCGGGGACGCCGAGTTCGCGCAGGGTGGTGATCTTGGCGGCGAGGTTCTCCGGGCCGTCGCAGTCGGAGGACATCGGGCGCAGGATCACCGCCATGGACCGCGGACGGACGCCGTGCAGGGCGAAGGCGGCGATCTTCTCCCGGACGGCCTCAGGGGTCCGCTCGTAGCCGAGGGTCTCGACCTGGTCGGTGACCTGCGCGAGGGCGGGCAGGTCGATGCCGGCGAGCCAGCCCCTGCCCGGGCCGCCGCCGTCCATGAAGCTCAGCCGCATGCCGTCCCGGCGGGCCTGCTCGGTGAGGTCGGCGGCCAGCGAGGTGACGGTGGCGGCGGAGGCGTCCACGTAGGCGGCGAAGGCGCCGTCGGCGAGGGCGCTCAGGTCGGCCGGCTCGGCGGCCGCGGACTCGTCGGCCAGCCGGCGGCGCAGCTCGGCGCGGACCGCCTCGGCCACCTCCTCGGCCGGGACCCCGGCGGCGGTGGCGGCGGCGCGGCAGTGCGGGCAGAAGCAGACCCCGAGCAGGGCTTCCGCGGTCGGGCCCAGTTCCTCGAAGTAGCGCTCGTGGTGGTAGCCGTGGCGCAGGCCGTGGAAGTGCAGGGACTCGGCGCGGATCGCGTCCACCCCGTACCGGGCCAGTTCGGCGACCAGGGTCAGCGCGTACTCCCTGACCTCCGGGTTCGCCGGGCAGAGCTCGGTGAGGTGGCGGTCGCCGAAGGCGTTGGCCGGGGCGCAGTCGGGGTGGGCGAAGCCGAGCCGGTCGTTGTGGCAGAAGACCGTCCAGGCGTGCAGCTTCAGGCCGCGGCGGCGGGCCTCCTCGGCGGCCTCGGTGAAGGGGTCGCGCTCGCCGATCGCGGTGGACGGCACGGGCGCGAGGCGGCGGCCCAGCCAGCGGACCGGGTCGGGACGGAAGTACGCCGCGCCCGGCTCCAGGTGGCGGAGCACCCGGCGGGGGTTGTGCGGGAAGACGTCGCGGGCCTCGTGGTAGACCGAGGCGAGGGTGACGCCGCCGACCCCGGCGCGGTCGGTGAGGTTGCCGAAGAAGGTGTCGGCGCCCTCGTCGAGCAGGTCGGTGGCGAAGGCGAGGACGGACGACTCCACGGTGCGGCTCCGGAGCTGGGGGAGGGTGAGCCGTCCACGCTATCCGCAGGGGTCGGGATTGGTCTATACCTGATGGCCCAGGTGGGTTGCGGGGGCCGCGGCCGACTGTGACGCCGGCCGCGGGGCGGCCGAGGCGCCGGCTACAGGCCGAGCTCGTCCAGCTGCTTGAGCAGGGCGGTTCCCGGGCTGTCCGGGGTGCTCGCCTGCTTCGCGGCCGACTGCGGGGCCCGCTTCGCGGCCGGCTGGTTGCGGAGCAGGACGGCGGCGGCCAGTCCGCCGATCAGCCCGCCGAGGTGGCCCAGCCAGCTGACGCCGGGGGTGACCGGCAGCACCCCGATCAGGATGGTCGAGTAGACCACCGCGACGACGGTGCCGACCACCGCGTCCAGCACGTTGCGGTCCAGGACGCCGCGCAGCACCACGTAGCCCAGGTAGCCGTAGACCATGCCGCTCGCGCCGGCCGTCACGGTGTTCGGGCTCTCCAGCAGCCAGACCAGCAGGCCGCCGGACACCGCGATCACCAGGCTGGCCAGCAGGAACTTCCGCATGCCCCGGTAGGCGGACAGGAAGCCGAGCACGAACAGCGGCCAGGAGTTGGCCTCGATGTGGCTCCAACTGAAGTGCAGGAACGGCGAGGTGAACATCTCCGGCAGGTCGCCGACCTGCTCCGAGCGGAGGCCGAACTCCCGCGACAGCCCGTAGTCGTCCAGCCAGTTGGCCACCTGCACCGACCAGATGACGGCCTGGACGCCGAGCATCGTGAACAGCGCGCGGCGGGAGTCTGCGAACAACTGGGCGAATTTGGCGGCCATGCCACCGACTCTAGGGGCGCCGGGAGCGCGCGTGCACCCCATTACAGTGACCTCTGTCATTCCGACCGTGAGAGGTGGCACACCCCATGAGCAATCGCCCGCCGCTGCCGTACGAGTTCCTGCCGAAGGTGCCGTCGTTCCGGCTGAGCAGCCAGGACATCACCGAAGGGGGCACGTTGGGGCAGGAGTTCATCCACGCCGGCGGCAACCTCTCGCCGCAGCTGTCCTGGTCGGGCCTGCCGGAGGGCACCCGGAGTATCGCGGTCACCTGCTACGACCCGGACGCGCCGACCGGCTCCGGCTGGTGGCACTGGCTCGCCCTCGGCCTGCCCGCCGACACCACCGAGCTGCCGCGCGGCGCCGGGTCCTCGGACGCCGACCTGCCCGGCGGGGCCTCCTTCCACGGCCGCAACGACTTCCCGTCCAACCGGTACGACGGCGCCGCCCCGCCGCCCGGCGCCCCGCACCGCTACGTCTTCGCGGTGCACGCGCTGGACGTCGAGAAGCTGGACGTCACCGCCGACACCCCGCCGGCCCAGGTGGGCTTCAACCTCACCTTCCACACCCTGGGCCGGGCGCTGCTGACCGCCGAGTACGGGGTCTGAGCCTTGGCCGTGTCCGATCGTCCGGTCGAGGTCTGGCGGCTGCCCGAGGAGGACGTCCGGGCCGGCCGCCGGGCCCTGACCTGGACGGTCGAGCCGGGCGGGGAACTGGCCGTCCTGGTGGTGCCGGAGCAGTACGCGGCGCCGGCCGGATCGTGGCCGTACGCCCGGCTGCCGTTCGACGGCGAGGTGGTGGTGCGCGGCCCGCAGGGCGAGTGGCGGGTGCCGCTGGCGGGGGTCGGGGTCCCGCCCGACCTCCTGGCGCTGCTGCCGGGCGGGCGGGTGCTGCTGGCCGGGTGCCGGGCCGAGGAGTCGACGGACGGCTGGGAGCGCAACGGCCTGGTGTTCGGGCCGGACGGCAGCCCGGCCCGGGAGCTGCAACTCGGCGATGACGTCCAGGCGTTGACCACCGACCGGGACGGCCGGATCTGGCTGGCCTTCGGGGACGAGGGCAACTACGGCGACAACCCGCTGGCCCAGTGCGGTCTGCTCGGGCTGGACACCGCCGGGCGGATCGTCTGGCGGCCGGACTTCAGGGAGCTGGGCGACGAACCGCTGGAGGGCCTCGCCGCCGCCACCGAGGGACGGCGGACCTGGCTGGCCTGGTACGGGGAGCGCAGCCACCTCACCGGTATCGACCCCGCCGAGGGCAAGCCCGTCGTCATGCGACTGCCGGCCCGGCAACCGGTCGGCTTCGCGATCGCCGGGGACCGCGCCGTGTTCCTCCAGCCAGGCGGCGAGCTGCTGCGCTGCGAGCGGGAGAGCCGGAAGGGCTGGCGGGAGGTGCGCCGCGAGCGGGTGGGCGGCCTCGGGGAGCTCGACCGGGAGCGCGCGTACGGCCGGGACGGGGCGCTCTGGTTCCGCTCCGGC
Source organism: Kitasatospora sp. NPDC001095 (assembly GCF_053598615.1). Taxonomy (NCBI): domain Bacteria; kingdom Bacillati; phylum Actinomycetota; class Actinomycetes; order Kitasatosporales; family Streptomycetaceae; genus Kitasatospora; species Kitasatospora sp. NPDC001095. The sequence goes on along the minus strand of NZ_JBSFKQ010000004.1, from coordinate 241,907 downwards.
AACGGCTGGTACCGGGTCGGGGCCTAGACCTGGGCCTGATCCCCCGCCGCGTGCTGGGCGCGGGACCGGTCCTCCGGGCCCGCCGCGTGCTGGGCGCGGGACCGATCCTCCGGACCCGCCGCGTGCTGGGCGCGGGCGGCGAGTCGGCGCAGGTGCTCGCGCAGCGCCGGCGGCTCGTGCACCTCGAAGGCGCAGTCCAGCGACAGCAGCCGCATCGCCGTCCACTCCAGCGAGTCCGAGCGGGAGCGGAGCCGGCAGCTGTGCGCGTCGATCGGCTCGACCTCCGCGTCGCCCGGCCGCAGGCTGTGGCCGACCCGCTCGGCGGGGGCGTGCACGGTGGCGACCACGGTGCCGCTCGGTGACGGGCGGCGCAGCTTGCCCGCCACGTACGCGGCGGCGTCCTCGGCGGGGAGCGGGCGCGGGGTGAAGCGCACGCCGGTGGTGGCCGGGCCGCTCACCCGGTCGACCCGGAAGAGCCGCCAGTCCGAGCGGTCCAGGTCGTAGCCGACCAGGTACCAGCGGCGGCCGACCGAGACCAGCCGCTCGGGCTCGACCTGCCGCTTGGTCTCGGCGCCGTCGTACGCCCGGTAGCCGAAGCGCAGCCGTTCCCGGGCGGTGACGGCGCGGGCGAGCACGGTGAGGTCCTCCGGGTCGACGGTCGGGCCGTCCCCGGTGAGCAGCGGCACGGTCGCGGAGTTGAGCGTCCCGACCCGGTGCCGCAGCCGGCCCGGCAGCACCTGGAGCAGCTTGCCGAGTGCCCGTACCGAGGCCTCCTCGATGCCGACCACGGCGTGCCCGGCTGCCGCGCGGAGCCCGACCGCGATGGCCACCGCCTCCTCGTCGTCCAGCAGCAGCGGGGGCATCGCCGTGCCCGCGACCAGCCGGTAGCCGCCGTCCGCGCCCATGCTGGCCCGCACCGGGTAGCCGAGCTCGCGCAGCCGGTCGATGTCGCGCCGGATGGTGCGGGGGCTGACGCCGAGACGTTCGGCGAGCTCGCTGCCGGGCCACTCGCGCGGCGTCTGGAGCAGGGACAGGAGGCTCAGCAGCCGGGCAGGGGTGTCGGTCATGCCGTCCAGCATGCCGTCCCGGCGGGCGGCGGCGGGCGGCTGCCAACTGGGACAGGTTCTGACCTACATGCCCCGTACTGTCATGGGCGTGGAGAAGAGCGTCCCGGACGTGCGTAAGAAAGAGGACAACCGAATGAGCACCGCGGCAGCGGACCGGAGGAGGTGGATCGCGCTGACGATCGTGATGGTCGCCTCCTTCATGGACCTGGTGGACGTGACCATCGTCAACATCGCGATCCCGAGCATCCAGCAGGACACCGGCGCCTCCTTCAGCGCCATCCAGTGGGTCACCGGCGGCTACGCGCTGGCCTTCGCGATCGGCCTGATCACCGGCGGCCGGCTGGGCGACATCCACGGCCGCAAGCGGGTGTTCCTGATCGGGATCGGCGGCTTCACGCTGGCCTCGGCGCTGTGCGGGCTGGCCTCCGGCCCGGAGATGCTGGTCGCGACCCGACTGCTCCAGGGCGGAACGGCGGCGCTGATGGTGCCGCAGGTGCTGTCGATCATCCACGCGACCTTCCCGGCGGAGGAGCGCGGCAAGGTGTTCGGCCTGTTCGGCGCCGTGGTCGGCCTGGGCGCGGTCTCCGGCCCGCTGATCGGCGCGCTGCTCACCGAGTGGGACCTGTTCGGCCTGGCCTGGCGCCCGATCTTCCTGATCAACCTGCCGGTCGGCATCGCCGGGCTGCTGCTCGGCCGCCGCTTCATCGACGAGTCGAAGGCCGACCAGGCGCTGAAGCTGGACCTGGTGGGCGTGGCGCTGGCCAGCCTCGGCCTGCTGATGCTGATCTACCCGCTGACGCACGGCCGGGAGGCCGACTGGCCGCTGTGGGGCTACCTGTCGATGGCCGGCAGCCTGCCGGTGTTCGCGCTGTTCGTGGCGTACGAGCGGGTCAAGACGCGGCGGGACGGCTCGCCGCTGGTGGAGCTGGCGCTGTTCCGGGTGAAGTCCTTCGCGGCCGGGATCTGCGTGCAGCTGGCCTTCGGCGTGGCGCTCGGCATCTACTTCCTGGTCTGGACCCTCTACATGCAGGTGGGGCTGGGCTGGAGCCCGCTCAAGGCCGGTGCGACCGGCATCCCGTTCTCGATCGCGGTCTCCACGGCGGCCGGGCTGTCGGTGCAGAAGCTGGTGCCGCGGTTCGGGCGGAAGGTGCTGCAGACCGGTGCGCTGGTGATGGCGGCGGGCGTGCTCGTCTACATCTGGGAGGCGGACCGGTACGGGACGGCGATCACGGCCTGGCAGATGGCGCTGCCGCTGGTGGTGATGGGCCTCGGGATGGGGCTGATCGTCGCGCCGATCACCGACGCGGTGCTGGCGGAGGTGCCGCGCGAACACGCCGGTTCGGCGTCCGGGCTGATCAACACGGTGCAGCAGGTGGGCAACGCGCTCGGGCTCGGCCTGGTCTCGGTGGCCTTCTTCGGGGCGATGGACGACGTCGTCGCGCCGGAGGCGCTCGGGACGGCGTTCGGCGGGGCCTTCGTGCACGCGATGTGGTGGGTCGCCGGGGTGCTGCTCGCCGTGTTCCTGCTGATGTTCGCGCTGCCGCGGCGACGCAAGGCGGCCGGTTCTGCCGGGGCGGCGGCCGGATCGGTCGGTGCCGACGGCTCGGCCGGTTCCACCGCGGAGGAGCAGGAGCCGGTCCTGCTCTGACGGAGTGCTCCCGTGCGCGGGCCCCGGTCGCGCGGCGCGGCCGGGGCCCGCGTCGCGCTCTGGGAGGGCCCGGTCGGCGTACGGCCGGCGGGGCGGGCGGTCGGGTGGGTCGGTCCGGCCAGTCGGGTCGGTCCGATCGGTCTGACCAGTCGGGTCGGTCGGTCGGTGATCAGCGCGCACCGGTCGGGGCGGCGGCGGAGGCGACGGATGTGCGGGTGGTGGTGCGCGGCTTGGCGGCGGCCTTGGCCTCCTTCGCCACGCGTTTCATCTCCTGCTTGAACTCCCGTACCAGGACCAGCGATTCGGGCCCGGTGATGTCGGCCACCGAGCGGTGCGCGCCCTCCTCGCCGTACACCCCGGCCGCCTCGCGCCAGCCCTCCGGCCGTACCCCGTACTGCTTGCCGAGCAGGGCCAGGAAGATCTGCGACTTCTGCTTGCCGAAGCCGGGCAGGGCGTTGAGGCGGCTGAGCAGCTCCTTGCCGGTGCGGACGTTCTTCCAGAGCGCGGCGGCGTCGCCGTCGTACTGCGCGACGAGGAACTGGCAGAGCTGCTGCACCCGCTTGGCCATCGCGGCCGGGTAGCGGTGGACCGCGGGCTTCGCGGAGAGGAGCGCGACGAACTCCTCCGGGTTGTAGGTGGCGATCTCGTGGGCGTCCAGGTCGTCGTGGCCGAGGCGCTGGGCGATGGTCAGCGGGCCGGTGAACGCCCACTCCATCGGGACCTGCTGGTCCAGCAGCATGCCGACGAGCGCGGCGAGCGCGCTGCGTCCGAGCAGTTCGTCGGCCTCGGGCTGCTGTGCGAGCCGAACGGTGACGTTCATGGGCTTGCCCTCCTCGGAGTTGACGTCGGGTCGGCGCCCAGTCTGGTGGAAGCGGCGTTGCCGTACGCAGTCAACACGCCCGTCACCGGGGATCTTGTCTCTTCAAGGCCTTGCCGGATCTGCATTGTTCGTTGGCGGAGCGGTTGTCGAGGACAACGGTGGAGTGGCGCGGAATGGCGCCCGCCGCGGCCTCCCTCGCCCTCGGCCTCGCGTCCTGAACCGGGGCCGCCCCTACGGGTCTTGCGCGTGGGGGCGGTTGTCGGGGTGTGCGGGGGCGGGGAGGGCGCTCGGCCGGGTGGGTGGATTTTGGGAGGGGCGGTGAGTCATTTCATATGACTATTTTTGTTGTGCCGGTGCGGTGACCTGACGGCAAGTCATTCTTGGTCCATCCGAAGCATCCAGAAAGGCCCGCCCGCCGTGACCCAGCCGTTCGAACTGCCCTCCTTCTACGTGCCGCACCCGGCACGCCTCAACCCCCATCTGGACGAGGCACGGGCCCACTCCACCGCCTGGGCCCGGAAGATGGGGATGCTGGAGGGATCAGGAATCTGGGACCAGGCCGACCTGGACGCCCACGACTACGGCCTGCTCTGCGCGTACACCCACCCCGACGCGTCGGCCGAGGCGCTTTCGCTGGTCACCGACTGGTACGTGTGGGTCTTCTTCTTCGACGACTACTTCCTCGACATGTTCAAGCGCACCAACGACCGCGACGCGGGCAAGGCCCACCTCGACCGGCTGCCGCTGTTCATGCCCGCCGACCCGGGCGCCGAGCTGCCCGAGCCGGAGAACCCGGTCGAGGCGGGGCTGGCCGACCTGTGGCGGCGCACCGTGCCGGCGATGGGCGAGGACTGGCGGACCCGGTTCGCCGCGAGCACCCGGAACCTGCTCGACGAGTCGCTGTGGGAGCTCGCCAACATCGGCGAGGGCCGGGTGGCGAACCCGGTGGAGTACATCGAGATGCGCCGCAAGGTCGGCGGTGCGCCCTGGTCAGCGCAGCTGGTCGAGTACGCGGCCGACGCCGAGGTGCCGCAGGAGGTGTCGGGCTCGCGGGCGCTGCGGGTGCTGATGGACGCCTTCTCCGACGGCGTGCACCTGCGCAACGACATCTTCTCGTACCAGCGGGAAGTGGAGGACGAGGGCGAGCTGAGCAACGGCGTCCTGGTGCTGGAGCGGTTCCTGGAGTGCTCCACCCAGGAGGCCGCCGAGGCGGTCAACGACCTGCTCACCTCACGGCTCCAGCAGTTCGAGAACACCGTGTTCACCGAACTGCCGGTGCTGTTCGCGGAGACCGGGCTCGACCCGGCGGGCCGCGCCCGGGTGATGGCGTACGTCAAGGGCCTCCAGGACTGGCAGTCCGGCGGGCACGAGTGGCACCTGCGCTCCAGCCGGTACATGAACGGTGGTGGGGCGGCCGGTGGTTCGGGCGGTGAGGTGGCGCCCGGATCGGGCGGGGCCGGGGGCGGCAACTGGTGGGACCAGTACGCGATCGGGGGCATCGGCACCTCGGCGCTGGACATCCTGCGCAGCACCGCCATGACGGCTCCGGCAGGCCCGGCAGGCCCGGCGGCCTCGGTGGGGAAGCGCGCGACGGCGGCGGCCAGGGGCGCGGCGGGCCCGGAGGGACGGCGGGCGCGGTCGTACGGCCACGTGCCGTACCGGGCGGTCGGGCCCTCCAGGCTGCCCGAGTTCAGGTTGCCGTACGAGCTCCGGCTGAGCCCCCACCTGGACGGCGCCCGGGAGCGCGTGGTCGAGTGGGCGGAGCGGATGGGACTGCTCTCGGCGGAGCCGGGCGCCCCCGCGTCCGGCATCTGGGACGCCGCGTCGATGCGCGACTACGACCTCCCGCTCTGCGCGGCCGGCATCCACCCGGACGCCACGGCCGACCAACTCGACATCGCCTCGGCCTGGTTGGCCTGGGGCACCTGGGCCGACGACTACTACCCCCGGGCCTTCGGGCACACCCGTGACCTGGGCGGCGCCAAGGCCGCCAACGCGCGGCTGTCGCTGTTCATGCCAGTGGACGGCACTCCCGCACCGGAGCCCGCCAACGCGCTGGAGCGCGGCCTCGCCGACATCTGGGAGCGCACCGCCGGCCCGATGACCGTCGAGGCCAGGGGCCGGTTCCGGACGGCGGTCGAGGCGATGCTGGACAGCTGGATCTGGGAGCTGGCCAACCAGATCCAGAACCGGATCCCGGACCCGGTGGACTACCTGGAGATGCGCCGCTCCACCTTCGGCTCCGAGCTCACCACGAGCCTCTCCCGCCTCGGCCACGGGGAGTCCGTGCCGCCGGAGGTGTACGACCACGGCTCGATGCGCGCGCTGGAGAGCTCCGCGATGGACTACGCGTGCATGATGAACGACCTCTTCTCGTACCAGAAGGAGGTCGAGTACGAGGGCGAGCTGCACAACACCGTCCTGGTGGTGCAGAACTTCTTCAACTGCGACTACGAAGCGGCGGTCCGGATCGTCGACGACCTGATGCACTCGCGGCTGGACCAGTTCCAGCACGTCGCGCAGAAGGAACTCCCGGTCATGTACGCGGACTTCGGGCTGGAGCAGGCGGCCCGGGAACTGCTCGACGGATACGTGGGCGAACTGCAGAACTGGCTCGCGGGCATCCTGGGTTGGCACGAGGGCTGCCGGCGGTACGGGACGGCCGACCTGGAGCGGCACTTCGGCGCGGGACGGGACCTGGCGGAGGCCTCGGGGGCCCGGCGGGCGGCCACGGCGGCGGCCGCCGAGGCGCCTACGGGTCCGGCGGGTCCGGCGGGGCCGGCGGGGCTGGTGGCGCCCTCGGTGCCCACGGTCGCGGCGATGCCCCCGGTACCGCTCGGCCCGACCGGCCTGGGGACGGCCTCACTGCGCCTGTCGGCCGGCGGCTGACGTTGCGGGGGCGTACCCGCGCGGGCCATCCCGTGCGGGTGCGCCGCGTCGTGGCTAGGCTGGCGAACCGGGGGTGGCACGCGCCCTCCCGGCGCGCGCACTTCGCCACACACGAGGGCAGAAAGATGGCTGCGCTACCTGAGGGCACACCCTGCTGGGCCGACGCGATGTTCACCGACCTGGAGGGCGCGAAGGCCTTCTACGGCCACGTACTGGGCTGGACCTTCGGCGAGAGTTCGTCGGAGTTCGGCAACTACACCCAGGCGTACTCGGGCGGCAAGGCAGTCGCCGCGATCGTGCCACCGATGCCCGGCGCGGCGGCCAAGTCCACCTGGTGCCTGTACCTGGCCTCGCCGGACGCCGGAGCCACCGCGGCGCGGATCCGCGCCAACGGCGGGGAGGTGGCCATGGGGCCGCTGCAGGTCGGCGACTTCGGCACGATGGTGCTCGCCAAGGACCCGGCCGGCGTGGTGTTCGGGGTCTGGCAGGCCGGGCGGCACGAGGGCTTCGAGAAGCAGGGCGAGCCCGGCGCCTACAGCTGGGCCGAGCTGGTGACCCGTGAGCCCGCGAAGGCGGACGCCTTCTTCCCGGCCGTGTTCCCGTACGGCGTGCGGAAGATGGAGGGCGGGGACTTCGACTACCGGCTGTTCCAGGTCGGGGATCGGCCGGTGCTGGGCCGGATGGGCGCGGAGGGCGACTTCCTGCCGCCCGAGGCGCCCTCGTACGTCAGCATCTACTTCGCGGTGGACGACACCGACGCCGCGATCGGACGGCTGACGGAGCGCGGAGGCAAGGTGCACTTCGGGCCGATGGACAGCCCGTTCGGCCGGTTCGCGGCGGTCGGCGACCAGCAGGGCGCGGCCTTCGGGCTGATCGACCTCGGACGGACGGTCGGCGATCAGCCGAAGACGGTGAAGGCCTGACGGGCGGCGGATCGGCGTGCTGAACGACGGGACGACCGAGGGGAGTTGCTGATGGATGAGCGCGAGGAACTCGTCGAGACGCTGGACAAGCACCGCGGCCTGCTGCGGCGCACCGTCCGGGACCTCACCGACGCGCAGGCGGCCGAACGCACCACGGTCAGCGACCTGAGCCTCGGCGGACTGATCAAGCACGTGGCGGCGGTCGAGGCGCGCTGGGCGCGGTTCATCACCGGCGGCGCGGAGGCGATGCGGGGCAGGGAGGGCGAGCACGGCCCCGGCGAAGCGGAGGCCTGGGCGGCCCAGTTCCGGATGGCGGAGGGCGACACGCTTGCCGGACTGCTCACCGAGTACGAGCGGGTGGCGCACGAGACGGACGAGCTGATCCGGACCCTGCCCGACCTCGGCCTCGCCCATGAGCTGCCGGCCGCGCCCTGGTTCCCGCCGGGGACGGCCTGGTCGGCCCGGCGGGTGGTGCTGCACCTGATCGCCGAGACCTCGCAGCACGCCGGGCACGCGGACATCATCCGGGAGTCGCTGGACGGGGCGAAGACGATGGGCTGAGCGGGACCGGGCCGGTCGGGTGGCGCTGCTGGGGGCGGGTGGACGCCCCCCGCCACCAGGCGGCTCGACGCTTCAGGGCAACTCGACGCCGAGGAGCTCGCGCAGCGCCCGACCGCCGTCCGGAGTGACCCGAAGCGCCCGGCCGGAGCCGATCCGCTCCACCCAGGCACGGTCCAACGCGGCCCGGCAGAGCGCCGCGCCCAGCGCCCCGCCCAGGTGCGGGCGGCGCTCCGTCCAGTCCAGGCAGCCGCGCACCACCGGGCGCCCGCCCGGACGGCCCGAGCGCGGCGGCAACTCGATCGCCTGCGCGGCCAGCCAGTCCCGGCCGCGCTCGGTGACGGCCAGCCCGCCCTCCTCGGTGACCAGGCCGCGAGCGAGCAGCGCGTCCGACACGGCGACGCCGAGGCGGCCGGCCAGGTGGTCGTAGCAGGTGCGGGCGCGGGCCTCGGCGCTCAGTCGGGTGGCCTCGCCGAGGGTCCGGGGTGCGGTCGTGCGGCCGGGGCCGGACTCGGCGAAGACGGTGAGGTCCTCGATCAGCGTGGCCACCGCGGGCGTGGCCAGCCGGACGTACCGGTGCCTGCCCTGCCGTTCCTCGGCCAGCAGCCCGCCCGCGATCAGCCGGGACAGGTGCTCGCTGGCCGTGGACGGCGCGACGCGCGCGTGCCGGGCCAGCTCGCCGGCGGTCCAGGCGCGGCCGTCGAGCAGCGCGGTGCAGATGGCGGCGCGGGTGGGGTCGGCGAGCAGGGCGGCGAAGGCGGCTAGCGTCATGCCTCCATGGTCGGGGCACGGGGGCGTGTTCGAGGGACTGAGCGCGGGTGGGGCCGGGTGCGGAAGGTCTGGCGCGGCCGGGTGCGGAGGTTCCGGCGCGGCCGCGTGCGGGGGCCGGGGCGGTCGCCGGGGCGGGGCCGCGTGGGGGAGCGGAGCCGGGGACATGCCTCCAGGATCGCCCCGGCACGGTTCGGCCGGCGCCGAAACGACCCGCGGCCACGATGGCGGCATGAGCGAAACCACGGCGGTCGCCGGCCCCGCGACCATGACCTTCTCCCGCTACGACGACGTCACGGCGGCGCTGGCCGACCCTGCGCTGGTCCCGCCGCCCGCCGAACCCGCGGCGCCCGGCGCCGCCCCCGGCACGGTGGCCTGGCTGCGCTCCACCGTCGCCCGGTTCAGCTCGGGTGCGCCGCACGACCGGCGCCGGGCGCTGGTGCTGGCCGACCTGGAGCGCCTTGACCCGGACCGGCTGCGGGTGGCCGCGGCCGCCGGCTTCGAGCCCGACGTCCGGCTGCGGGTGGTCCGGGTGCTCGCGGCGGAGCTCGGCCTGGCCGACCCGGAGGCGGTGGCGCGGGACGTCGCGACCGTCTCCCGGGCGTACTTCGCCGACGGCCCGCACTCCCCGGCGGAGGACGCGGCGGTCACCCGGCTGCTGCCCGCGATGGGGGACGGGGACGAGGAGACCGCCGCGAACCGGATCGGCCTGCTCGTCCAGGCCTGCGACGCCACCGCCGCCCTGGTCGAGGGCGCCCGTGGGCACGAGGACGGTCTGGCCGGCGTGCTGCGCGCGGACCCGCCGATCCGGACGATGCGTCGGCTCGCCGTCCGGGCGACCGCGCTCGGCGAGGTCGTGGTACCGGCCGGGACGCTCGTCCTGCTCGACATCCAGGCCGCCCAGTCCGGCGCGCCCGAGGGTGTCGCGCTCACCTTCGGTGCACCGCCCAGGAGTTGCCCGGGCCGCTCGCAGGCCCTGGTCATCGCCGAGGGCATCCTGTACGGCGCCTCCGATCCGGCGGACACCGATGCGTCCGCTGCTGCGCCGCCGTCCGTGCGGGACCTCGGAAAGGGTGAACTCGCCGCGCTGGTACCGGCGATGGTCGACCACGTGCTCGCGCTGGCGGCGGGCTGGACGGCCTGGGACGGTCGCCCGATCGTCAACGCCGACGGGCGGACCTACGCCCCGCACAAGGCGGTTCGCCGCATCGCCGACCATCTCCTGGACCACCTGGCCGAGTTGGAGGCCCGACTGGCGGGCCGGCCGACCGAGCCCGACCACTGGCACGCCTCCGGCGCCACCACCCCCGCCGACCTCGCCCCGTTCACCATCGCCGACCTGGACGAGGCCCGCAGCCGACTGATCCGGCTGGCCGCGATCTGGTCGCAGCGGATCGCCGCGCTGCCGGACGAACGGCTGGACGACTCGCCGGGGACGGGCTGGAGCTTCCGGGAGCTCGTCGGGCACGTCGCCGAGGCGGGGTACTACTACGCGGAATCGGTCGGGAGCACGTCCTGCGCGACCGCCGACCCGGTGGGCACAACCGCCGACCCGGCCGGTGTCGCCGGAGACCGTACGAACGACCCGACGGAGACGACCCGATGACCCCCTTCGCCGCCCTGCACCACCGCCCCGGCCGCCCGCTGCTGCTCCCCAACGCCTGGGACCACGCCTCGGCTCTCGCCCTCGCCGCCCAGGGCCACCCCGCGATCGGCACCACCAGCCTGGGCGTGGCGGCCGTCGCGGGCTTGCCCGACGGCGCCGCCGCCACCCGCGAGGAGACCGTACGGCTGGCGCGCCGGCTCGGGTGCGCCGACTTCCTGCTCAGCGTCGACGTGGAGGCCGGTTTCAGTGACGACCCGGACGAAGTCGCCGAGCTCGCAGTGGAGTTGGAGGCGGCCGGGGCGGTCGGCATCAACCTGGAGGACGGTCGGGCGGACGGCTCGCTGACCCCGTCCGCCCGTCATGCCGCGAAGATCGCGGCGGTGAAGGCGGCCGTGCCGGAGCTGTTCGTCAATGCCCGCACCGACACCTACTGGTGCGGGCAGGATGCCCCCGAGACGGAGGCGCTCCGGCGCCTGGAGGTCTACCAGCAGGCGGGCGCGGACGGCGTGTTCGTCCCCGGACTGTCCGATCCGGCGGCCATCGGCCGACTGGTCGGCGCGCTCGCCGTCCCGCTCAATATCCTCTGGACGCCGGCCGGCCCGGGCCTCGCCGAGCTGGCCGCGCTCGGGGTGGCCCGGGTCAGCCTCGGCTCGCTGCTGTACCGCGCGGCACTGGCGGCGGCGGTGGCCACGGCGGCGGCCGTCGCGGCGGGCGAGCCGGTCGGTTCGGTGCCGGGGTACGCGGAGGTGCAGGCGCTCAGCGGGAGTTGAGCACCCCTAGGGCAAAGGCGCCTGCCCATGGGGGAGTTGATCCCCCGAGGGGAGCCGAGTCCCCCGAGGGGAGTCGAGCCCACCCGGGGGCCGGCGCCCTCAGGCCTGGCGGCTGGCGGCCAGAGCCGCCTCGACCCCGTCCAGGATGACGTTGACGCCGCGGGCGAAGCTGCTGTCCCGGCCCGCGGCGACCTCGTCCGGAACCTCGGTGGTGTACAGCCGGTGCAGCCGGGGGAAGTCCTTGGTGGCCTCGATGACGGCGGGCAGCAGCTGGTTCATCCACTCCTGCTCGTCCTGGCCGCTGCGGGCCAGCGCGTTCACCCAGGAGGCCTCCACGGCGGCGGTCCCGATGGTGTAGCCCATGACCGCGCTCATCGCGTCGTTCGCCTGGCCGACCTCGAAGCCGGCCGTCTCCAGCACGGCCAGCAGGGCGTCGGAGAGCCGCATCCAGTTGGGGCCGAGGTAGATCATCCCGACGTCGCCGATCACCGAGACCATCCACGGGTGGCGCATGATGGCCGCGCGCATGCTCTCGGCGCACTCCATGACCGTCGCGCGCCAGACCTTCGGGTCCTCGGAGCCCTCGGTCCGGGGCTGCGGGAGGGTGCCGAAGACCTGGTCGACGACCAGGGCGAGCAGCTCGTCCTTGTTGGCGACGTGGGTGTAGAGCGAGGTCGCGCCGGCGTTCAGTCGGGCGGCGAGCTTGCGCATGCTCAGCGCCTCGATGCCGTCGGAGTCCAGCAGCGCGAAGGCCTCGGCGACGATCTGCTCGCGGCTGAGGGCGGGCTGCTCCCTCCGTCGCTGGGGCCGGTTCCACGGCAGGGGGATGCCCGGGGTCGTACCGTCCTCTGATTTGGCCGCCATGTGGGCCCTCCTCACCAGTCGTCCGGACCCGGTCCGGTCCGGCGCAGCCCGCAGCGGCTGCTGCGAACAGTGTACGGCGATGCGAACGGTGTGCGGAGGTCGAACGGTGTACGCCATTGCGAACAGTGTGCGGTGTCCGTACAGTGTTCGGAGCGGCGCACACCGTACCCCAGGGGACGGAGGTCGGTGTGCCCGCGCCGACTTCCGCGCGGCCGACGGCCCGCGCCCGATCCGGAGTTCATCCGCAGTCCAAAGGGGGAAACGCCGTGGAACGTCATCCACAGCGCTGGCTCATCCTGGTCGTGCTCTGCCTGAGCAGCCTGGTGCTGGTGATCGACAACATGGTGCTCACGGTGTCCATCCCGCCGATCGCGGAGGACCTCAAGGCCGGGGCGCAGGACATCCAGTGGATCATCGACTCGTACATCCTGGTCTTCGCCGGCCTGCTGCTCACCTCGGGCAGCCTCTCCGACCGCTTCGGACGCAGGAAGGTGATGATCGTCGGCCTCGTGCTGTTCGGTGCGGCCTCACTGGTCGCGGCGTACGCCGGAAGCCCCGGTGAGCTGATCGCCGGGCGCGTCCTGATGGGCGTCGGCGGTGCGCTGGTCATGCCGAGCACGCTCTCCATCCTGATCACCGTCTTCGACGACGAGGAGCGCCCGAAGGCGATCGCCGCCTGGACCGCGGTGGCCATGATCGGCCTGGTCGGCGGTCCGGTGCTGGGCGGCGCGCTGATCGCGCACTTCTGGTGGGGCGCGGTCTTCCTGCTCAACGTGCCGATCGCGGCGGTCGCCATCCTCGCCGCGGTGCTGCTGATGCCGGAGTCCAAGGGGCCGTGGCGCCGTCCCGACCTGCTGGGCATGGTGCTGTCGATGGTCGGCATGGCGGCCCTGGTCTGGTCGATCATCGTGGTGCCCCGGGACGGCTTCACCAGCCCGAGCACCCTCGGCGCGCTCCTCCTCGCCGTGGCCGCGCTGGTCGGCTTCGCCGTCCGGCAGGTCCGCACCGACTCGCCGATGGTGCCGCTGAAGCTGTTCCGCAACCGGGTCTTCACCGGCGCCAGCTTCTCGCTCGTCCTGCTGACCTTCGCCACCGGCGGACTGATGCTGGTCCTCACCCAGTACCTCCAGTTCGTGCTGGAGTTCTCGCCCACCGACACCGGCCTCGCCTTCATCCCGCTGGCCATCGCCTCGCTGGTGTTCAACGCGCTGGGCGCGGTGCTCGGCAAGAAGGTCCCGGCGCGGGTGCTCACCTCGATCGGCATGCTGATCATCGCGGGCGGCTTCGGGCTGCTGGCCACCCTCTCGGTCGGCGACGGCTTCACCAAGGTCGCCGTGGCCATGCTGGTGCTCGGCATCGGCTCCGGCCTCGGCATGCCGGCCGCCGCCAACGCGCTGATGGGCGCCATCCCCAGCGAGCACGCCGGCGTCGGCTCCGCGCTCAACGACACCATCCAGCAGTCCGGCGCGGCGCTCGGCGTGGCCATCCTCGGCACCGTGCTCTCCAGCACCTACACCGGCGCGATGCCCGCCGCCGCCCCCGAGGCCGCCCGCCACGACATCACCGGTGCGCTCGCGGCGGCCGGCTCCACCGGGGACGGCGGGCTGGTCGCGGCCGCCCGGGAGGCGTTCAACACCGCCACCTCCACCACCTTCACGGTGGGCGGTCTCGCGGTCGTCGCGGCCGCGGCACTCACCCTGGTGCTGATGCGCGACGGGCGGAAGGGCCCCGACGCGGGGGTCGAGGGGCCGGCGGAGCCCGCGTCCTCGCCGGTCGGCTGACCTCCCCCCTCCGGGCCGATGGCCCCGGCCGCCCCACCGCGGCCGGGGCCATCGGCGTGCGCGCGTCCCCGGCCCGCGGCGCGTAGCCTCACGCCATGCACTCGTCCTCGGCGTACCAGGAGCGCGCGTCCCGGCTGCCCGGCGCGGTCGTGTGGACGAAGCGCGCCGTCGGGCGTACGGGCGCGGCCCGGGTGCCCGTTCCTACAGCCACCCTGCCTGCCCGTGCGGCGCCCGCCCTGCCTGCCCGTGCGGCGCCCGCCCTGCCCGTCCGTGCGGCGCCCGCCCTGCCCGTCCTGCCCGACGGCTGCATGGACCTGCTGTGGACGGAGGGCCGGCTGCTGGTCGCCGGACCGGACAGCCACGCCTTCCACCCCGACCCCGCACTGCGCGGCCCGTGGGCGGGCGTACGCTTCCGCCCCGGCGCCGCCCCCGCGCTGCTCGGCGTCCCGGCCCACGAACTCCTAGACCGCCGCGTCGAGTTGGCCGACCTGTGGCCGTCCTCCGCGGTCCGGCGTCTCACCGAACGCATCGACGCCGCTCCCGATCCGGCCGCCGCACTGGAGGCCCTGGCCCTGCGGCTGGCGGCCGAGGCCCGGCCCGAGGACCCACTGGTCCGCGCCGTGGCCGCCTCGCTCGCCGCCGGACGCTCCGTCGCCGCGACGGCCGAGACGGTCGGCCTCGGAGCACGCCAACTCCACCGCCGCTCGCTGGCCGCCTTCGGCTACGGTCCCAAGACCCTCGCCCGGATCCTGCGCATGCAGCGCGCCCTGGCCCTCGCCCGCGGCGGCGTCCCGCTGGCCGACACGGCGGCCCGCACCGGCTACGCGGACCAGGCCCACCTGGCCCGCGACGTACGGCAGTTGGCGGGCCTGCCGGTGACCGCGCTGCTGCGCTCCTAGGGGGTGTCGCCCTGGCTCGCCCGCAGGGGCGCGAGCAGATCCACCCCGTTGCCGTCCGGATCGTGCACCACGGCGTACCGCTGTCCCCAGAAGGCGTCCCACGGCGCCAGCTCCCCGTGGTACCCGGCGCCGGTCAACTCCCCGTACAACGCGTCCACCCCCGCAGGGCTCCCGCAGTGGAACGCCAGCGCCGTCCGGGTGCCGCCGCTCGGCGGCCGCCAACCGGGATGGAACGACCGAATGGTGGCCTCGGCATCGAGCACCAGCAGCGGCCCGCCCGGCAACTCGCCCTCGACGTGCGGCTCCCCCTCCGCCCCCTCGGGAAACCCCACCCCCAACCGCCGGTAGAAGGCAACCGACGCGGCCACATCCGAAACGGCCAACCCGACGAAGGCGAACCGCGCTACACGTGTGCTGTCCATGCCCGCCACGCTAGGCACCTGCCGCCCACCCGGTCTTGAACGAATCGGACACCCACCGCCGCCCGCAGCCCCGGGCGCACGGGAGGTCGGGCGGGCGGTCTCCGCCGTTCCGGGCCTGACGGGCCACGTCACGGGCCCGGGGCTCAGCCGCCGCCGTAGGTGCTCTGGGTCACGGCGAAGACGTTGCGTCCGCCCGTGGTCTCCTGCAGCGACCACAGCAGGTCGGGGTTGGTGGCGTCCTCCCAGTAGGAGAGGCTCTCGCCGCCGCTCACCCAGGCGAAGGTCGAGGGGCCCGCGGTCGGGGTCCAGTAGTAGAGCTGCTTCTGTCCCGAGGAGTTGAACCACCACCGGCCGTTGTGGGAGGCCACCCCGTTGAGCCTGTACCAGGGCAGCTGGAGGGCCTGGCTGGCGGTCGTCGTCGCGGCGAACGTCGTCGCCCCGGTCGCGAACGGGAAGCGGACGGCCCTCGGCGGGCGGTTGGGGTAGTCGGTGCAGCCCGACTGGCAGGTGTACTCCGTCATCACGATCGACTTGCTGACCCGGTCGAGGGAGACCGAGGACCACACCAGCTTGTCGGCGGCGGTGGTCTGCGCGGTGATCGTGCCGACCTGGGGCAGCACGTAGGCGTAGTTGTGGGCGTAGTAGGTGGTGCCGGACTGGCGGCCGATCTGGTCGGCGGTGCCACCGGTGTCGGTGTTCAGGATCTTGCGCATGTCGAAGACGCGCATCCCGCGCCCGGTGTCGGCGACGTAGAGGTAGTCGCCGTACCAGGAGACGCCGCCGGCGTGGATCGGGATGTCCTTGAAGTCCGGCGCTGCCGCGGTGCCGGTCGGCTCCACGAGGAGGATCTTGCGGTAGGTGTTGGGGTAGGTGGCGTCCCAGTCGGCCAGGGTGATCCGGCTGCGCTGCTGGGCGCCGTCGCAGCCGTCCTTGGTGTACCAGCTCACCAGCACGAGCTGGTGGCCGTCGTAGTTGCCGCTGTTCGCCGTCCCCACGGCGTCCCGGCTCGTCGTGATGCCCTGCGGGACGCTCTGGCAGTCGGAGTTGTCGCCGTCGTCGAACCGGAAACCGGTGGACAGGCCGGCGACGGAGAAGGACGAGGGGAGCGCCTGCCGGGTGTGGTTCGCGTTCTCCATCACCGTGTGCACGGCGGAGGTGCCCAACGTCGTGACGAGGGCCGAGTTGAGCGTGTCGAACCGGTGGTAGTCCGCGGTGAGGGTGTAGTCGGACGCGGTCAGGGCCGTCGGCGCCGTGGCGGCCGCCGCCGGAGGCGCCCCGGCGAGCGCGCCGGTGACGAGCAGGCCGGTTGCCAACACCGTTCGTGCCGCGGTTCTGATGTGACGGATCATCAAGGCTTGCCTCTCCGTGTGAATGGATCAACGGGGCCACTCACGCTAGGGGCGCTCTGAGCATGTCCGCAACACCCCGAGGCGGCCGGGGCGGCGCCCGAAGCCGCTGCCGCTCGGCCGAACGCCAGCACCTCGACCGCCTGCTCCGTCGGCTCCCTACCGCGCACGTTCCCGCCCCCGGCCCGGCGCAGGACCCGGAAGTCATCGGGAAGCGGGGGCGGCAGTGGCCTCCAGCGTCTTCCGGATCGTCCGGACTCCCTGGTCGACCATCGCGGCGATGGGCTCCGCCAGGCCGTGCGGCTGCACGTCGGTGATCCGGACGAAGCGGCTGCGGCCGCCGGCTTCGGCGAACACCTGCGTGGAGGCGTGGTGGTGGAGGACGTTCAGGGAGCCGCCCCCCACCGCGTAGGCGATGCGCCGGGCGTCGTCGCCCAGCGAGACGATGAGCTCGCGCACCACCGTGCCGTCCTCGAAGGTCACCACTCGGACGTCGCCTTCGACGCGGGTGTCGGTGACGAAGCCGGGGGCGAGTCTGCGGTGGACCTCACCCCAGTCGCGGATCGCTGCCCAGACCTCTTCGGGGGTGGCGTCGATCGGGACGGCTCGGTGGATGGTTGCCACGGGGATTCTCCGTTCGTCTCGGACGGTCAGTTGGTGGCGGTCGTGGCGGGGATCAGGCAGAAGGGGCCGCCCTGGGGGTCGGTGAGGACGACCCACTGACCCTCGCCCGGCTGGAAGGCGGGCCGGGAGGTTCCGAGGGCGAGCAGTTCCTCGACCGCGCGGTCCAGGTCGGGGACGGTGAAGTCGAGGTGCAGGCGGGTGCTCCCCTCGGGCCACCCCGGCGTCCGGTAGCCCTCGACACGGCCGCCACCTCGGCCACACCCCGACCGCCCTGCGCCGCCTGCTGGCACCCGGCGAACGGGACGAGGATCGGCTGACAGTCGGATGACGGGTTGCAGCGGGTCCGAGCAAAAATCGGGACCACGGAACGACGAAGGCCCGGGCCGCGTGATGCGGTCCGGGCCTCCGTGAAGGCGGAGAACACGAGATTCGAACTCGTGAGGGGTTGCCCCCAACACCTTTCCAATTCTCCCGAACGCTGTTCGTCGGGGTTCACACCCGTCCTGACCAGTGGCGGAGCGAACCGCTGGGCGGCGGCCGAACCCGGTTGGACGGGGGTGAATGAGACCAGAACTGAGACCGGGGCGTGTGTCTCTCTGGTCGTCTCAGGCCCTACTTGCCGTAGTGGTAACGGCATGCGATGACGCACAGGGTGTCGGCCTGCTCGTCAAGGATGTAGACCAGGCGGTGTTCCTGATCGATCCGGCGGGACCAGGCCCCGGCGAGCTCGTGCCGCAAGGGTTCGGGTTTGCCGATGCCCTCGTTGCCGTTTCGGCGGATGTCGTCGATCAGCAGGTTGATGCGCTTGAGAAGGCGGCGATCGTCGGCCTGCCAGGACAGGTAGTCGCTCCAGCCGCGCTCGGTGAACTGGACCTTCACGCGCTCTGCTCGGTGAGGTCTTCGGGGTCGATCAGTTCGCGGGCCACCGCACGGCCCTCCCGGTACTCCTGCAGGGAGCGGCGGAGGTGGTCGGCGTTGGCCGGGGAGCGCAGCAGGTAGTCGGTCTCGCGGAGCGAGGCGTACTCGGCCAGCGAGACGACGACCAGCGGCTCGTGGCCGGCGCGTGTGATGACGAGCTCTTCGGCGTCGCTCTCGACGGCATCGAGCGCGGCGGCGAGATTGCCGCGGAGCTCGGTGGCACTCATCGTCTTCATGTTGTACAGAATAACGTACATCGATTGAGCGGGCCAGAGAGTAAACGACGAAGGCCCGGGCCGCTGAGCGGTCCGGGCCTTCGATCAAGGCGGAGGATACGAGATTCGAACTCGTGAGGGGTTGCCCCCAACACGCTTTCCAAGCGTGCGCCCTAGGCCTCTAGGCGAATCCTCCGAGGGAGAGCTTAGTACATGTTTCGGGGTGCTCGCGACCACCTATCCCGCAGGCGGGAGGGTGGGGGTGGCCTGTGGATCGTCGGGCCGCGGATCCGGTAGTGTGGGGGTCAGCCCCTCGTGTGGCGTCATCTCTCTGAACCCCCCCAGGGCCGGAAGGCAGCAAGGGTAGGAGGGCTCTGGCGGGTGCACGGGGGGTCTTTGCGTTCCCGGAGCCCGGTGGGGGGTGAGGGGCGACGCGTTTGTCGGCCCGTCCCGATATCGTCGGTGGTGTGTCCCTAGCCCTGTACCGCCGCTACCGCCCCGAGACCTTCGCGGAGGTCATCGGGCAGGAGCACGTGACCGCCCCGCTCCAGCAGGCCCTGCGCAACAACAGGGTCAACCACGCGTACCTGTTCAGCGGGCCGCGCGGCTGTGGCAAGACGACGAGCGCGCGCATCCTGGCCCGTTGCCTCAACTGTGAGCAGGGGCCGACGCCGACGCCCTGCGGGGAGTGCCAGTCCTGCCGGGACCTCGCGACCGGCGGGCCAGGGTCGATCGACGTGATCGAGATCGACGCCGCCTCGCACGGTGGTGTGGACGACGCGCGCGAGCTGCGCGAGCGGGCGTTCTTCGCGCCGGTGCACAGCCGGTACAAGATCTTCATCCTGGACGAGGCGCACATGGTGACCTCGGCCGGTTTCAACGCGCTGCTGAAGGTGGTCGAGGAGCCGCCGGAGCACCTCAAGTTCATCTTCGCGACCACCGAGCCGGAGAAGGTGATCGGGACGATCCGGTCCCGGACGCACCACTACCCGTTCCGGCTGGTTCCGCCCGGCACGCTGCGCGACTACCTGGCGGAGGTGTGCGGCCGGGAGGGGATCCAGGTCGAGGACTCCGTGTTCCCGCTGGTGGTGCGGGCGGGCGCCGGGTCGGTGCGCGACTCGATGTCGGTCATGGACCAGCTGCTGGCCGGGGCTGCGGAGAGCGGCGTCACGTACCAGATGGCCACGGCGCTGCTCGGGTACACCGACTCCGCGCTGCTGGACGAGGTGGTGGACGCCTTCGCCGCGCACGACGGGGCGACGGTGTTCCAGGTGATCGACCGGGTGGTCGAGGGCGGGCACGACCCGCGCCGCTTCGTCACCGACCTGCTGGAGCGGCTGCGCGACCTGGTGATCCTGGCCACCGTGCCGGACGCCGGGGAGAAGGGGCTGATCGACGCCCCGGCCGACCGCGTCGCGGTGATGCAGGCGCAGGCGGACGCGTTCGGCGCGGCCGAGCTGAGCCGGGCCGCCGACCTCGTCAACACCGGGCTGACCGAGATGCGCGGCAACGCGGCGCCCCGGCTGCAGCTGGAGCTGATCTGCGCCCGGGTGATGCTGCCGGGCGCGTACAGCGACGAGCTGTCGCTGCAGGCGCGGCTGGACAAGCTGGAGCGGCGGGCCGCGGCGGGCGGGTTCGCCGCGCCGCTGGCGGCTCCGGTGGGCATGCCGACGGCGGCTCCGATGGCGGCCGCGCCGGTGGCCGAGGCTCTGGCGGCTCCCGCCCCGATGCCGGCCGCACAGCCCGTACCCGCTCCGCAGCCCGCACCGGCTCCGCAGCCCGCCGCGCCCGCCGGGCCGGCGCCGGGTGCCTGGCCGATCCCGCGTAGCTTCCCACCCGCCGGCGGTGCCCCCGTCGGCGGTGCCCCCGCGGCGCCGCCCGTGGCGCAGCCGCAGGCCGCCCCGGCCCAGGCGCCGGCTCCCGCTCCCGTGCCCGCTCCGGCCCCCGCCCCGGCGGCTCCGGGTGGGAAGCCTTCGGCCTCCGCGCAGCAGGGGGCCGCGCAGGTGCGGCAGCTGTGGCCGCAGATCCTGGAGGCGGTGAAGAACCGCCGGCGCTTCACCTGGATCCTGCTCAGCCAGAACGGCCAGGTGGCCGGGTTCGACGGCAGCGTGCTCCAGGTGTCCTTCATCAACGCCGGCGCCCGGGACAGCTTCGTCGGCAGCAACAGCGACGACGTGCTGCGTTCCGCGCTGGCCGACGCGCTGGGCGTGGACTGGCGGATCGAGTGCATCGTGGACCCGTCCGGCGGCGCCGGAGGCCCGGGTGGCGGTGCGCCGGGTGGCGGCGCCCAGAGTGGCGGTGGCTGGGGAGCCCCGGCCCGTCCGGCGGCCGCCGCGCCGTCGATGCCCGCCCCCGCGCCGACGCCCGTGCAGGCTCCGCCGGTCCAGGCCGCGCCGGCGCCCGTCCAGGTGCAGCCCGCGCAGCCCGCGCCGGTGCAGGCCCCGCCGCCCGCGGCGCCGGCCCGTCCGGTGCAGTCGGTGGCCCCGGAGGACGACATCCCGGAGGCGGACGACCCGGACCTCAAGGAGGACGTGTTCTCCGGCCAGGAGCTGATCATCCGCGAGCTGGGGGCGACGGTGCTGGAGGAGATCCACCACCAGGGCTCCTGAGCGGAGCCCTGAGCGGACCCTGAACCGGGCCCCTTTCCGGGGCCCGGAGCAGCGGGCAGCACGTAGGCTCGGCGGTGACGCACGAAGCACCGCAAGACAGCCGTGACAGCAAGGAGACAGCCGTGTTCCCCGGTGGTGGCCAGCCCAACATGCAGCAGCTGCTGAAGCAGGCGCAGAAGATGCAGCAGGATCTCGCGAAGGCCCAGCAGGAGCTGGCCGAGACGAAGGTGAACGGTACGGCGGGCGGCGGCCTGGTCGAGGCGACGGTGACCGGCGCCGGTGAGCTGGTGGCGCTGACCATCGCCCCGGCGGCCGTGGACCCGGAGGACACCGAGACCTTGGCCGACCTGGTCCTGGCGGCCGTACGGGACGCCAGCCAGACCGCGCAGAAGATGCAGGCCGAGCGCATGGGCCCGCTGACCCAGGGCCTGGGCGGCGGCATCCCCGGTCTGCCGTTCTAACCTCGGCTTCGAGTTCCAGAAGGTCTGAAGTTCAGACGACAGACCCATGTGATTTATGTGGGAGTCGGGCGTCGGGCGCTGTGTCCGACGCCCGATTCGTTGGATGATGGCACCGGAGCACCACCGGCCATCCGGTGCCATCGACGAGCCGGTGCGCCGACCAACCGGCACCACCGACCAACCGGTACCGCCGGACGACCGGCACCACCGACCATCCGAGGGAAGGCGCGACGTTGTACGAGGGCGTGGTTCAGGACCTGATCGACGAACTGGGCAGGCTGCCCGGCGTCGGGCCCAAGAGCGCCCAGCGGATCGCCTTCCACGTGTTGCAGGCCGACCCGACCGACGTGCGCCGGCTGGCGCACGCCCTGCTGGAGGTCAAGGACAAGGTCCGCTTCTGCGTGGTCTGCGGCAACGTCGCGGAGGCCGAGCAGTGCCGGGTCTGCCTGGACCCCCGCCGCGACCTCGCCGTCATCTGCGTGGTCGAGGAGCCCAAGGACGTCGTCGCCATCGAGCGCACCCGTGAGTTCCGCGGCCGCTACCACGTGCTGGGCGGCGCGATCAGCCCCATCGAGGGCGTCGGCCCGGACGACCTGCGCATCCGCGAGCTGCTGTCGCGGCTTGCGGACGGCACGGTCACCGAGCTGATCCTGGCCACCGACCCCAACCTGGAGGGGGAGGCGACCGCCACCTACCTGGCCCGGCTCTGCAAGCCGATGGGCCTGAAGGTGACCCGTCTGGCGAGCGGCCTGCCCGTCGGCGGGGATCTGGAGTACGCGGACGAGGTCACCCTCGGCCGCGCCTTCGAAGGGAGACGACTGCTCGATGTCTGACCGGACGATCAACCAGCAGCCCCACACCCCCCGCCAGCAGTCCCACGGGGAACCGGGGGCACACGCCCCGCACGCAGGGGCACACGCCCCGCACGCGGACGTCCACGCCCCGCACACCCACGGCCACGGTTCGGAGCCGGACGACTTCGCCGTGCAGATCGCCGACTCGGTGGAGAGCTTCGTGCTCGCCGTCACCGAGGTCGCCAAGGGCGACGAGCCCGGCAGCGCGGTCTCGCTGCTGCTCCTGGAGGTCTCGCAGCTGCTGCTGGCGGGCGGCCGACTGGGCGCGATCGAGGACGTCGTCCCGGAGGACCGCTTCGAGCCCGACGCGGGCCCCGAGCCGGACGGCGAGCAGCTGCGCGAGCGCCTCGCCGAGCTGCTCGCGCCGATCGACGTCTACCACGAGGTCTTCGACCCGTACGGTCCGCCGGAGAAGCCCAACGCCTTCCGGATCTCGGACGACCTGGCCGGCGTGGTCAGCGAGCTCCAGCACGGCCTGACCCACTACCGCGAGGGCCGGGTCAGCGAGGCGCTGTGGTGGTGGCAGTTCTCGTACCTCTCCAACTGGGGCACGACCTGTACGGCGGTGCTGCGGGCCCTGCAGTCGCTGATCGCCCACGTCCGGCTGGACAGCCCGATCGGCGCGGTGCCGGACGGCGCGGACACCGACGACGACGGGCTCACCGACGAGCAGCTGGAGCAGCAGGCGGGCGACCTGATGGCGGCCGAGCTCGGTCTGGGCCGCTAGGCAGCAGGTCGCAGCCGGTACAGGAACGTCTGCAGGCGGCCAGGCGGCCAGGCGGCCAGGCGGCCAGGCGGCCAGGCGATAGGCGACCGGCGGCAGGCGACCGGCGACCGGCGGAATTCAGCAATGGCGGGCCCGGATTGTGACGGATGCCTCAGCGCCCGGCCGGAAAAGAAAATCCGGCCGGATCGCCGCCCCCCGATCCGCCGATTCTTCGGAACCGCGCCGAATCGCCCGCAGACCTGACGGCGGAGCCACCCGCACGCCGCTCACGTGCTGAAACTACCGTCTCACCATATGGAAAGCGCCAGTCGGAGCACCCCTGCTCGGTAGACTGACGACGACCGCACCCCCCTCTTCCCAGGGGGGTACGGGGGCCCGTAGCCCCCGGAAAAGACTTCGAGTCGAGGAGCGCACGTGGGCCTTGTCGTGCAGAAGTACGGCGGCTCATCCGTTGCGGATGCCGAAGGCATCAAGCGCGTGGCCCGCCGAATCGTTGACGCCAAGAAGGCCGGCCATGAGGTCGTCGTCGTGGTGTCCGCGATGGGCGACACGACGGACGAGCTCATCGAACTCGCCGAGCAGGTGTCACCGCTGCCTGCCGGCCGTGAGTTCGACATGCTGCTGACCGCTGGAGAGCGCATCTCCATGGCGCTGCTGGCCATGGCGATCAAATCCCTGGGGCACGAGGCGCAGTCCTTCACGGGCAGCCAGGCCGGTGTCATCACCGACTCCGTCCACAACAAGGCGCGCATCATCGACGTGACGCCGGGCCGCATCCGCACCGCCCTGGACCAGGGCAACATCGCGATCGTGGCCGGTTTCCAGGGCGTCTCCCAGACCAGCAAGGACATCACCACGCTGGGCCGGGGCGGCTCGGACACCACCGCCGTGGCGCTCGCCGCCGCGCTCAAGGCCGAGGTCTGCGAGATCTACACCGACGTGGACGGCGTGTTCACCGCCGACCCGCGCGTGGTGAAGAAGGCCCGCAAGATCGACTGGATCGCCTACGAGGACATGCTGGAGCTGGCCTCGTCGGGCTCCAAGGTCCTGCTCGATCGGTGTGTCGAGTACGCCCGTCGCTACAACATCCCGATTCACGTACGCTCGTCCTTCTCGGGTCTTCCCGGGACGATCGTCAGCAATGACAACCCGAACCAGCCCGAAGGGGGCGAGATGGAGCAGGCCATCATCTCCGGAGTCGCCCACGACACCTCCGAGGCCAAGGTCACGGTCGTCGGCGTGCCCGACAAGCCGGGCGAGGCGGCGCGCATCTTCCGCGCCATCGCCGACGCCGAGGTCAACATCGACATGGTGGTGCAGAACGTCTCCGCCGCATCGACCGGCCTGACCGACATCTCCTTCACCCTGCCCAAGACCGAGGGCCAGAAGGCCATCGACGCACTGGGCCGGGTCAAGGAGGGCATCGGCTACGAGTCGCTGCGCTACGACGACGCGATCGGCAAGATCTCGCTGGTCGGCGCCGGCATGCGTTCCAACCCCGGGGTCACGGCGACCTTCTTCGAGGCGCTGTCCGCCGCGGGCGTCAACATCGAGCTGATCTCCACCTCGGAGATCCGCATCTCGGTGGTCACCCGCGCGGATGACGTCCCGGAGGCCGTCCGGGCCGTGCACAGCGCCTTCGGCCTGGACAGCGAGAGCGACGAGGCCGTCGTCTACGGCGGCACCGGGCGATGACCCGGGAGCGGAGCGGGAGCGCCGGGCGATGACCCGGGCACCGGGCCGGGACGCCGGGCGATGACCCGGCGTCCGAACCTCGCCGTCGTCGGCGCCACCGGCGCGGTCGGCGAGGTGCTGCTCGGGCTGCTCTCCCTCCGCCAGGACGTCTGGGGCGAGATCCGTCTCGTCGCCTCCCCGCGCTCGGCCGACCGTACGGCGGTGGTGCGCGGGGAGTCCGTCCGGGTCGTCCCGCTGGCCGAGGAGGCCTTCGAGGGGGTCGACGTGGCGGTGTTCGCCGTCCCCGACCAGGTCTCCGCCCAGTGGGCGCCGATCGCGGCGGCCAAGGGCGTCGTGGTGATCGACGACTCGGCCGTCTTCCGTACTGCCGAGGACGTGCCGCTGGTCGTCCCCGAGGTCAACGCGGCCGCGCTGCGGATCCGCCCGCGCGGGATCGTCGCCAGTCCGGCCGGCACCACCCTCGCGATGATCGCCGTACTCGGCGCGCTGCACGCCGAGTACGGGCTGGCGCAGCTGGTGGTCGCCTCCTACCAGGCCGCCGACGGCGAGGGCCGCGCCGGCGAGGCGGCGCTGCGCGCGCAGACCGCTCTGGTGGCGGGCGCCGAGGTCGGCCGGCAGACCGGTGACCTGCGCGCGCTGATCGCCGATCAGGGTCCGTTCGCCGCCCCGCTCGCGTTCAACGCGGTGCCCTGGACCGGCGGTCTGTGCGAGGGCGGCTGGTCCGCCGAGGAGATGGGCATCCGCGACGAGTCCCGCAAGGTCCTCGGCCTTCCCGCCCTGAAGGTCTCGGCGACCTGTGTCCACATCCCGGTCGTCCGCACCCACGCGCTGGCGGTGCACGCCCGGTTCGAACGGGAGGTCACCCAGGAGCATGCGCAGGACATCCTGCGGGACGCGCCCGGCGTGGTCCTCTACGACGACCCGGCGGCGGGCGAGTTCCCGACGCCGAACGACGTGGTCGGAACGGACCCGGTCTGGGTCGGGAGGGTCCGGCGGGCGCTGGACGAACCGGACGCGCTGGACCTCTTCCTGTGCGGGGACAATCTGCGCAAGGGCGCGGCGCTCAACCTGGTGCAGCTGGCCGAACTGGTGGCGGCGGAGCTGACGGCGGGCCAACCGACCGAGTAGGCATCGGGTTTCCCCACCTGTCTCCCCAGCTGTCCATACCTGTGTCCGCTCCTCGACACAATCTGTCCGGAATCCCGTGGGAATCCCCTGGAGCCCGCTTCCGCCGATGCGGAAGAATGGGCCCCGGGCCGGGCAACCATGACAGGGGATCGAGTGTCCAACGTGCGTGGCGAACGTGATGGTGGGGGCAAGGGCGGGCATCCCGGCGAGAGCCGCGGTGTCCTTCCCGTCGCGCGCCCCGTGGCCTGCGAGTAGGCCGGAAGAAGACCAGATGACGGCGGCCGCACCCGGTGCGGCGGACTCCGGCGCGGGTACCGACGCGGGTACCAGCGAGGACCTGCTCACCGCGACCTACCAGGCGCACTACCGCTCGCTGCTGCGGCTCGCCGCGCTGCTCCTCGACGACCTCTCGACCTGCGAGGACGTCGTCCAGGAGGCGTTCATCCGGGTGCACGCCGCCCGGCGCCGGGTGCGAGAGCCCGAGAAGACCCTGGCCTACCTCAGGCAGACGGTCGTCAACCTGTCCCGCTCCACGCTGCGCCGCCGCATCCTCGGGCTGCGACTGCTGCCGAAGCCCATGCCTGACATGGCCAGTGCAGAAGAAGGTGCCTACGATGCCCTGGAGCGCGACCAGTTGAAGGCCGCGCTACGTGGTCTGCAACGCCGTCAGCGGGAGGTTCTGGTGCTGCGTTACTTCGTGGACATGACGGAGGCGCAGGTCGCCGAGACCCTGGGCATCTCGCTCGGCTCGGTGAAGGCCTACGGCTCGCGTGGACTCGCCGCCCTCCGCGTCCAGATGGAGGCCGGACATGGCTGAGGCGGACGGCGCCTCCGGCCCGAACGGGCCTGACGCCTCCATCCCGAACGCGCCCGTCCCGAACGCGCCCGTCCCGAACGCGCCCGCCCCGAACGTGCCCGGCGCCGCGAACGCGCCCGCCCCGAACGCGCCCGGCGCCGCGAACGCGTCGTCGTCCGAGGCGGACTCCCTGACCCCGGAGCTGCCGGACCTCTCCACCGAGGAACGGGCGCTGCGCGAACTGCTGCACGGCGCCGTCTCCGGCATCCAGCCCGCGGCCGAGGCGCTGCCGCGGATCCGCCGGGCGGTGCCCCGCCGCCAGGCCGCCCGGCGCGGTGCCTGGACCGGGGTGGCCGCGCTCGCCTTCGTCGTCGCGATCGGCCTGCCCGTCCTGCACGAGGGGGAGCACCTCGGGCTCTCCGGCGGCCCCGGATCGGCGGACGCCAAGAGCCCGGCCGCCACCTCCTCCAGCGGCGTCACCGGAAGCGCCGGCGGCACTGGCGGGGCCTCGCACGGGGACCCGAGCGGCACCGGCGGGGTCACGTCGCCGTCCGGTTCGGCCACGGCCCCGCACACCCCCGGCGGCGGGCTGACGCACACCGACGGCGGCATCGCGCCCTCCGGCACCGGCGGCGCCGACGGCGGCGGCATCGTCCCGCTCTGCACCCGGAAGGACCTCGGCGAGGGCGTCTCGCAGGTCGGCGCGGCCGACGGCACCGGGCGGATCTACGGCTCCTTCACGGTCTACAACGTCTCCGGGCACAGCTGCCGGCTCGGTGGGCCGGGCTCGGTGGCGGTCACCGCCGTCAGCGGCGGCGACCGCGGCCGCGTCCACTCCGCCGACCACGCCCCGGGCGACCCGGCCGCCGACCTGCCCGCGATGGACGGGGAGCCGCCGGTGCTCGCGCCGCGGGCCGGGTACCGGGTGCCGTTCGCCTGGGTCCCCGAACGGACCTGCACCGGCTCCGGCTCCCTGACCACCCCGGCTTCGAACGGCGTCAACCAGGTGGCCCTGCGCTCGGACGTCCCGGCCGCCGTCGAGCCCGGCGCCCCGGGCTCCGTCACCAGCGACGCGCCCAGCGCCAACCCGCCGGCCTCCTCGTCCCCGTCGGCGGACCCCACCACGGCCCCCAGCCCGAGCGCCAGCCCGACCGGGAACCCGCCCACCACGGCGCCCACCGTGACCATCGCCCACACTCCCGCCCCCGGCAGCCCGGCGGTCGCCACGGCGATCCTGCCCGTGTCGTGCGGCGGCACCGTCTACCGCGGCGGCGTCCAGGGCCTGGGCGGCCCGGCGCCGCAGCCGTCGGGTTCACCGACGGCGGGGTGACCGCCCGGCGGTGACCGGCGGGGCCCGGCGTGCTCGGCGGGTCGTAGCGGGTCGGAGGCCGCCGGGTACGGGGCCCGGGGGGCGGGCCGGGTGTGAGGAGTGGATACCGTGGGGGTGTGTACCGGTTCCTCCTGACTCCGCGCTGGC
The DNA here is from genome assembly GCF_053598615.1 of Kitasatospora sp. NPDC001095. Taxonomy (NCBI): domain Bacteria; kingdom Bacillati; phylum Actinomycetota; class Actinomycetes; order Kitasatosporales; family Streptomycetaceae; genus Kitasatospora; species Kitasatospora sp. NPDC001095. Next base: position 214,042 of record NZ_JBSFKQ010000004.1, on the reverse strand, counting down.
TCGGCGGCACCGTCGTGGCCGTGGCGGCCGTGGCGGTCTGCCTGTTCCTGGGCTCCTGGCAGCTCGGCCGGTTCGAGGACCGGGTGTCCACGCACCAGGAGACCAAGCAGGCGATCACCGCTTCGAGTGATGCCCGGCCGCTCGACGCGCTGCTCAACCAGGCGACCCCGCAGGTGACCACCGAGACCGTCGGCAGGACCGTCACGGTGACCGGCAGCTACGACACCGAACACCAACTGCTCGTCCCCAACCGCGTGGTGGACGGCAAGCAGGGCTACTACGTGCTCACCCCGCTGCGCACCCCCGACGGACACGCCGTCGCCGTGGTGCGCGGCTGGGCGCCCGGAACCCCGGCCGCCGCCGGGCCGCCGCCGGGCGGAGAGGTGACGGTGACCGGGCGCCTGCAGGCCAACGAGGCCGTGGGCAGCAACGGCGCGGTGGCGGGCGGCCTGCCTGCCGGGCAGCTCGGCATGATCAACCGGGCGTCGCTGCTGAACGTGCTGGAGTACGACGGCTGGTACGACGGCTGGGTGGCCGCCGACGACGTGCCCGCCGGGCTGGCCTCCGTACCGAGCGTGCAGCCGCAGGGCGGGGACGGGCTCACCCTGCGCGCCTTCCAGAACCTGGGCTACACCCTGGAGTGGTTCGTCTTCGCGGGGTTCGTCGTCTTCATGTGGTTCCGCCTGGTGCGCCGCGAGGCGGAGGCGGAGCAGGACCGGGCCCTCGGACTGGACCCGGTCCTGGACTGACCGGCGGAGTCCCGCTCCGCCCCCGGCTCAGCGCTTGGTCGGCAGGGCCGGCGCCGGCGTCGGCTTGACCGCCGGCGGGGGCGGCGTCGGAGTGGGCGTCGGGATCGCCGGCTGGGTCGGGAGCAGCGACTGGGTCGGCGAGGACGAGCCGGTGGGCAGCGGCGTCGGGTCGCTGTGGCAGTGGCCGTTGCCGCTGCCGCCGTGGTCGTCGTCGGAGTCGTAGTGGTCGATGTGGTGGTGCACGGTGCGACCGCTCTTCGACCCCTTGGAGCCCTTCGAGCCCGAGGAACCCTTGGAGCCGCCGGACCCCTTCGATCCCTTGGCGAGTTCGACGGTGCCGTCCGGATCGGTCGGCTCGTACGCCGTCAGCAGCACGGATGTGCCCGCGGCTCCGCCGCCGACTGTGCTCCCCGTGCTCCCCGCGCCCGGTGCGCTCGCCTTGGTCGCGGTGGCGGGCGGTGCTGCGGGCGGTGCGGCGGGCGGTGTGGCAGTGGGTGCGGCGGGCGGTGTGGCGGCCGAGCTCGTGGGCACGACCGCCGAGGGGCTCGGCACCACCGGGCCCGCCGGGGGCGGGCAGGAGGCCTCGTTCTGCTGCGAGCCCGAGCAGCCGGTGAGCACCAGGGCCCCGGCGACCGCCGCCCCCGCGAGCATCAGCAGGCGTCTCACGCCTGCCCTCCGGCGCCGCTCGCGTCGGCCTCCGCCGGCGCCGCGCCCAGGTGCCGCCGGACGAAGTCGATCTCCAGCCGCAGCTGCTTGATCCGCTCCTCCACCACCAGAGACCCGTGCCCCGCGTCGAAGCGGTACACCTCGTGCGGCTTGCCGAGCCGCTCCAGCTGCTCGACGTAGTTGTCGATCTGCCGGATCGGGCAGCGCGGGTCGTTGACCCCGGCGCTGATGTACACCGGCACCCGCACCTGCTCGACGTAGGTCAGTGGCGAGGAGGCGGTGAAGCGCTCCGGGACCTCCTCCGGGGTGCCGCCGAAGAGCGTGCGGTCCAGCGACTTGAGCGCCTCCATCTCGTCGGCGTACGCCGTGTGGTAGTCCGCGACCGGCACGGCGGCCACGCCGAGGGCCCAGCTGTCGGGCTGGACGCCGAGGCCGAGCAGGGTCAGGTAGCCGCCCCAGCTGCCGCCGGTGAGCACCAGCCGGGCCGGGTCGGCGAGCCCGCTGTCGACGGCCCAGGCGCGGACCGCCGCGATGTCCTCCAGCTCGATCAGGCCGACCCGCTCGTGCAGCGCGTCCGTCCAGGCCTGGCCGTAGCCGGTCGAGCCGCGGTAGTTGACCCGGACCACCGCGAAGCCGTGATCCAGCCAGGCGGCCGGGCCGGCGGCGAAGGAGTCGCTGTCGTGGTGGGTCGGGCCGCCGTGGATCTCGAACACGGTCGGGTACGGGCCCTGCGCGGGCGTCGTCGGCCGCTGCACCAGGGCGTGCACCCGCCCGCCGGGGCCGTCCACCCAGACGTCCTCGACCGGCACCGAACCGGGCGGCACCGTGCCGGGCGCCCGCAGCACGACCGTCCCGGAGGTGGAGCGGACGGCGGAGGGCTCGGCGGCGGAGGACCACAGGTACTCGACGGTGCCGTCCGGGCGGGCGGTGGCGCCGCCGACGGTGCCGCGCGGGGTGTCCAGGCGGGTCAGCAGGCCGTCGGCGAGTCCGTACGAGAACAGCTCGCTGCGCGCCTCGTACTCGTGCTCCACCAGCAGTTCCTCGGCGCCGGGGCGCCACTGCGCGGAGACGTCGCCGGGCAGTTCGCGGCCCTGCTCGTCGCGCAGCGGGAGGGCGGTCTCGACGCCGGTGGCGACGTCCCAGATCATCGGCTCCCAGCGGCCGGTGCGCTGGTGGGCGACCAGCAGGCGGGTGTCGCCCTCGACCGGGGCGAAGCCCAGGCAGGCGACGCCGCGCGGCTCGTCCCGGCCGGTGACCTCGTCCAGCTCGGCGACGGTCTCGACGCCGCCTTCCCCGGTGATCCGGACGACCCGGATCGCGGAGTGCATCGCGTCGCCGTGCTCGGTGTGGTCGATGGCGAGCAGTGTGCTGTCGTGGCTGAGGTCGCCGACGCCGCCGTACTCCTCGTGCCGGTAGATCTCGACCGGCCCGGCGCTGCCGGGGCGGTACAGGTGCAGGGTGGTGCCGTCCTCGTCGGTGGAGCGGCCGACGACCACGGTGCCGTCGCGGCCGAGTGCCAGGCCGGCCGAGTAGGAGGCGGCGAGGCCGGGCACGGCCTCCTCGTCGGGACCGCCCGCGAACGGCTGGCGGCGCCAGACGCCGAACTCGTCGCCGTCGTGGTCGTCGAACCACCAGACCCAGTCGCCGTCGGGGGACAGCTCGGCGTCGGTGGTGCCGTTCGGACGGTCGGTGACCTGGCGGTGGGCGCCGGTGGCGCGGTCCCAGGCGTAGACCTCGTAGGTGCCGGTCGCGTTGGACACGTACAGCGCCCGGTCCGGGGCGTCCTCGGCCCAGTCGGGCAGCGACACCCGGGCCGCCCTGAACCTCTGCTCCCACGCCGGGACGGCGCTCTTCTCCTCGCTCATCCGACCATCCAACCCGATCGGGGGGAGGGAAGGGAACGGGCGGGTGGGCTTCGGCCCGCCCGCCCGGGGTGCCGGCGGGCGCGGTGAAGACCGGCCCGGCGCCGAGGGCATCCGGACCGCGGCCGAACCGGAGGTGCAGGGGGGACCAGGAAGAAGGAGCCCTGGCCGAGCCAGAAGGCGAGTTGGGCGAGCAGGCCGGCGCCGAAGGAGCGGCTGCGGAACAGCCGGGTGTCGACCAGCGGGGTGTCGGCGGTGGCGCCTTGACCGGTGGCGCTGGAGGTGGCGTTCGGGCTCTTGACGGGGGAGCCGGTGGCAGCGCGGCCGGTGACGGACCGGCGGGCGGCGGGGCGCAGCCGACCGGCTGCTGGTCGGCCTCGCCGGACTCGGACTGCTCGCCGAACTCGCCGCAGACCAGCCGCGGTTGTGCGTCCTGGGCGACATCCAGTGGCTGGGCTGGACCGGGCCTCACTGGACGCGCTGCTGCTGGCCGCCCGTCGGTTCCAGGCCGAGGGGGCGTCCTGCTGCTCGCCGCCCGCACCGGCGGGGTGTCCGCGTCCGGGGCCGGCGGCGCCCGCACCGAACTCTCCGCCACCGGCACCCCGGCCCTCAACCCCGGCCGACACCCCGCAGCGCCCCCTCACCCCCAGGGACTCCAGATCGCCCGCCTCGCCGCCCAGGGCCTCACCAACCGCGATATCCGCCGCCCGCTCTTCCTCAGCCCCCGTACGGTCGCCCACCACCTCTACGGGGCCTACCGGGAGCTCGACATCACCTCCCGCACCGGACTCACCACCGTCCTCCGACCGGACCCCGGCCACGACGCGGGTGAACCACGCGCGGGCCCGGATCGGCGGAACGCCACGGAAGGAAGTGCGCGGGGCACGGAAGGAGGAAGGTGCTCGGACGGATCCCCGTCGCCGGGTCGGCTGAGGCACGGTCACCCGGTGGGCCGGGCACAACGACAGAGGCCCTATCGGATCTCTCCGATAGGGCCTCTGCACTGGGTCGGGGTGGCGGGATTTGAACCCACGGCCTCTTCGTCCCGAATTACGGGCAGGGTGGTCGCTGAGGTCATCTGCGCACGTCAGAGGTGGTGCCAGGGGCGCCGATGGTCACTGCTGGACGGGGCGGTTGCTGTACTTTGCTGCTGTACAGCGGACGCGCGCCAGTGGCTCGTCAGCGGTCAGGCTTTTTCGGCAAGCCCCCGTGCCAGTGCTCCGTCGGCTCCTTCGCGTCGGCCGCTGGTCGGGCTGGAGTGTCACCAGGGGCGGTAGCCGTTCCGTTCCGGGTGTCTGCCTGGGGCGCACGGGTAGTGGTCGGTTGGGGGCCGGATTCGCTACCCGCGGGCCGGTCGGGTGCGCCGGTTTCACTGCTTCGGGCAGGCGGTCGCGGTTGCCGATGACGGTCGCATCGGTAGCGGGGTGAGGGGTGTGCAGACCGGGGTGGCGAGTCCGATGAGTTCCACCAGGCCTACGCCGCCGGTCGGGGGGAGGAGTGCCGACCAGTTGTTGGCCAGCCAGACGTTGCCGGACTGGTCGAGCTGCACTGCCGTGAGGTGCTGGATCGCTGCGTTGCGGAACCCCTGTGAGGGGGACAGGAACGTGCCGGTGGAGGTGCCGTTCGGGCAGGCGGCGGTGTTCTCGCCGCACAGCAGCCATACGGACGGGGCGCCGAAGCCGGCGACCCATACGCGGTCGGACCCGTCCACGGCCACGGACCAGGGGGCGACCGTGATCGGCAGCTTGTGCTCACCGGCGATGGTTCCATCGGGCCGGATCTCGGTGACGGTGTTGCTGAAGAAGTCGGGCACCCAGACGTTGTTCCTGGAATCGATGGCAAGTCCCAGGGGCCAGCTGAACGAGCTGCTCTTGACGGGCGAGAACGCGGTCGGTTTGAAGTCGGGGCCGATGACGGTGACGCCTCCACCGAACTCGACGTTGGAATCGGGCACGCGCGTTTCGTAGAGTTTGGCGCCGCTGAGGCGGGCGTTGGTGACCCAGGCCCGTCCCTGGCCGTCGATCTGGACGGCGAACGGGTGGTCGAGGCCGCCGCCGGTGATCGTGATCGCCTTCGAGGGGTCGCCGTGCGGGTAAACGATCACGCTGCCCTGGCCGGGCGCGCCTTTGATGCCATAGAAGTTGGCGATCCACACGTTGCCCTTCTGGTCGACGGCGACACCCTGCGGATGGTCGGGGCCGCCGTTCTTCCAGCCCGTGTCGGGCGACAGCGGGGTTCCGGAGGCCGAGTACTTCGAGATCGCGTCGCCCCCGTAGCTGCTCACCCACGCGGAGCCGTCATGGTCGATCGCGATACCCCAGGCCCCGGCCTTCATGCCGCCGCCGCTGATGGGACTCCCAAGGGTGGGGCGGCCGACCGGATCGAGCACGGTGACGTAGGGGCTCGGGTCCCTGGTGCCGGCCTGCCAGTTGTTGGTCGCCCAGGCGTTTCCCTTGGCGTCGAACGCGATGCGCCCGGGGGCGTAGAGGCCGGTGTCGGTGTAGCGCAGCGCCAGGATCCAGGAGGTGGGGGCCGCGGTGAGCGCGGGAGAGAAGGCGTTCGCCGTCTGCGCGAGGGCGTAGAGCTCGGCCGGGGAGAGTGTCGGGTTGTGGACGAGGTTGAGGGCCGCCTGCACCGTGTCGACCGGGGTGGTGCCACCGGGCGGTGTGGCGAGGCGGAGCACGTCCCCGCAGTGCGGGGCGTTCGGCGTCGCGCAGAGCGAGAGCAGATTGGCGAGCGTGCCAAGGGTGGCGAGTGTCTCGTTGTTGGTGCCGTTGTCCTGGTTCGTGACGACTCCGCCCGGCTTGCCGGTGGCCGGATCGGCGAGGTTGAACGATGTCGCCGCGGCGTTCTGCAGCCCGGGGCTCGGACCGGAGATGCCGTGCTGGTCGCTGAACTGGGCCAAGGCGTAGGTGGCGGCGACGGTGGTGAGTTCGTTGACCTTCACCGCGCTCAGGGCCCGCTGGGGGACGCCACCTCCGGCGCCGGTGCCGACGACGGAACGCAGCCGGAGCCCGGGAGTGTCCGCAGGCGCGGCCTCGACGTACAGCACTCCGTCTGTCGGCTGGGCGTAGGAGATGTTGAAGGAGCCGGTCGCGTCGGTTGTGGCGCGGCCCAGTGCCTCGGTTCCCTGGCGGGTTCCGACGAAGAGCGTCACCTGGGCCCCGTGTAGCGCGTTGCCCGCTCCTGCGACTGTTCCCGCCAGTGTGCTCGGGGTGGCGGCGGGAGCGTCTTGCGGGGCGCTGCAGGAGGTCAGAGCGGCGACGAGCGAGGCAGCCGCGGTGGCTGAGACGGCCGCGGTCCACCTTCGTGCACGGCGGGACGTGCCGAGTGCTGACCTGCGAGCGCGCATGATGGGGGTGGTCATCGTTGTAGGACCTTTCAAACAGAGCAGCCCGGCCGGGATGGACCATGGCCTTCACCCGGAGTTCGCCCGATCGGTGCCCAGGCCGCCAGACGTCAGCCGATCGGGATGTTCCTGCAGCCTTGTCGGGCAGCCGGAAGAGCGGCGAAGCGGATCGGGGCGATCATGCGCTCGCGTTCGGCTGCTTCTCGTCCGGTCCGGTTCCTGCTTGCGGCTTCCTCAGCGAGAACCAGCCCACCTTGGCGCCCAGCAGCCAGATCACGCCCAGATACAGGTCCGGGCCCACCTGGCGGATCTCATCGCGCACGCCGCGAGCGACGAGGGATGTTCTGGAGTAGTCGATGACGATGCACTCCTCGCCGTCCAGCCGACTCGGTCCCGGAGCGACCGTGGCGAGGACGGCGAGCGCGTCCAGTGCGGACAGCCGATTGCTCAGGTACCCGCCAGTGCGGTCGAAGACCTTTCCCCGCCACACGGCCAGGCGCACCAACGCGGCGATCGGTCGGGTCACGCCCGTGCCCGCGCCGATGATGGCGGTGCCCTCCATCGGGCCGTCGGGAATGTCACCGGGCGGGCTCGTACGGAAGAGTTCCCCCAGACGATCCTCGTCGGCCGTCAGCAACTCGGCCTCGGTGAGCGTCACGATCATCCTCCAGGTGGTTGCCTTGCCGGCTGCCTACCGCCTTCGCTCCGTCGTTCCTTGAGCAGGCCAGTGAGGTGTCCAACCCCTGGCGGTCCCGCAGCAGGACGGTGGCGTCGAGAGCCCGTCGGCGATCCAGCCAGGTCCGCTCCGCGGGTAGGGGCAACCGACGTGCGATCCGGCTGCCAGCCTTGGCCATGTGTCAACCATGGGCGCTTTGAGTCCGATCCACCTCCGCTGTTGAGCCGAACAGCTGACGGCCGCCGTGAGGAAGGTCGACCCAGCGGGCGTCCCGCAGTCGCTGCTGCGGGACGCCCGTGGGAGGCAGCCGACCTCCTGGTGCTGTGCGTTGGCATGGGAGGCCTTCGGCAGCAGGGCAGGGGAGGGCGTTCCCCAGTGAACTGCTGGGCGGAAGGCCAGATTCGTAGCCGGACTACGGGCCGTAATCCGGCTATGGATCAGATGATCTGGACGCCCGCGCGGGCGGCGAAGTCCCGGACGCCGGCACTTGTTGAGGCTTCCCTGGACGAGGCTCATCTGCGGGCTCAGGTCACCGTTGGTCGGTCCATGCGGCAGCTGGCAGGGTGGCGACCTCCTCGGGCGAGGCCGCGCCGGCCGTGGTGCCGACGGTCCGACCCAAGTAACCACTGGTGACCGCACCACCCCTGGCCACCGGCCCATAGGGCCGGCACACCTGAACAGCCGAACGCTTCACCGGCATCCACGCTCGACCCCAACGAGCGTGGATGCCGCCGTATCGGGGCCGCTCGCTGCGGACCACGCCTCGGCCCCGCCAGGTTGCGGTGCCCCTCCCCCCGTATCCGGAAACCCGGACCCAGCTCGCCAAGCGGGCCTGCCCCGTCAGGTAGGCGGCCCGACGCGGGCCGGCATCACCGCCGCCGGCTCCGCACGGCCGCAAGGGCACCTTGACCTCTACGACCAGCGCGAGTCGGTACCGACATCGGCCACCGCCAGCCCCGGCTGGTCGAGCCCGGTCAGGGCCAAGGCAGTGCTGGTCGACCCAGCGGTCTTCCAGGACGAGGACGCGGTCGGGGGCGCGGCGGGGCGAGCAGAGCGAGGCGACGGTCCAGGACTTCTGGCCGGAGCCGTTCGCTTTGCCCTCCACGCCCGCGCCGGCTTCTGAGTCATCGGCGCCCGTGAGCACATTGGCAAACACCACGGGGTCTGGCGCGACGTCATGCGCCTTGAGCGCCACAGCCCGGGTGTGACCTGAATCACGCCATGGTGTCGGCGAAGTACTTCGGCTCTGCCGGCACTTCCTTAGCATCCACTGCTGGCGGTCGGGGAGGGCCGGAGCGGTTGCTGTACTTTCGTGCTGGCAGATACGCCAGAGGCCCTATCGGATCTCTCCGATAGGGCCTCTGACCTGGGTCGGGGTGGCGGGATTTGAACCCACGGCCTCTTCGTCCCGAACGAAGCGCGCTACCAAGCTGCGCCACACCCCGGTCTTTCTGTTTGTCGCTCCGTCTCCTTCGCGACGAGTAGAACTCTACCGGACGCTCGCCTAGACACGAAATCCGGTTCCGGGCGGGCGTCCGGCGGGGGTCAGCGGGGGGCCGGGGTGAGGGTGAGGAGGGTGGCCTCGGGCGGGCAGGCGAAGCGGACGGGGGTGTAGCGGTTGGTGCCGCAGCCGGCCGAGACGTGGAGGTACGAGCGGTGGCCGCCGGCGGTGTGGGTGGAGAGGCCCTTGACCCGCCGGGTGTCGATGTCGCAGTTGGTGACCAGGGCGCCGTAGAAGGGGATGCAGAGCTGGCCGCCGTGGGTGTGCCCGGCGAGGATCAGCGGGTAGCGGTCGGCGGTGAAGGCGTCGAGGACGCGCAGGTAGGGCGCGTGGACGACGGCGAGGGAGAGGTCGGCGTCGGCGGAGGGGCCGCCGGCGACCTCGCTGTAGCGGTCGCGGCGGATGTGCGGGTCGTCGAGGCCGGTGAACTCCAGGTCGAGGCCGTTCACGGTGAGGCGGCCGCGGGTGTTGGTGAGGTCGAGCCAGCCGGCCCCGTCGAAGCCGTCGCGGAGCTTCTCCCACGGGTTGTGGACGGCGCCGGTGATGCCGCGGCGGGCGGTGCCGTCGGGGTTGTTCAGGCCGTGGGCGCCGCTGCGCATGGCCTGGAGGTAGCGGGCCGGGTTCTTGCGGGCCGGTCCGTAGTAGTCGTTGGAGCCGAAGACGTAGACGCCCGGGAACTCCATGAGCGGCCCGAGCGCGTCGAGGGTGGCCGGGACGCCGAGCGGGTCGGAGAGGTTGTCGCCGGTGTTGACCACCAGGTCGGGGCGCAGGCCGGCCAGGCTCTTCAGCCAGCGCTGCTTCTTGCCCTGCCCGCTCACCATGTGGATGTCGGACACCTGGAGGATCCGGATCGGCCGGGCGCCGCGCGGGAGGACGGGGACCTCGATCCGGCGGAGGCGGAAGGCCCGGACCTCGTACCCGACGGAGTAGGCGAGACAGGCGGCGCCGGTGACGGCGATGCCGAGGGGAACGGAGTGCAGCGGTCGCATCAGGCCATGCTCTCAGACGGTCGATCAGCCGGCGCACGCCCGGCGTCGGTGGTGAGAGCGGCGGCCGCCGGCCCACCGGCCGTGCCCGGAGCGGCATTCCGGGCACGGCCGGCACTCCTGGCGCGGCGGGTACGGAGGGGTACGGCGAGTACGGCGGGGTACGGCGGTGCGGGCCGGTCCTCAGGCCGGGATGGCGTTGACGTACTCGCGCATCATCCGGGGGACCCGGTACGCGTACTGGTGCCCGCGCTTGACCTGGACGACGGAGAAGTCGACCAGCTCGGCCAGGACGTCGAGGTTGCGGGCGGGCTCCCGGTCGCCGCCGTCCGGCTCCCGGCGGACGTCGTCGATGGAGAACTCCTCGGGGAACCGGGAGAGCCGTCTGAGCGCCCGGCGCTGCCGTTCGTCGAGCAGCCCGTACGCCCAGGCGAGGCTGCGGTGCAGCGAGCGGTGGTGGGAGAGCCCGCCGACCTCCTCCTGGCCGAGGATCGGCAGCACCCGGCACTCCTCCACCAGGACGTGCAGGGGCACCGAGCGCATCCGGACGGCCGCGTTCTCGATCGCGAGCGCCAGGCCGCCGAGGCGCCGGCAGAGCTCGACCACCTGCGGCATCTGGTCGCGCAGGTCGAGGGTGGGGGCGACCGAGTGCACCCGGCGGCAGAACAGTTCGGCGGCGGGCGGGCAGCCGTAGGGGCCGTCCGGATGGTCGACCGGCAGGGGTGAGACCTCCCACAGGTCGGCGGGGACCCCGGCGGGCGCCCGCAGCGAGGTGATCATGATGTGGAGCGCAGGGTGGCGCGCCAGCAGCGCCCTGACCTGCCGGGCCACCGTGTCGATGACGTGCTCGGCGTTGTCGATGACCAGCAGCAGCTGCGGCTCGGGCGTGGTCCGCGGATCGCGGTCGAAGCTCCGGAAGAGCGTGTCGAGCGCGCGCTGGGCCTGCGCCGCGGCGGCGGCCGGGTCGACGCCCTCGGGGGTCACCGAGCCGAGTTCCAGGACCACGACGCCGTCCCGGAAGCGGTCCAACAGGTGGGCGGCCGAGTCCAGCGCCAGCCGGGTCTTGCCGACCCCGGCGGGGCCGGTGAGCACCAGCGGCCGGCCCGGGCGCAGGGCGGTCACGACGTGCAGCAGGTCGGCCCGGCGGCCGACGGTGATGTCCGTCTTGGGGCGCAGGCCCCGCCAGCGCGCGTTGTCCGGGAGTTCGGCGACGTGGGTCGGCCATCCGGCCTCCGGCCGGGCGGACAGCAGCTCCGCCGGAGCGCCCGCCTGGACGGCCCGGGAGAGCACGGTGTCGTTCCGGTCGGTCGCCGCGGAGAACAGCGCGCCCACCAGGAGTTCCACGGAACTGCGCCGCGGATTCTTGATGGCGCCGGTTTCCAGGTTACGGATGGTGCGGACACTGACGGTGGAGTGCTCGGCTAATTGCTCCTGGCTCCATCCGATCATCTTCCGTTGGGTTACCAGCATCGAGCGAAGCTGATTGTTGTCCATTCCCCCGCGCTTCCTGCCGTCGTGAGCAGAATAAAAGTCAGAACTCGATGCGCCGTTTTTGTCGGCGCCGATCACTCCGAAAAACGATCACTGCCGGCCAGGCGGTCGGACAGCCGGGCGGAGCGCAGGCGTGAACGCTCGTGTCGGCCTGGGCCGCAAGGCGCCCGGACACAAGGTGTCAGGGTCGAACGGTGCTCGGGCAGCAGTGTGTCAGTGCTGTGGAATAATGAATCGGGGACGTGGTGACGGTTTGTCGCAGCTGTTCGTGGCGGCCTTCGGCGGTGATTCGGCGTTGATTCGACGGTGAGTCGATCGCCGCCATCGGGCTACTCGAGCGACGCGCGAACGAGTGTACTACGCGGACTTTTTTCGGCGAAGTGGTCACAACGTTCGATTTGCCCCTTTGTGACCGGCAACTTCGCGCCGCCCGCGGCAGTTTTCGGCATTGCGGCCGAAATTGTACGAGCATTATCGGCCATCTTGGCCGAATCCATTCGTCCGCTCCCGGTCCCGGACGTCGATTGTTCACGGATTCGACCGCCGCGCGTTCCCGCCCCGGATCGTCGCCCGCTTCCGAGCGGAACCGCCTGCGACCCGTGCGCTGTCGGGCGACGGCCGGCCGGGACCGTCGGGGATACTCGTTCAACTGCGGAAATCCCGGTGGATGCCCAGCGGAAACCTGGTTGAGCCCACCCACGGCCGAAGGATAAGAAGAGGAAATGACAACGCTCAAGGAGCAGCTGCAAGCGGACCTCACGGCTGCCATCAGGGAACGGGACGAGCTTCGCGCGTCCACCATCCGGCTCACCCTGACCGCCGTCACCAGCGAGGAGGTGGCGGGCGAGCAGAAGCGCGAGCTGTCCGACGACGACGTGCTGAAGGTGATCGCTCGCGAGGCGAAGAAGCGCCGGGAGGCGGCCGAGGCCTTCGACACCGCCGGCCGGACGGACCAGGCGGCCCGCGAGCGGTCCGAGCGCGAGGTGCTGGCGGCCTACCTGCCCAAGCAGCTCTCCGACGAGGAGCTGGCCGCGATCGTCGCGGCCGCCGTGGCCACCGTGGCCGAGGGCGGCACGAGCGGCCCGCAGGCGATGGGCGCCGTCATGAAGCTGGTGAAGCCCAAGGTCGACGGCCTGGCCGAGGGCGGCCGGGTCGCCGCCGCGGTGAAGGCCGCCCTGGCCTGAACCGGCGCGCCCGGCCGCTCCCGCGAGCGCGCCCCGCGAGCACGCCCCGGGAACATGCCGAAGGGGCGCCCTCCGCGCTGGAGGGCGCCCCTTCGGCATGTTCCGGAGGGCCGGTCACCCGGCCGCCGGGTCAGCCGTTCCCGTTCCCGTTGCCGCCGCCGTGCCGGCCGCCGTTCCCGCCCCCGGGGAGGGGCGGCAAGGTGAACCCGCCCGGGAAGCCGCCCGGCAGCCCGCCGGGCTGGCCACCGGCCTGGCCGGGGTTCCCGCCCTGCTGCGGCGGCGGGGGGTTGCCGCCGGGCTGCGGGGCGTTCGGGTCGGCGGCCGGCGGGGTGGCGCCGGCCGCGGGGGCGCCCGGCGCGGGAGCGGCCGGCTGCGGGTCCGGGATGCTGGCGGTCTGGATCGGCTCCAGCGGGGTGCCCTTGAGCGCCTGGTTCATCGCCATCGCCCAGATCGGGCCGGGGCCGTCGGCGCCGAACACCTCGGTGAAGGGCTTGCCGCCGATGGTGATGTTCTTCATCTTGACGCCGCCGGCCGGGCCGCCGAGCCAGACCGCGGTGGCCAGCGACGGGGTGTAGCCGCTGAACCAGGCGGCCTTCTTCTCGTCGGTGGTACCGGTCTTGCCGGCGATCTTGCGGCCGTCGTCCATGGTCAGGGCGGCCGCGGTGCCCTTCTCGGTCACGTTCAGCAGGACGGCGTTGAGCGAGTCGGCGGTCTGCTCGGAGAAGGCCTGGCTGCACTGGGACTGCGGGACCGGGATGTCCTTGCCGTCCACCGTGGTGATCTTGTTGATCGCGACCGGGGTGCAGTACTTGCCGCGGGCGGCGAAGGTCGCGTAGACGTTCGCCATGGTCAGCGGCGAGAGCTCCAGGGTGCCGAGGACCATCGAGGGCACCTCCTGGAAGGCGTCGCCCTTGGCGGACTGGGTGATGCCCAGCTTGTTGGCCATCTGCTTCATCGCGCAGAGGCCGACCTGCTGCTCCATCTGCACGAAGTAGGTGTTGACCGAGCGGGCCATCGCCTCCTTCAGCTGGTACGGCCCGACCTCGCTGTCCTGCTCGTTCTTCACCGTCTCCTTGGGCTTGACGGTGTTCTTCCAGGTGCCCGAGCAGGTGGACATCTGCGGGTACTCGATCTTGTTCTCGGACGGGAACGACTGGGTGTTCGACATGCCAGACTCCAGCGCGGCCGCGGCCAGGATCGGCTTGAAGGTCGAACCGGTCTGGAACCCGTTGCCGCCGCCCATCGCGGCGTCCACGTTGAGGTTGACGACGGTCTGGTTCTTGTTGGAGTCCAGGCCGTACGGGCGGGTCTGGGCCATCGCGAGGATCTTGCCGGTGCCCGGCTCCATCATGGTCGCGGCGGCCGACACCGTGTCGGTCACGTAGACCTTCTTGGTGACGGCGTTCTGGGCGGCGGCCTGCTTGTCCGGGTCCAGCGTGGTGTAGATGTTCAGGCCGCCGGTGTTCCACACCTTCTTGCGCTCGTCGGCGCTCTTGCCGAAGGCCGGGTCCTGCTTGACCACGTGGCGGACGTAGTCGCAGAAGAAGCCCATGCCGGCCTGGGCGGTGATGCAGCCGTTCTGCGGGTCCTTGTACTTCAGGCCCAGCGGGGCGGCCTTCGCCTCCTTCGCCTGGTCGGCGGTGATGTGCTTGTTCTCCAGCATCTTGTCGATCACGACGTTGCGGCGCTTGACCGTGTTCTCGGGGTAGCGCACCGGGTCGTAGGACGACGGGTTCTGCACCATGCCGGCCAGGGTGGCGGCCTCGGCGATGGTCAGGTCCTTGTTGCTCTTGCTGAAGTAGCGCTGGGAGGCGGCCTCGACCCCGTAGGCCTGGTGGCCGTAGAAGGTGATGTTGAGGTAGTTGGTGAGGATCTGGTCCTTGGACAGGTCCTCCTCCAGCTTGATGGCGACCTTGAGCTCCTGGATCTTGCGGCCCAGGGTCTTGCGCTGGGCCTCCAGGACGGCCGCCTGGTCGTCGCCTGCCTTCTCCACGTTGACGTTCTTCACGTACTGCTGGGTCAGCGTCGAAGCGCCCTGCGCGGTGGTGCCGCTCTCCGCGTTCTTGCTGATCGCGCGGAGCACGCCCTTGAGGTCGACGGCGCCGTGCTCGTAGAAGCGGGCGTCCTCGATGTCCACCTGGGCGTGCCGCATGAACGGCGACATCTGGTCGGCGGTGATGACGGTGCGGTCGCGCTCGTAGACCTTGGCGATCAGGCCGCCCTTGGCGTCGAAGATCTGGGTCGCCTGGGTCAGCGGCGGCGTCTTGAAGTCGTCGGAGATGTTGGAGAAGCTCTCCGCCGTGTCCTTGGCGGTCAGCCCGATGGCGCCGACCGCGGGCAGGGCGAGGCCTGCCAGCAGGACTCCGGAGAGCACGCTGACGCCCAGGAACTTGACGCCGTTGCCGACGTGCTCCATCGGGGATCCGTCGGCCTTGCCGCGCGGAGCTCCGGTGTTGCCTGGGGGCTGGGATGCCTGAGGGCGCTTCGGTGCCATGAGGAGAACCCTACGTTGCGGATTCCCGCACACCGGGGCAGGTGTTCGCCTAGGCTTGTCACAAGCTTGCGACAGCTTCGGTGCGTCAACATCATTCACTCTTGTGGGCGAGGAGAGTTGCCCGGATTGCCCGCCGATGGCCGGGTTCTGAGGCGACTGTGACCTGTTGTGCCCGTGTGGCCGGTCGCTCTCCGTGACGATTCCTGTGACGAGCGTGGGGGCGCCGCTCTTGGCAAGGTGTGCGACCTGCGATCACTCCAACGAGTGAGCTGATCGCCACCCATAGTCCGATTGGGTCATTCGAGATTGAGCCCGAAGGGGCTGTTGCAAGCTGTCGTTCTTCCGTAACGTCCTCAACTGGCAACGGTGAATATGCCGTTGCCGCCGTGGGGGAGCCTCGAATACGGGAGAGGACGGCGCCGGCATGGGCTGGGTTGACGACTGGAGTGCGCAGGCCGCCTGTCGCACGAGTGATCCGGACGAATTGTTCGTCCAGGGGGCGGCACAGAACCGCGCGAAGGCGGTGTGCAGCGGCTGCCCCGTCCGGACGGAGTGCCTCGCGGACGCCCTGGACAACCGGGTGGAGTTCGGGGTGTGGGGCGGGATGACGGAGCGGGAGCGCCGGGCGCTGCTGCGCCGCCGCCCGACCGTCATCTCATGGCGGAAGCTGCTGGAGACGGCGCGCACCGAGTACGAGGAGTCCCTCGCGACCGGGGTGATACTGACGGACTACGCCCAGGCGGGCTGAGCCCGGCCGCACCGCGCGGTCCGGGCCGGTCGGCCCTCGGGCGCGGGCCACCGCGCGCCGGCGGTCACCCCCGCGCCGTCAACCGGGCCGTGGATCCGGCCAGATCGCCCCCGGCGAGATCGCACTTCCGGCGAGACCGTGGCTCCGGCGAGAGGCCACGCCACACCGTCGGCTACTCGGCGCCGTTGAGCCGCTCCCCGATGGCCCGCAGGCCGTCCAGGTCGTGCACGTCCCCCGGCAGCGCCGGCACCTCCACGATCGGCACGTCCGGGTACACCGAGACGAAGCGGTCGCGGGTGCGGCGTTCGCGCCCCATGATCTGCATCCGCTCGGCGTGCAGCCGCAGCAGCCCGGCCGCGAGCAGCTCGGCCTCCGGCGAGGCGTGCTCCGAGCCGTTCTCCTCCAGCGTCTCGGCGGCCGCCAGCGCCCGTTCCGCGGTGAGCTGCGGTGCCCCGGTGCCGTGCACCCGGTTGAGCACCAGCCCGGCCAGCGGCATCCGGTCCGCGGCCAGCCGGTCCACGAAGTACGCCGCCTCGCGCAGCGCGTCCCGCTCCGGCGCGGCCACCACCAGGAACGCCGTGCCCGGCGCCTTGAGCAGCTGGTACGTGCGGTCCGCGCGCTCCCGGAAGCCGCCGAACATCGAGTCCATCGCGCTGACGAAGGTCTGCACGTCGGTGAGCAGTTGGGCGCCGAAGATTTTGCCGAGGGTGCCGGTGAGCAGGCCCATCCCGGCGTTCAGGAAGCGCATCGCGCTGCGCCCGCCGACCTTGGCCGGGGCGGTCAGGATCCGGATCACCCGGCCGTCCAGGAAGGACCCGAGCCGGTTGGGTGCGTCCAGGAAGTCCAGCGCCGAGCGGGACGGCGGGGTGTCCACGACGATCAGGTCCCACTCCTCGGCGGCGCGCAGCTGCCCGAGCTTCTCCATCGCCATGTACTCCTGCGTGCCCGCGAAGCCGGCCGACAGGGACTGGTAGAAGGGGTTCTCCATGATCGCCCGGGCCCGTTCGGGCTCGGCGTGGGCCAGCACGACCTCGTCGAAGGTCCGCTTCATGTCCAGCATCATGGCCTGGAGTTCGCCCTCACCGCTGACGCCCTTGACCACCCTGGGGGTGTTGTCGAGCTCGGTGAGGCCCATCGACTGGGCGAGCCGGCGGGCCGGGTCGATGGTCAGCACCACGACCTTGCGGCCGCGTTCGGCGGCCCGCAGGCCGAGCGCCGCGGCGGTGGTGGTCTTGCCGACGCCGCCGGAGCCGCAGCAGACGATGATCCTGGTCTTCTGGTTGTCGATCAGCTCGTCCACCGCGAGCCGCCGCCCGGTGCTCCGCACCCCGCTGTTCGAGGTCATGCCGCCCCCTGCCGCTTCAGTTCGCCCGCCAGCCGGTACAGCCCGCCGAGGTCCACGCCCTCGCCCAGCAGCGGAAGTTCGTACGTGGGGAGCCGCAGTTGCTGGATGTCGGCGCGCTGCGCGCGTTCCAGCTCGACCCGCTCGGCGTGCTCCCTGGCCTGGTCCAGCAGCGGGTCGAGCAGCGGCTCCACCGCCGCCCTGACCTTCTCCGCGGTGCGTGTGCGGCCGCCGAGCCCGGCCTCCCCGAGCGCCAGGGCGACCTCCTCGCGGTGGTCCCCGTCCACCGCGGCCACCGCCGCCGCGTCCAGCACCGGGGGCCGGACCATGTTGACCATCACCCCGCCCACCGGGAGCTTCGCCTCGCGCAGCTCCGCGATGCCGTCGACCGTCTCCTGCACCGGCATCTCCTCCAGCAGGGTGACCAGGTGCACCGCGGTCTCCGGCGACTTCAGCACCCGCATCACGGCCTGCGCCTGGGTGTGTATCGGGCCGATCCGGGCCAGCCCGGCGACCTCGGAGTTGACGTTCAGGAACCGGGTCAGCCGCCCGGTCGGCGGGGCGTCCATCACCACCGCGTCGTAGCGCCGCCGGCCGTCCTGGTCCTTGCGCCTGGTCGCCTCGCAGGCCTTGCCGGTGAGCAGGACGTCCCGCACGCCGGGCGCGATGGTGGTGGCGAAGTCGACGAAGCCGACCTTCTGGAGCGCCTTCCCGGCCCGGCCGAGCTTGTAGAACATCTCCAGGTACTCCAGCAGCGCCAGCTCGGTGTCGATCGCCAGCGCGAAGACCTCGCCGGGCCCGCCCTCCCCGGCCGGGAGCCCCAGTTGGGGGCGGGAGACCGAGGCGATCCGGCGCTCCTCGTACGGCAGTGCGGCGATCCCGAACAGCTCGGCGACGCCCTGCCGGCCCTCGACCTCGATCAGCAGCACCCGTCCGCCGTCCGCGGCGAGCGCCAGGGCCAGCGCCGCGGCCAGCGTGGTCTTCCCGGTGCCGCCCTTGCCGCTGACCACGTGCAGCCGGACGCCCTCCCAGTCGGGGTCGCGCCGGGCCGCCTGGTCGGGGGTGCGTGCCACGCTCCGTCTCCGTCCGTCTCCGTCTTACGGGCGTCCCCTCCTGACGAGGGTGCCCCTCACCAGGGTGCCCTCTCGCGAGGGTAACCAGGGAGCGCACCGGATGCCCGGAGCACCTGGGTCGTCAGGCCCGATCATGCCCTCTTTGTGCCCCACCTCACACGCCCGGGGGCGGGCGGCGCGGTTCGCCGCGACGGCTCGTCTAGAGTCTGGCCATGACCAAGTGGGAATACATGACGGCGCCCCTGCTGGTGCACGCCACCAAGCAGATCCTGGACAACTTCGGCGAGGACGGCTGGGAGCTCGTCCAGGTCGTGCCCGGCCCGAACCCGGAGCAGCTGGTGGCCTACTTCAAGCGGGAGAAGAACGCATGAGCAAGGTCGAGGAGAAGCTCGCCGAGCTGGGCCTGACCCTGCCTCCGGTGGCCGCCCCGGTCGCCGCCTACGTGCCGGCCGTGGAGTCCGGCGAACTCGTGTTCACCTCCGGCCAGCTCCCGGTCGTCGGCGGCAAGCTGCCGACCACGGGCAAGGTCGGCGCCGAGGTCTCCCCGGAGGAGGCCAAGGAGCTGGCGCAGATCTGCGCGCTGAACGCCCTGGCCGCCGTGAAGTCGGTGATCGGCGACCTCGACCGGATCGAGCGGGTCGTCAAGGTCGTCGGCTTCGTCGCCGCCGCCCCCGACTTCATCGCCGTCCCGGCCGTCGTCAACGGTGCCAGCGAGCTGCTCGGCCAGGTGCTGGGCGACGCCGGCGTGCACGCCCGCAGCGCCGTCGGCGTCGCGGTGCTGCCGTTGGACGCCCCGGTCGAGGTCGAGCTCGTGGTGCGCGTCAAGGCCGCCTGAGCCTGATCGCGGAGGCGGGGCCGGGCACCTTCCGGCCCCGCCTCCGTGTGACCGGAGGGTGTCCGATCGACCGGTGAGCCTGGCGGGAATCGTCGGACACGCCCTAGCATCCGGGCATGGACCATCGAGCGACGACGCTCCCGATGCCGCCCGGCTGGCCCGCCCGGATCCGGGCGGTCGAATCCGGCGCGGTGACCCCGCCGGTGCCCAAGGCCGCCGCGACGGTCGTGCTGCTGCGCGACGCCGCCGACGGGCCCGAGGCCTACCTGCTGCGCAGGCGCACCTCGATGGCCTTCGCGGCCGGGATGTACGCCTACCCGGGCGGCGGGGTGGACCCGCGGGACGCCGAGGTCGAGCCGGGCTGGGCCGGACCGGCTCCCGAGGAGTGGGCCCGGCGGCTCGGGCTGGACGCCCGGACGGCGCGGGCGGTGGTCTGCGCGGCGGTCCGCGAGACCTTCGAGGAGGCCGGCGTGCTGCTGGCCGGCCCCGACTCCGACAGCATCGCCGTACCGCGCGACTGGTCCGCCGAACGGGCCGCGCTGGAGGCGCACGAGCTGTCCTTCGCCGAGTTCCTCCGCGACCACGGCCTGGTGCTGCGCAGCGACCTGCTGGGCGGCTGGGCCCGCTGGATCACCCCGGAGTTCGAGGAACGGCGTTACGACACCTGGTTCTTCGTCGCCGCGCTGCCGGCCGGCCAGCGCGCGGCCCTGGAGGTCGGCGAGGCCGACCGGGTCGCCTGGCTGACGCCGGCCGAGGCGGTGCGGGGCTACCGGGAGGGCCGGTTCGGCATGCTGCCGCCGACCGTGACGGTGCTGCGCGAGCTGTCCTCGGTGCGGACCGCGGCCGAGGCGCTGGCCGCGGCGGCCGACCGCCGGCTGGCGCCGGTCCTGGGCCGGGCCGAGGTCCGCGGCGACCGGTTGACGGTCCGCTGGCCCGGTCACGAGGAGTTGACCATCGACGGGGAGTTCCCGGAGGGCTCCTGACCGTTCCACCCACTGGGACCATCCGTACGATCCGTACGATCCGCAGGACCCGCAGGACCCGTCGGGGTCGCGAGGCCCGTACGAATCCCGCGAGGCCCGTAGGACCGCGCGGGCCCGTGTTCCCGCACGACGTGACCGACCCGTACCGACGCAGAGAAAGGACCGACGCCCGATGACCCACAACGACGTGGCTCGCCGGACGGCGCCAGAGATGCCCGCCCGCCGCCTGACTCCCCGTACCCCCGCCTGTGACAGCCAGGTCCCGTTCGCCGAGGTGGCGCAGCGCGCCCTCACCCGGGTGCTGCCGCTGCGGGCCCTGCACCGAGACGGCGGAGGCGGCCGGTGAGCGGAATCCTGCCGGGCGACCCCGCCGCCGTCGTCGGCGGCGAGGCCACCCCTCGGGCGCTGTGCGTGCTGGCACCGAACCCGTCGCCGATGACGCTGGACGGCACCAACACCTGGCTGCTCTCCGAGCCCGGCTCGGACCTCGCGGTGGTGATCGACCCGGGCCCGTTGCACGAGGGCCACCTGCGCCGGGTGATCGACCTCGCGGAGGAGCGGGGCAAGCGGGTCGCGCTGACCCTGCTCACCCACGGCCACCCCGACCACTCCGAGGGCGCGGCCCGCTTCGCCGAGCTGACCGGCACCGAGGTGCGGGCCCTGGACCCGGCACACCGGCTGGGCTCGGAGGGCCTGGTGGGCGGCCAGCGCCTGGACGTCGGCGGCCTGGACCTGCGGGTGGTGGCCACCCCGGGGCACACCTCGGACTCGCTGACCTTCCACCTGCCGGACGACGGCGCGGTGCTCACCGGCGACACCGTGCTCGGCCGCGGCACCACGATGGTCGCGCACCCCGACGGCCGGCTCGGCGACTACCTGGACTCGCTGCGCCGGCTGCACACCATGGCCTCGCACCACGGCGTGCGGACCGTGCTGCCTGGCCACGGCCCGGTGCTCGCGGACGCGCTCGGCGCCGTCGACTACTACCTGGCCCACCGGGCGGCCCGGCTCGCCCAGGTGGAGACGGCGGTCGAGACGGGCTGCCGGACCGCGCCCGAGGTGGTGGCCAGGGTCTACGCTGACGTGGACCGGGCACTCTGGCCGGCCGCCGAGCTGTCGGTGCGGGCCCAACTGGACTACCTGGAGGAGCACGGGCTGATCCCCGAGCTCGACTGACCGCGAACGCGGAAGGGCCCGTCCGATCGGACGGGCCCTTCCGCGTTCGCGGGCGTCAGCGCGAGCGGCGCGACAGCCGCTCGACGTCCAGCAGGACCACCGCGCGGGCCTCCAGCTTCAGCCAGCCGCGGCCGGCGAAGTCGGCGAGCGCCTTGTTGACCGTCTCGCGGGAGGCGCCGACCAGCTGGGCCAGCTCCTCCTGGGTGAGGTCGTGGGCGACGTGGATGCCCTCCTCGGACTGCACGCCGAACCGGCGGGAGAGGTCCAGCAGGGCCTTGGCGACGCGGCCGGGCACGTCGGAGAAGACCAGGTCGGACATCACGTCGTTGGTGCGGCGCAGTCGGCGGGCGATGGCCCGCAGCAGCGCGATGGAGACCTCGGGGCGGGCGTGCAGCCAGGGCTGGAGGTCGCCGTGACCGAGGCCCAGCAGCTTGACCTCGGTCAGCGCGCTGGCCGTCGCGGTGCGCGGGCCCGGGTCGAACAGCGACAGTTCGCCGATCATCTCGCTGGGGCCGAGCACGGCCAGCATGTTCTCGCGGCCGTCCGGCGAGGCGCGGTGCAGCTTGACCTTGCCCTCCGCCACGACGTACAGCCGGTCGCCCGGGTCGCCCTCGTGGAACAGCGACTCCCCACGGGCGAGGGTGACCTCGGTCATGGAAGCGCGCAGCTCGCCGGCCTGTTCGTCGTCGAGTGCCGCGAAGAGTGCGGCGCGCCGCAGAACGTCGTCCACGTGCTTCCTCCTTCTCGGCCGTACGGCGGGTGGGCCGTCCGGCGCAAGTTCCGTTCAGTGTTCTGCGTCACCAAGCATGGCGCATGTCGCTCCGATCATATGAGGAGGGGGTGTGCCGAGGTGTGCCGTGCGGGGCCATTCGTACCGGCCGGTTACCGGGCGGAGCCGGTGCCGGGAGCCTTTTATCGAATCTCTGTGCGATTTGATCGAATAGACGGTCGCCCCGCGGCACCGGCCGTGCGTCAGGCGTAGAACGCCACCAGTTCCGGCGCCAGCACCTCGGCCACCACCTCGTGGGTCTGGCCGTCCAGCGTCCGGTGCTCGGCGCCGGGCACGGCCGCCGCCACCGCGCGGGCCGGGGCCCGCAGCATCTCCGGGCTGTCGCCGCCGTCCAGGGACAGGGTCGGTACGGCGACGGTGGCCAGCAGGTCGACCGGGACGGCCGAGTCGGTCCGGTCGCCGAGCGCCGCCGCGTCGTAGGCCAGGGTCGGTGCGACCGCCTCGAACAGTGACCACCCGGGCGCGCCGCGCATGCCCTCCACCGCCTCCGCCGGCGCCCCGGCGTAGACCATGAGGGCCGCGACGGCGTCCCCGCGGCGCCCCTCGGCGAGCGCCGCCGTCAGCTCGGCGACGTACTCGCGGAAGCGCTCGCTCTGCGCCTCCTCGGTGCTGAACGGCGGCTCGTAGACGGCGAGCCGGGTGATGCCGATGTCCGCGGCGGCGGCCCGCAGGGCGAGCGCGGCGCCGGCGGAGTGGGCGAAGACGCGGGCCGAGCCGCCCGCCGCCGTGATGACGGCGGCCAGGTCCTCGATCTCGCGTTCCACCGCGAAGGGCCCGTTGTCCCCGCTGTCGCCGCGCCCGCGCCGGTCGTAGGTCCACACGGTGTGGTGCGCCGCCAGCTGCTCGGCGATCGCGGCGCTCGGCCCCACGCCGCGGTGGCACAGCGCGCCGTCGACCAGGACGACGGCCGGGCCGGAGCCGGTCACGGAGCAGGCGAGGACGGTGCCGTCGGTGGAGACCACGGTGCTCATCGGGTGTTCCTTCGGTCGTGCGAGTCGGTCTGGGGGATGGACCGGGGTTCGCCGCGCAACTCATCGGTCCGGCGGCAATCTACTGTCCGGGGCCGGGTGCGCGCGGGAGTCCGAGAGGGATATACTTTACGGGTAAATTACCTGCTAATCTTTTTGTATGGTCACAACCGCCCAGTTCCGTCAGGCAGTTCGGGTCGGTCCGGCCGGAGACGGCTGGCACAAGCCTGCGCTCAGCGCCGTGGTCACCCTGGGCGCGCTCGACCTCGCCCTGCTCGGCCTCGGCCGACTCGACCTCGCCCTCTACACCGCGGCCGGCGGCCTGGGCGCGCTGTACGGGCACGGCCTGCCCTACCGGGCCCGGGCCCGGACACTGGCCGGCGTGCTGCTCGGCACCGTGCTCAGCACCGGCGCCGCCCTCACCGCCGCCGCGCTGACCCGGGACGCCGCCGTCCTGGTCGCGGTGGCGGCGGTGCTCGCCGCCCTGCACAAACTGCTCTGCGACGCCGCCAGGGTCGGCCCGCCCGGCAGCCTGATCATCACCTTCACCTCCGCCAGCTGCGCCTTCGTCCCGCAGCGGCTCGCCGAGGTCCCGCCGCACCTGGCACTCACCGTGCTCGGCGCCACCCTGGCCTGGCTGGTCTGCATGGCCCCGGCCCTGGTGCGCCCGTACGGGCCGGAGCGGATCGCCACCGCCCGCGCGCTGGAGGCCGCCGCCCGGCTGCTGCGGACCGGGCCCGGCGCGCCGGACGGGGCCGCCCGTACCGCCCTGGTCGGCGCGGTCGAGGCGGCCTGGCAGAGCCTCGCGCTCTCCGCCCCGGCCCGGCGGCGCGCCCTCGGCGACGCGCCCGAGCGGCTGCTGGTGCGCGCGGAGGCCGCACTGGCCGGACCGGCCCGGCCCGAGGACGCCGCGCGGTACCTCGGCTGGGCCCGCGACCTGCGGCGCGGCCGCCCGCTGCCGTCGCCGGACCTCACCGAGGCGGAGGCCGCCGAGCCGGCCGCCCGCCGCCCCGGCACCCGGCCACCGCTCCGGCGGGCGCTGCGGCCCGGGTCGGCGCTGCTGCCGATCGCGCTGCGCGTCGCGGTCGGCTGCGCCGCCGCCGGGTGGCTCTCGCTGGCGCTCGGCGTCGGCCGGCCGTACTGGGCGGTGGTCACCGCGGCCTCGGTGTTCCAGGCCAACAGCACGCTTTCCTGGCAGCGCGCCCTGCAGCGGGTGCTGGGCAACCTGCTCGGCCTGCTGCTGTTCACCGCCGCGCTGCCCCTCGCGCACTCGGGCCCGGCGGCGCTGATCGGGCTCGGGCTGGTCTGCCAGTTCGGCGCGGAGGCGACGATCGCCCGCAGCTACTGGCTGGCGACGGTCTTCGTGACCCCTCTGGCGCTGCTGATGACGGAGTTCGCGGGCCCCCAGCCGGCCGGGGCGCTGGTCGCCGACCGCTGGCTGGACACCTGCGTCGGCGCGCTCACCGGCCTCGCGGCCTGCCTGCTGGTCACCAACCGCCGCACCGCCGCCCGACTGGCCCGCGCCCTGGCCGGAGCCGAGGCCGCCGGACAGCGGGCGCTGGCCGCCGTCCGCGCCGACCAGGCCGTGAGCGCCCCGGAGGCGCGCGCCGCCCGTACCGGCCTCGCCACCGCCCTGCTGGAGCTGCGCGAGGCCACCGACACCGCCGCCGGCGAGTGGCGCCGCCCCGACCTCCCGCACCAGCGCGCCACCGCCACCGAGCAGCAGGCCCACCACCTGCTGGCCGCCCTGCTGGAACGCCGCGGCCGCGGCCGCCTTCCCGACCCGGCCGGGCCCCTGCCGGACACGGCCTAGGATCGAAGCCGATCGGCAGGCCGCAGAACGGGAGCAGCACGCGTGGAGGACGTCGTCGCAGGTGTGCTGCGCCAGTGGGAGCGGGCCTACCCGGGGCTGGACACCGGCCCGATCGCCGTCCTCGGCCGGATCAACCGCTGCGCCGCGCTGCTCCAGCAGACCCCCGACCCGCTCACCCGGGCCGGCCTCACCCGCGCCGAGTTCGACATCCTCGGCGCCTTGCTCCGCCTCGACCGCGAGCTGACCCCCACCCAGCTGGCCCGGGAGAGCTTCGCCTCCGGCGCCGCCGTCACCAAGCGGCTGCGGCTGCTGGAGGAGCGCGGCCTGGTCAGCCGCCGCACCGACGACCGGGACCGCAGGGTCGCCCACCTCGCGCTCACCGAGCAGGGCCGGACGCTGGTGGACGGACTGATCCAGGAACTCGTCGCCTACGACCGCGCCCTGCTCGCCGGCCTCACCCCCGCCGAGCAGGACCGGCTCGCCGAGGCCCTCAGCGGGCTGCTGAACAGCCTTGAGGGGACGATCGGCCGCACCGTGGGCTGAGCCGCCGAGGGGGTGACGAGGCGTCAACGGCGCCGCCCCGGCGCCGGCGGTGCCCGGGCGTCCTCGCCGGGGAGACCGAGCGCGCGGGCGGCGAACGCGGCGCGCAGGCGGGCGTGGTGCACCGGTCCGGTGTCACCGGCCTCCGGGACGGCGACGAGCTCCGCGTCCTCCTCGTACGCGAGGAGGACCGTCAACGCGCCGCGCACCACGCCGTGGCCCTCCGCCGGCAGGACCCCGGTCCTCCGCGCACTCCCCCTCACAGGTGACGGCCGCGGGCGGAGTTCATCGGACAACAGGCCTTGCCAGGGCCGGTTTCCGTGCTTGATCGGCCACGAGCGGTCCGCCGGTCGGCGTAGCCTTCGTGCATGGCAGAGAGCAAGGTCCGGAAGGCCGCGGCGAAGAAGCCGGTGGCGAAGAAGGCGGCGGTGAAGCCGAGGAAGCCGGAATCGCACCTGGCGATGGTGCGTCGGGCCCGGAGGATCAACCGCGAACTGGCGGAGCTGTACCCGTACGCGCATCCCGAGCTGGACTTCGAGAACCCCTTCCAGCTGCTGGTGGCCACCGTGCTGTCGGCGCAGACCACCGACCTGCGGGTGAACCAGACCACCCCGGCGCTGTTCGCGAAGTACCCGACGCCGGAGGACATGGCGGCGGCGAACCCGGAGGAGCTGGAGGAGATCATCCGCCCGACCGGCTTCTTCAGGAACAAGGCGAAGTCGCTGCTGGGCCTCTCGATAGCGCTGCGCGACGAGTTCGGCGGCGAGGTCCCGGGCCGCCTGGCCGACCTGGTGACCCTGCCGGGCGTCGGCCGCAAGACCGCCAACGTCGTCCTCGGCAACGCCTTCGGTGTTCCCGGCATCACCGTGGACACCCACTTCGGGCGGCTGGCCCGACGGTTCGGCTGGACCACCGAGGAGGACCCGGTGAAGGTCGAGGCGGCCGTCGCCGAGATCTTCCCGAAGTCGGAGTGGACGATGCTCTCGCACCGGGTGGTCTTCCACGGCCGCCGGATCTGCCACTCCCAGAAGCCCGCCTGCGGCGCGTGCCCGATCGCGCCGCTCTGCCCCTCGTACGGCGAGGGGGAGACCGACCCGGAGAAGGCACGCAAACTGTTGAAGTACGAGATGGGCGGCCAGCCAGGGCAGCGGCTGCGGCCGCCGGCCGACTTCCCCGGTGAGGCGGCCGCCCGCGCGGACGCAGCCGTCCACCAGGGACGGGTCGCGGACCTGGCGGTGGACGCGTGAGCGGGCGGTGCGGGCACCCCGGGCCGGAAGCCGGAGGAGTCGCGCGGGGCATCGAGCCGGACGGGCTGCCGGCCTGGCTGGAGCCGGTCCGTGTGGCGGCCGAGCGGGTGCTGCCAGAGCAGCTGAGCCGCTTCCTGCCACCGGCCGAGGGCGGCCGTCCGGCGGCCGTGCTGATGCTGTTCGGCGAGGGGCCCCAAGGGCCGGACCTGCTGTTGATCGAGAGGGCCCGTTCGTTGCGCTCGCACGCCGGGCAGCCGTCCTTCCCGGGCGGTGTGCTGGACCCGGAGGACGGCGATCCGAACGGCCCGGGCCCGATCGCGGCGGCGCTGCGCGAGGCCTGGGAGGAGACCGGCCTGGACCCGGCCGGGGTGCAGGTGTTCGCGGAGCTGCCCCGGCTGTACATCCCGGTGAGCAGCTTCGTGGTGACCCCGGTGCTCGGCTGGTGGCGCGAGGAGACGCCGGTGCGCCCGGTGGACACGGCCGAGACCGGCGCGGTGTTCCGGGTCCCCATCACGGAGCTGGCCGACCCGGCGAACCGGGTGCGGCTGCGCCAGCCGTCCGGGCACCTCGGCCCGGCCTTCTCGGTCGCCGGGCGGCTGGTCTGGGGCTTCACCGCCGGGGTGATCGACCGGGTGCTGCACCACAGCGGCCTGGAGCTGCCCTGGGACCCGTCCCGGATCGTCGACCTCCCGGACGACGCGCTGGCGCTGGTCCGGGGCGACCTCGAACACTCCCGGGTGCTGCCGGGCGGCGAAGCCGACGCTTCGTGACCGGCCGTCGGCGCGTCCGGCGCGCGGACCGTGGGAGGGTGTCCGAGTGAACGTCCTGGATGGGCTGCTGATCGCCGCGGCCGTGGCATTCGCCGTGTCGGGCTACCGGCAGGGCTTCGTGGTCGGCGTGCTCTCACTGGTCGGCTTCCTCGGCGGCGGCCTGCTCGCCGTCGAGCTGCTGCCGCTGCTGGTGCTCGACCACATCGGCCCCGGCACCACGGCCTCGGTGGTGGCGGTCGTGGTGGTGATCGTCCTCGCCGCGATCGGCCAGGCGATCACCGCGCACTACGGCTGGAAGCTGCGCGGGCACATCGGGCGGCGCCCGGCCAGGGTGCTGGACGCGAGCGGCGGCGCGGTGGTGAACGTCGTCTCGATGCTGCTGGTGGCCTGGCTGATCGGCTCGGCGCTGGCCGGGGCGTCCCTTCCGACGGTCTCCCGGCAGGTCCGCTCCTCGGCGGTCCTCGGCGGAGTGCAGAACGCGCTGCCCGACGACGCGCCGAACTGGTTCTCGGATTTCTCCAAGGTGCTCGCCCGCAACGGCTTCCCGCAGGTCTTCAACCCCTTCGAGCACGAGCCGATCACCCAGGTCGACAGCCCCGACCCCGCGCTGGCCGCCAGCCCGGCGGTGGCACGGGCCCGGCAGAGCCTGGTCAAGGTGGTCGGCACCGCGACCTCCTGCGGCAAGACCCTCGAGGGCAGCGGCTTCGTCTTCGCCCCGCACCGGGTGATGACCAACGCCCACGTGGTCGGCGGGGTCAACGAGCCGACCGTGCAGATCGGCGGCGTCGGGCAGCTGTACGACGCGACGGTGGTCCGCTACGACTGGCAGCGCGACATCGCCGTCCTGGACGTGCCCAAGCTGAACGCGCCCGCGCTGGCCTTCGCGGGCGAGGCGAAGACCAACGACAGCGCGATCGTGGCGGGCTTCCCGGAGAACGGCGCCTTCAACGTCCAGCCGGCCCGCATCCGCGGCCGGATCCAGGCCAACGGCCCGGACATCTACCACCGCGGGCAGGTGGTCCGCGACGTCTACTCGGTGCGCTCGGTGGTCCGGCAGGGCAACAGCGGCGGCCCGTTGCTCACCCCGGACGGCGAGGTGTACGGCGTGGTCTTCGCCAAGTCCCTGGACAGCGCGGACACCGGCTACGTGCTGACCGCGTCCGAGGTGCGCGAGGACGTCGAGCAGGGCGGCGCCGCGACCGCCCGGGTGGACACCCAGGGCTGCGCGCTCTGACCGGGCGGGGGCGGGGAGGGTGCGGGAGCGGCCGGGGAGGGTGCGGGCCCGGCCCCGGGAGTGGCCGGGGAGGGTACGGGCCCGGCTCCGGGAGCGGCCGGCGGGCGCGCCGGGCCGGACCGTCCGATATCCGTCGCTCCGTCAGGTGGCCCTGGTAGCGTCGGCCGCGCTCACCCGTTCGGCTCAACCGGGCGCCGTCCCGGTGTGGGCCGACGGGAGGGACCGGCAGTCCGATGATGGGTCATTCGCACGCGGTGAGCGGGGCGATGCTGTACGCCGCCTCGGCCCCCTTCCTGCCCCCGCTGCTGCTGCACACCACGCTGCAGCCGGCGGACATACTGATGGGTACGGTGCTGTGCGCGGGCGCGGCCCTGCTGCCCGACCTCGACCACCACGACGGCTCGATCGCCAACTTCCTCGGGCCGGTCTCCAAGGTGCTCTGCCGCTTCGTGGCCTGGATCTCCGGCGGCCACCGGCACGCCACCCACTCGCTGCTGTTCGTCGCGCTGATGGGCGGCGGGACCTGGGCAGGGGTCACCTACCTGGGCCGCAACTTCACCCTCGGGATGACCTTCTTCCTGCTGGCGCTCGCGATCCGGGCCCTGCGGCTCTGCCCGCCGGGCGACGGACCGGAGGCGTGGATCACCGTCATCGGCCTGGCCGCGCTCGGCACCTTCGGGATGAACACCTGGATGCCCAACTCGCCAGGCTGGCTGCCGTACGCGGTGGGCCTGGGCACGCTGGCGCACCTGCTCGGCGACTGCCTGACCAAGAAGGGCGCACCGCTGCTCTGGCCGCACAAGGAGCGCTACGAGATCGTGCTGATCAAGCGCAGCGGCAACAGCGTCGAGACCAAGGTGCTGGTGCCGATCATGTCGGTGGCGACCTTCGTCCTGCTCTGGTTCACCGCGCTGTCGCCGACGATCGTCAACTGAACGGGGAGCCGGGCGGGGCGCTCGGCCTGTGGGCGGCCGGTGCGTGCGGCCCGGTGTGGGCGGCCCGGCGCTTGTGGCCGGCGCGTTCGGCCGGTGCATGTGGCCGGGTGCGTTCGGCCCGTGCGTTCGGGCCGTGGACGGATGCGGCGCGAGGCCTCAGGTCTCGCGCCGCAGTCGTGCGCCCACCCAGCGGGCGCGCCGGCCGAGGATGCGGGGGATGCCGAGCTGCCGCCGCTCCGAGCGCTGACGGCCGTCGGGGCCGTCGAAGCCGAGGTCGTCCGCCCGGTCGGGACGGTGGGCGGAGCGCTGGGGGCTGTTGTGACGTCGGCCGCGCGGGGCGCCGCCGCTTTCGGGCATCCAACTCATACCGGTATGGATGCCCCTGGGCCGGTGGAGGTAACCGCCCGGGCTTCGCCGAAATTGGCCTATGCGGTTGTCATATGAGCGACAAAGTAAGGGAGTTGGGGCCAAGGACCCTTCCGCCCGACCGCACGTACGGCCGTGTCCGGCCCCGTGTCGGGCTCCGTGCCCGGCCCGTGTCCGGCTCCGTGCCGGGTCACTCCTTGTGGCGGCCGACCCAGTCCAGCAGCTCGGCGGTGAACTCCTCCGGCGCCTCCTCGTGCGGGAAGTGCCCGACCCCCGGCAGCAGCCGCCAGCGGTACGGCGCCGCGACGTACTCGCCGCCGCCGAGCGCGGTGTGCGACAGCAGCACCGGGTCCGCCGCGCCCTGGACGTGCAGGGTCGGCGCGGTGATCGGCTTCTTCATCCGCCGGGCGAACTGGATGCCGTCCGGCCGGGCCATCGAGCGCAGCAGCCAGCGGTACGGCTCGATCGAGCAGTGCGCGGTGCTGGGAATCTGGATCGCCTGCCGGTACGCGCGCACCGCGGCCTCGTCCAGACCGTTCGGGCCGGTCCAGGACGTCAGGTAGTGGCCGACCAGCTCGGCGTCGTCGGCCACCAGACGGCGTTCGGGTATCCACGGCCGCTGGAAGCCCAGCACGTGCTCGAAGGCGGCGAACTGCCGGCGGTCGGTCAGCAGCGCCCGGCGCAGGTCCCTCGGGTGCGCTGCGGAGACCACGGTGAGGCTCTGGATGACGGACGGTCGCATCACCGCCGCCACCCAGGCCAGGGTGCCGCCGGAGGCGTGCCCGACCAGGTGGGCCCGGCGCTCGCCGAGCGAGCGGATCACCCCGGTGATGTCCAGGGCGAGGTTGCCCGGGTCGTACCCGCGCGGGGTGCGGTCGCTGCCGCCGATGCCGCGCAGGTCGAGCGCCACCGCGCGGTAGCCGGCCTCGGCGAGCGCGGTCAGCTGGTGCCGCCAGGCCCACCAGTACTCGGGCCAGCCGTGCACCAGCAGCACCAGCGGGCCGGAGCCCAGCTCGGCGATGTGGAAGCGGGCGCCGTTGGCCGCGAGGTCGCGGTGCGTCCACGGGCCGGGCTGCCGGATGCTCCAGGCCTCGTCGCCGTCCGCCGGGGACCCGGCGGATGCCGCCGCGCGGGGCTCCCGGTCGGGCTCCCGCGCGGGTGCCAGGCCGATGCCCTCGGGTGTGCCCTTGGGGGCGGCGCCGGGCTCGTCGGGGTCGACGGAGCCCTCGGGGGTGAGTCCGGCGTCGGAGTCGGGGCCGGAGTCGGCGGACGGCTGCGCGGGCACGGGCTTCTGGTCAAGCGGCATACCGAGAGCGTGTCACATCCGCGGGCCCGACACGTGCCCGGCACTCGCTGTCGGCGGGTTCGGTGCCTTCGGTGCTTGTCGATGCGGGGCCGCTGGGGCCGTCGGGGCTGCTGGGGCCCCGGCCGCCTCGGCGGGCCCGGGGTGTCCGGGGCGTCCGGGGGAGCCGAGGCCGACGTGCCGACGGTCCAGCAGGTGCCGGGCCGTCGGTGCGCCGGTTTGCCGGTGCGCGCTGTACCGGTGCGTCGTTGGGCCCGGTGTGTCGGTAGGCCGGGCCGGGTCGGTTACGGGATGCGGCCGAAGGCCCGGTCGATCTCCTCCTGGGTGGCCGGGCGCGGCCGGGCGTTCTTCAGCACGTCGGCGGTCTTCTGGGCGCCCTCGATGGTGCGGACCGGCTTCTCGATCTTCTTGAACGAGCGCCAGGCCAGCATCCCGAGCAGCACCGCGAGGAGCAGGTAGGCGCCCGCCACGACCAGGAACGACCAGCCCAGCGACAGGCCCAGCGCGTGGATGCCGAAGGCCGCCGCGGCGCTCAGCATCGGGATGGAGAACAGCGCCACCACGCCGGCGACGGTCAGCGAGACGCCGCCGGAGACGCCGCGCTTGACGTCCGCCCGGATCTCGGCCTTGGCGAGCGCGATCTCGTCGTGGACCAGCGCGGACAGGTCGGCGGTGGCCGCCGCGAACAGCTGCCCCACCGAACGCTCGCCCTCGTAGGGCACCCGGCCGTTGCTGGACGGGTCTGCGGCTCCTGTGGGCATCAGCTGTTCTCCTCTGCGGCTGTGCGGCGTGACGCCGCCGCGGGTAGCGGTTCCGGGGCCGGTGGGGAGTCCCGGAGGCGTCTGTGGGTTGTCGACAGCTCAGAATCATGCCCCTACCGGTCAGTCGGACACCACTCCGGGGCCCCGCGGGAGGGACGTGTCCCGGCGGCGGGGGGCTTCCGGGCGCCTTCGCCGGGAGCCTGCGGGCGCCTCAGTCGGGCTGTCCGGGGCGGCCCCGGTAACCGGAGCCGGAGCTCGGGTCGGAGGCGGAGCCCGGGTCGGCGCCGGAGCGCGGGTCGGAGGCGTGGCCGGAGTCGGGGCTCGGGTCGGGGCCGGGGCTGTGTTCCTCGCCGGCCCGGTGGGTGAACTCACCGACCCGCGCCCGCCAGGCCGGGTCGTCCTCCTGGTAGATGTCCGGGATGCCGTCCCCGTCCACGTCGCGGTCCTCCTCCTCGCACAGTGCGCGGTAGTGCCGGTTGCGCAGCTTCAGCAGCACCGTGGCGACCACCGCGGAGAGCACCGAACCGACCAGCACGGCCGTCTTGGCCCGGGCGGCGAGCGCCGGGTCGTCCGGGAACGCCAGCTCGCTGATCAGCAGCGAGACGGTGAAACCTATGCCCGCGAGCACCGAGACCGCGACCATGTCGGCCCACTTGAGCTGCGGGTTCAGCTCGGCCCTGGTGAACCGGGCGGTCAGCCAGGCGCCGCCGAGCACGCCTATCGACTTGCCGACCAGCAGACCGATCACGATGCCGAGCGGGGCGGCCTGGGTGAACACCTCGCGCAGCTTCGGTCCGGAGACGGCCACCCCGGCCGAGAACAGCGCGAACACCGGGACGGCCAGGCCGGCCGAGAGCGGGCGGACCAGGTGCTCGATGTGCTCGCCGGGGGAGTGCTGCTCGTCGCCCTCCCGGTGGCAGCGCAGCATCAGGCCCATCGCGACGCCCGCCACCGTGGCGTGGACGCCGCTCTCGTGCATCAGCGCCCAGGTCACGAAGGCCAGCGGTACGAAGAGGTACCAGCCGTGGACACCGCGCCGGTGCAGGAACCAGAACAGCACCAGGCCGGCGAAGGCGAGGCCGAGCGCCCAGAACTTGATGCCGTGGCTGTAGAAGATTGCGATGATCAGGATCGCGATCAGGTCGTCGACCACCGCCAGGGTGAGCAGGAAGGCGCGCAGCGGGGAGGGCAGGTGGCTGCCGACCACGGCCAGTACCCCGAGTGCGAAGGCGATGTCGGTGGCGGTCGGGATCGCCCAGCCACCGGGATGCCCGCCGCTGCCGGAGTTCACCAGGACGTAGAGGATCGCGGGCAGCGCCACCCCGCAGACGGCGGCGATGACGGGCAGCAGCGCGGCGCTGGGCGTGCGCAGCTCACCCGCGACGAACTCGCGCTTGAGCTCGATCCCGGCGACGAAGAAGAAGATCGTCAGCAGGCCGTCCTTGGCCCAGGTGGCCAGGGAGAGGTCGAGGTGGAGCGGGGTGGAGGGGCCGACGGTGTAGTCGAGCACGCTCTGGTAGGCCTGAGGCCAGGCGTTGGCCCAGATCAGTGCGACGACGGCGGCGCCCAGCAGCAGCATGCCGCCGACCGTCTCGGTGCGCAGGGCGTCGGTGATGAAGGTTCGCTCGGGTAGTGACAGCCGACCGAGGAACTGCCGGCGGCGGGTCGTCGGCTCGTGGACGGGCGGCTGATCGGTCACGCGGGACCTCCTGGGACTGGGAGCGGCAACGGATGCACGGGTGGTGCAGTTGCCGACCAGACTTCCCGGCGCGCCCTGTGACGCCCGTGACTCCTGTCAAGGGTCTTGATGCGTCTTTAATAGTCTAGCGGGACGTTTGGGTGACATCCGGATTGTCTTACTAAAGGACTTAAACCCTGTGGACTGGTTCTGCACCCCGGGGCCCAGCAGTCACGGGGGGTGGTGACGTAACGGCTGACGGATCCGGCTCTGGGAAACGGCTGCGGGAAACGGCTGTGCCCCGGGCGGTGGTTGCCGCCCGGGGCACAGCCGTTGTCTCAAGGGGCTCGGCCGTCACCGGCCGGGTGGGTTCAGCCGTTGCCGTTGTCCGAGGACGGCAGCTGGGCCTGGATCTGGCTCATCACCGTGCTGTCGGCCAGGGTGGTGGTGTCACCGACCTCGCGGCCCTCGGCGATGTCGCGCAGCAGGCGGCGCATGATCTTGCCGGAGCGGGTCTTCGGCAGCTCGCCGACCACCTTGATCTGCTTCGGCTTGGCGATCGGTCCGAGTGTGCGGCCGACGTGCGCCCGCAGTTCCTCGACCAGCTCGGGGCTGTCGGCGACGCCGCCGCGCAGGATCACGAAGGCGACGATGGCCTGACCGGTGGTGGCGTCGGTCGCGCCGACCACGGCGGACTCGGCCACGGACGGGTGGCCGACCAGGGCCGACTCGACCTCGGTGGTGGAGATGTTGTGGCCCGAGACGAGCATGACGTCGTCCACCCGGCCCAGCAGCCAGATGTCCCCGTCCTCGTCCTTCTTGGCGCCGTCACCGGCGAAGTAGCGTCCCTCGAAGCGCGACCAGTAGGTGTCGATGTAGCGCTGGTCGTCGCCCCAGATGGTGCGGAGCATGGACGGCCACGGCTCGGTGAGCACGAGGTAGCCGCCGGAGCCGTTCGGCACCTCGACGGCGTTGTCGTCCACCACGGTGGCCGCGATGCCCGGCAGGGCGCGCTGGGCCGAGCCCGGCTTGGTCTCGGTGACGCCCGGCAGCGGGCTGATCATGATGGCGCCGGTCTCGGTCTGCCACCAGGTGTCCACGATCGGGCACCGGCCGCCGCCGATGTGCTCGCGGTACCAGACCCATGCCTCCGGGTTGATCGGCTCGCCGACGCTGCCCAGCACGCGCAGCGAGGACAGGTCGAACTTCGCGGGGATGTCGTCGCCCCACTTCATGAAGGTGCGGATCGCGGTCGGCGCGGTGTAGAGGATGGTCACGCCGTACTTCTGGACGATCTCCCAGAACCGGCCCTGGTGCGGGGTGTCCGGGGTGCCCTCGTAGATGACCTGGGTGGCGCCGTTGGAGAGCGGGCCGTAGACGATGTACGAGTGGCCGGTGACCCAGCCGATGTCGGCGGTGCACCAGTAGACGTCGGTCTCCGGCTTGAGGTCGAAGACCGCGTGGTGGGTGTAGCTGGCCTGGGTGAGGTAGCCGCCCGAGGTGTGCAGGATGCCCTTGGGCTTACCGGTGGTGCCCGAGGTGTAGAGGATGAACAGCGGGTGCTCGGCGTCGTGCGCCTCGGGGGTGTGCTCGGTGGACTGGCGCGCGGTGATCTCGTGCCACCAGACGTCGCGGCCCTCGGTCCACGGGGTGTCCTGCCCGGTGCGGCGGACCACCAGGACGTGCTCGACGCCGTCGGCCTTGGTGAGTGCTTCGTCGATGGCCGGCTTGAGGGCGGAGGGCTTGCCGCGGCGGTAGCCGCCGTCGGCGGTGATGACGAGCTTGGCCTGGGCGTCCTGGATGCGGGAGGCGACGGCGTCGGAGGAGAAGCCGCCGAAGACCACCGAGTGGGTGGCGCCGATCCGGGCACAGGCGAGCATCGCGATGACCGCCTCGGCGATCATCGGCAGGTAGACGGCGACCCGGTCGCCCTTGCGGACGCCGAGTTCCAGCAGCGCGTTGGCCGCCTGCGAGACCTCGTCCTTGAGCTGGGCGTAGGTGATCGAACGGCCGTCGCCGGGCTCGCCCTCGAAGTGGATGGCGACCCGGTCACCCAGGCCGTTCTCCACGTGGCGGTCGACGCAGTTGTACGCGACGTTGAGCTTGCCGTCGGCGAACCACTTGGCGAAGGGCGGGTTGGACCAGTCGAGGGTCTCGGTCGGCTCGACGGCCCAGGTGAGGCGGCGGGCCTGCTCGGCCCAGAAGCCCAGACGGTCCTCGGAGGCCTGCGCGTACGCGGCCGCGGTGACGTTGGCGGCTGCGGCGAGCTCTGCCGGCGGGGCGAAGCGCCGCTCCTCCTTGAGCAGGTTGGCCAGGCTCTCGTTGCTCAACGCGCACTCCTCATCGAGTCATGATCGGGGGCGATCCCGTGCGTGGGGATTGTCCCGTGTGTCCCAGCGCACAGCTCACCAGGCGAACGGGGCAGTTGACAAGAGGCTCCTGGGAATTGGTGTAGACCTTTGATCGGCGGTCGACCGACCTCCGGTGCGGTCCGCCGGGGAGGACCGGACGACCGCGCGGGGGCGGGTGGGCCCGTGCCCCGGCCCGCCCGGCGGGGACACGGGCCCGGCTCTCAGGCAGCCAGCCGGGGGTCCGCCTCACCACCCTCGACCGGAACCCGATCGTCCTCATTCACCCGTTCGGCCGATGCCGCGTTCGGTCGGACGCCGGGGTCGGTTCCGATCGGAGCCTCGGCGGGGCGTTCGATCGCGTTCGGATGCTTCCCGGGGTGGGCCTCGACCGGGCTGAACGTCCCGGCGGCCCGGTCCAGGACGTAGGCCTGGGCCGTCGCGAAGTCGAAGTACATCCCGACCAGCCGCAGGGTGCCCTCCTCGACCCGGCGCTCGACCGCCGGGTTCGCCATCAACTGGTCCAACTGCTGGACCACGTTGGTGATGCAGAGCTGCTCCACGACGTCCACCACGGGCCGGGAGGCGAACTCCGCCGGGACGCGTCGGAGCCGGTCCAGCGAGCCGCGGCCGTTGCGCAGCCAGCGGGCCAGCGGGGTGGGCGGCCCGGGGCGCTCGTGCACGCCGTCCAACAGGGCCTGCATCGCACCGCAGCCGGAGTGGCCGCAGACCGTGATCGACCGCACCTCCAGCACCTCGACCGCGTACTGCACCGCGGCGGCCACCGAGTCGTCCGCCGCGCCGGGTTCGTGCGGGGCCGGCACCAGGTTGCCCACGTTGCGCACGGTGAACAGGTCGCCCGGACCGCTGTTGGTGATCATGCTGGTGACCATCCGGGAGTCCGCGCAGGTCAGGAAGAGCTGGGAGGGCGTCTGCCCCTCGCGCGCCAGCCGGGCGAGTTCCGGCCGGATCAGCGGGGCGGTGTGCAGCTGGAACACCCGGACGCCGTCCAGCAGCCGGCCGTGCGGGTCCTCCTGTTGCTCGATGCAGTGGTGGCCGACCCAGGGCGTCCAGGCCCGGCAGCGGTGCGGGCCCGGTGAACTGCCCGCGCGCACGGTGCCGTCCGGGTCGAGCACCTCGTCGTCCTGGCGGCGCGTCACCAGTGAGACCCGGCCGCCCGTGTCCTGGTGCCCGGCCCGCCAGGTGTGCAGCGTCTCGTACGCGGCGTGGTCCAGGAAGGAGCCGTCGTGGACCACGGTGACCTCGGCTCCGGCCGGGATGCCGGCCAGCGCCCGGCCGAGCCTGGGCACGGTGGTGAAGGTGAGCGGGCCGTGGGTGTGGACGGTGACCGTGCCGCCGGGGCCGGTCTCCACGTCCACGTGGGCGCGGGTCAGCCGGTAGAGGGCGAGCAGCATGGCGGTGCCGGCGCCGATCGCGACGCCCCACAGCACGCCGGCGGCCACCACGCCGAGCACGGTGATCAGGTAGACGGGGAACTCGCGGTGCCGGTGCACCTTTCGGATGTGCGCGAAATCCACCATCTGCAGCCCGACCGCCAGCACCAACGCGGCGAGCGCGGCCAGCGGGATCCGGCGCAGCCCGCCGGTCAGCGCCAGCGCGGCGGCCAGCACCCAGACGCCGTGCAGTACCGAGGACCACCTGGTCTGGCCGCCGGCCCGTACGTTGGCGGTGCCGCGCACCGCGCCGCCGGCGACCGGCAGCCCGCCGACCAGGCCGCTCGCCAGGTTCGCGAGGCCCTGGCCGCGCAGTTCGCGGTCGAGGTCGCCGGTGCGGCGGGCCATCCGGTCGATCGCGACGGCGGACAGCAGCGACTCCACGCTGGCGACCGCGGTGACGGTGAGGACGGCGGCGAGCAGCCCCAGCACCGGGCCGTGCGGCAGCGCGGGCAGGAACGCCTGCGGCCGCCAGGCGGGCAGTTCGATCCGGGCGAGCCGCAGGTCCAGGGTGAACACGAGCGCGGTGGCCAGCGCGACCCCGGCCAGCGGACCGGGCACCTTGGCCAGCCGGGCACCGAACTCGCCCGCGCGGCCCGGCAGTCGGCCGAGCCGGGGCCAGCCGAGCAGGACGGCCACCGTCACCGCGCCGGCCAGCAGCGCCGGCGGGTGCGGGCCGGCCAACTGCCCGGGAAGGGCCAGGAGGTTGGCGATCGTGGAGCTCTGCGGCGAGCCGCCGAGGACGACGTGCAGCTGCGCGACGGCGATGGTGATCCCGACGCCGGCCAGCATGCCGTGCACGATCGCGGGCGAGACGGCGAGCGCCGTCCGGGCCACCCGGCGTGCGCCGAGCAGGAGTTGGAGCAGGCCGGCAGCGACGGTGACGGCGCAGGTGGCCCGCCAGCCGTACTGGGCGATCAGCCCGGCGGTGATCACTGTCAGCGCCGCGGAGGGACCGCTGACCTGGAGCGGTGTGCCGCCGAACAGCCCGGCGACGATCCCGCCCACGGCCGCGGCGGCCAGTCCGGCGGTGAGCGGGGCGCCGGTGGCGAGCGCGATGCCGAGGGAGAACGGCACGGCGATCAGGAAGACCACGAGGGAGGCGGAGAGGTCCTGGGCCCAGCGGATCCGGGGGCCGGGGCCCGGCGGTGCGTGGTCGGTGGTGTCGGAGGCGATGGGGGCACTGGAGATGTCGAGGGTCATTGTCTTCCCGTCTGTCCGGGGGAGCGAACGCAGTCAGGTCCGGCGGTGAGTCCGGGGGTGGGGCTCCGGGGCGGATCGGCTGTCGTGGGCGCGACGGTGTGGCGGGATGGCGTGGGCGCGGCGGGGGAGTGCGGGCGCCACCGGCCGGCGTTGACCATCAGGCCCGCCAGGACTCCGGGCGAGGTGCGGGACGTCTCACCGGGGCCGCCGGACGAACCATCAAGACTCGGTAAACCGAGGGTAATGAAAGCTTTGCACAGCGTGGTTCCGGGAGGGAAGCGGAAAACCCCCTGGTTCACTCCAATGGGTGGTGGCCGAACGGTCGGGAATCTGCTGGTGGCGGTGGGTCGGTCGGCCTCGGGAGCGGGCGGCGCGTGGACGCGCCCGGGCACGAGGAACGGGCCGCGGCCTCCCCGGGGTGGGGAGGCCGCGGCCCGTTCGACTGCGGCGGTGCCGGTCAGACGTGGGCGCCCGCCGGGGCCGTGTGCTCGCCGTCGTCCGCGAGCCCGCCCAGGACGAAGTCCTCGTCCACCTGGGTCGCGAGGTCGATGCCGACCTTGGAGTTGGCCCAACTCTCCGCGTTGCGGCGGTGGAAGAGCACCGCCTGCTCGGTGTAGCGGCGGGCGTCCCGCCGTCCGTACGCCGCGTCGGCCTCGATCCGCAGCTCCTCCAGCACCGTCCGGTTGGCCGGCTCCAGGGACTTCAGCGGCGGTTCGGCACCCTGCTCCAGGCGGCGCACCCAGTCCGACTGCCCGAAGGTGGTGAGCAGGTCGTCGCCGACCTCGCGGCGCAGGAAGGCCAGGTCGTCCGGGCTCTGCACCTTGTTGCCGACGACCTTCAGTCGCACGCCGAAGTCGCGGGCGTAGTCCCTGTACTGGCGGTAGACGGAGACGCCCTTGCGGGTCGGCTCGGCCACCAGGAAGGTCAGGTCGAAGCGGGTGAACAGGCCGGAGGCGAAGGAGTCCGAGCCCGCCGTCATGTCGGTCACCAGGTACTCGCCCGGGCCGTCCAGCAGGTGGTTGAGCAGCAGCTCCACCGCGCCGACCTTGGAGTGGTAGCAGGCCACCCCGAGGTCCTCCACGGTGAACGCGCCGGTGGCCAGCAGTCGGACCGAGCCCTCGTCCAGCGCGATCGGGCGGGCGCAGGAGGCGTAGACCGGATTCTCCTCGACGATCCGCAGCAGTCGCGAACCGCGGCCGGGCGGCGTGGTTTTGATCATCTCGTCGGAGGAGCGGATCAGCGGGTTGCTGCCGCGCAGGTACTCCTTGATCTCCGGCAGGCGGCTGCCCAGCGAGGGCAGTTCTGCGGCCTGGTCGTCCGTCAGGCCGAGGGCCGGGCCCAGGTGCTGGTTGATGTCGGCGTCCACGGCGATGACCGGTCGGCCCATGGCCGCCAGGTGGCGGATGAACAGTGCGGACAGCGTGGTCTTCCCGCTGCCGCCCTTGCCGACGAAGGCGATTTTCATCTGGGGACTCCGGCTCTCACTCAGGGCCCTCGGGGTGGGCCGCCTGCCCAGGGCGCGCGACGCGTTCCCCAGTTGGAAATCGTTATCGTCTCCGATAGTGGTCATGCTAGCCGGGGTTTGGGTTTCGCCGGGGGCGGGAAGTGAGGATTGCCTCTAACGGGTGATGCGGGGTTGCTGTTCCGGGAGGGGCGGCCCGTTCATTACTCTCGGGTAGGTGAGCACTGGAACTGATCCCCTCGCCCCGCTGGCCCAGCTCCCCGGGGTGCCCGACGCGGTGGCCGAGGTGCGCAAGGCCGTCGACCGGCTCTACGGCCACCGGGTGATGCGCCGCCGCGCGGCCGAGGTCACCTCCGAGTCCGCGCTGCGCGGAGCCCGCGCGTCGGCGGCCCTGGCCGGGGCCGACTGGCCGCTGGAGGAGGTCCGCCGCCGCAGCGACTTCGGCGCGGACCCCGAAGCCCGGACGGTCGGCGCGGCCCTGCGGATCGCCGCCGAGGCCGGCCAGCTGCTCAGCATCTGGCGGCACTCGCCGCTCCAGGTGCTGGCCCGGCTGCACCTGCTCGCGGTCGGTGACGGCGATCCGGCCGCCGGTCGTCCGCGGCGGGCCGGGGAGGGCGCAGAGGAGCTGTTCCCGCTGGCACTGGAGCCGGTGGAGAGCGTCGAGGTCGACGCCGCGGACGGGCCGTTGCCCGCGCTGCCGCCGGCGCCCGGTGCGGAGGAGGTCGCGGCCCGGCTCGACCAGCTCTCCCGACTGCTGGTGGCGCGCGCGGAGGGCCAGGGCGTGGGCACGCCGGCCCTCGTCGTGGCCTCGGTGGTGCACGGCGAACTGCTCGCGCTGCGGCCGTTCGGCACCCACAACGGGGTGATCGCGCGGGCCGCCCAGCGGATCGTGCTGATCGCCGAGGGGCTCGACCCGAAGTCGATCTGCCCGGCCGAGGTCGGCCTGGCGGAGCTCGGCACCGCCGCCTACCGCCGGGCCCTGGCCGGCTACCTGGCGGGCACCCCGGACGGGATGGCGGCCTGGATCGCCCACTGTGGCCGGGCGCTGCGGCTCGGCGTGCGGGAGAGCACGGCGGTCTGCGAGGCGATGCAGCGCGGGATGGTCTGAGCGGCCGGACGTGGAGCGGCGCGCACGCCCCGCGAGGGGCGTGCGGACGTCGGGAAGCGCGTGGGAACCCTGGAGGCGTGCGGGAACGAAGATGCGGCGGCACCTGATCCTGCCGGGTGCCGCCGCTGGTGCAGATACCGGGTGACCATGCATGCACCGGAAGTGCCGATCAGACGGGGATCCTGCCCGTTCGTCTGGTCCGGCGGCCCGACAGCGGGTCGGCTGCATGTGGGTGCCCGGATATCTGTACGTGCGGTCCGTGGGGCCTGAACTGCGTTGTCGGTTTGACCTCTTAGGTCCTGACCGGGTCTCGCGGGCCGTGCTTCATTTGTATCGCGTTTCGGGCGAAAGGGGAACCCGAAACGAGAAGTCTGTCCCGATTGCCCGTTTTGGCCAAGGATTCCGGGGGTGTGGGCCCCGGCGCCTCAGGCGAGCGGGCGCCGCCGGCGGGCCAGGTACCAGATCACCCCGGCGGTCACCGCGGCCGTCCCGACCGCCACGGCGGTCAGCACCGAGCCGCTCGGAGCGGAGAACTCGGGTAGCCGCCGCCGCAGTTCCACCGGCTTGTCGAAGACCAGCACCGGCCACTCCCGGGCCTGCGCCTCCTTCCGCAGCGCGCGGTCGGGGTTGACCGCCGACGGGTGGCCGACCGCCTCCAGCAGCGGCAGGTCGGTGGAGGAGTCGCTGTACGCGTACGAGGCGGCCAGGTCGTAGCCCTCGGTCGCGGCCAACTCCCGGATGGCCGCGGCCTTGTTCTCGGCGTAGGCGTAGTACTCGATCTCGCCGGTGTAGCAGCCGTCCTCGACCTTCAACCGGGTGGCGATCACGTGGTCCGCGCCGAGCAGCCGGCCGATCGGCTCGACCACCTCGGAGCCGG
Source organism: Kitasatospora sp. NPDC001095 (assembly GCF_053598615.1). Classification (NCBI taxonomy): domain Bacteria; kingdom Bacillati; phylum Actinomycetota; class Actinomycetes; order Kitasatosporales; family Streptomycetaceae; genus Kitasatospora; species Kitasatospora sp. NPDC001095. Next base: position 172,070 of record NZ_JBSFKQ010000004.1, on the reverse strand, counting down.
AGCTGCTGACGATCACCACGTCCCGGCCGGCCGCGTGGTGCTGCTCGATCAGCGAGGCCGCCTCGTCGTAGATGATCGGGTCGATCAGGTTGTGCAGGGTCTCGGCGACGATCTCGCGGACCTGCTGGACGTTCCAGCCCCGGGTGAGCGCGGAGAGGTACTCGCGCATCTTCTCCATCTGGTCGTGGTCGGCGCCGCCGACCAGGAAGACGAACTGGGCGTACGCGCTGCGCAGTACGGCCCGACGGTTGATCAGACCGCCCTGGTAGAAGGGGCGGCTGAAGGCCAGCGCGCTCGACTTGGCGATGATGGTCTTGTCGAGGTCGAAGAAGGCCGCCGTGCGCGGCCCTCCGGGCCTCGGGCGAACGGGCGGGCGGAGCTCTTGCGGGCGGAGCTCTTCGGCGCCGGTGGTGTCGCCCTGGGACTCGTCGGCGTGGTCGTCGGCGTTCTCGGTGGTGTCCACGGGAACCGAGGATAGAGGGAGCCGCAAAACACCCCGCCATTCGGCGTACTCGCGGGCGTGCGGGTTTGTGTTTCTGGCCGCTCGGGTACACCATGGAAGTCACGGATCGTTCGCGACCGTGCTAACCCGGTCCGGCTCCTCCCCCCCGAGCCGGGCTGTGGATAGACGACCCCCGCTCTCCCCCCCGGCGGGGGTCGTCGCACGTCCGGGGCCATTTTCAGGGCCTGAACGCCTCTCGCGGCGGAGCCGCCGTCCTGGCCTCGGCGGCCTACAGGGGGTGTCGACACCTCGGCCCGCCGATCGACTTCCGTCACTCTGCGTTGCCATTCGCTCATGTTCGTCGGAGATCGAACGGCTGGTTCCGATCGGTGCCGCGAGCCCGCCCGGAGGCGGTGTCCGGAAGGCGGCGGGCGGGGGTCGGAGAGATCGGTCGAACGGGGTGCGACGGACCGCCGGTTCATCTCGGTGACCCCTTTTCGTCAATTCTTCGCCGATTAGCCCCCCGCCCGGGTGAACGATTTCATCCACAGCCCACGGGTTATCCACAGGCAATCGAATGCCGGATGACGGAATCCGGATCTCCCCCCACCGTGATGACCGGCGGCGGTCGCCGGGCAGGGCCTCACCCCTTCCTCCCTCAGAGGCCTGTCGGGCGGCCGCCCGCCGGAATCGTCCGACGTGCGTCGCCGGCCTGGTGGCAGGCGGCGCGGAGGGGAGCATCCATGTCGACGCCGATCGCCGACCACATCACCGCCGAGGGCCCCGCGGTCGCCGGGCCGCTCATCGTCACCGAGGACGAGGGCCTGGCCGAGCACCTGCTGCGGGTCTGCGCGGCGGCGGGCACCGAGCCGAGGCTGGTCCGGGGCGCCCCGCCGACGCGGGCCCTCTGGGAAGGGGCCTCGCTGGTCCTGGTCGGGGACGACCAGGCCGTCCGCTGCTCCGCGCTGGGGCGGCGCGGCGGGGTGCTGCTGCTCGGGCTGGACCTGGACGACCCCGGGGTGTGGGTCAGAGCCGTCCAACTCGGGGCCGAACACGTGCTGTTCCTGCCCGACGCGGAGGCCTGGCTGCTCGACCGGATCGCCGACGCGGCCGAAGGCGTCGGCTGCCCGGCGGTCACCGTCGCGGTGCTCGGCGGCTCGGGCGGGGCCGGGGCCTCGACCCTGGCCTGCGCGCTGGCGGTCACGGCCGCGCGGGCGGGACGGCGGACGATGCTGCTGGACGGCGATCCGCTGGGCGGGGGCCTCGACATCCTGCTCGGCGGCGAGCGGGTCAGCGGGCTGCGCTGGCCCGATCTGGCGGGCTCCCGCGGGCGGGTCAGCGGGGCCGAGCTGGCCCGGGCGCTGCCGGTGCTCAAGCGGCTCTCCGCGCTGTCCTGTCTCTCCTGGGACCGCGGCGACACCCTGACGGTGCCGCCGGAGGCCATGCGCAGCGTGCTGGCCGCCTCCAGGCGGCGCGGCGGGCTGGTGGTGGTCGACGTGCCCCGACACCTCGACGCGGCCGCGGGGCAGGCGCTGGAGCAGTCCGACCTGGCGCTCCTGGTGGTGTCGGCCGAGTTGCGCGCGGTGGCCGCTGCCGACCGCGTCGCCGCGGCGGCCCGGATGCGGCTCGGGGACGTGCGGGCCGTGGTGCGGCCGGTGCGGGCCGGCGGGCTGCCGGCCCGGCAGATCGTCCGAGGGCTGCGGTTGCCGCTGGCGGGGGAGGTGGAGCCGGAGCCGGGCCTGGCCCAGGACGTCGTGAAGGGCGTCCCGCCCGGAATCCGGGAGAGCGGCCCGCTCGCGCGCTTCTGCGCGAGCTTCCTGAACGAGGTGCTGCCGCCGGTGCCGGCGGTCGGGGGAGGTGTGTACTGATGGGCCGTCTGCGTGGAACGGTCCTCCGGGGTGGCACGCCCGGCCAGGACGGCGGTGCGCGGGAGCACCGGCCGCTGCGGAGCGTGCCGGTGCCCGGCGTGCCGCCGGAGCCCGGGCACGGGCCCTGCCCGTATGGCCGGACGGCCCGCGAGCAGCGGACGGCGGCCCTGGTGGACGCGGTCCGGCTGCGACTGGCCGAGTCGGGGGCCGCCCCGACGGTGGGCTCGGTCGCGGCAGCGCTGCGGGCCACCCGCCCGCCGCTCGGCGGGGACGAGGTCCTGGACACCGTGCGCTCGCTGCGCGCCGAACTGGTGGGTGCGGGCCCGCTGGAGCGGCTGTTGGCGGCACCCGACGTCACGGACGTCCTGGTGAACGGTCCGGAGGAGGTGTGGGTCGACCGTGGCGGCGGCCTGCAGCGAGCCACCGGTGTCCGCTTCGCCGACGCCGAGGCGGTGCGGCGGCTGGCCCACCGGCTGGCCACCGCGGCCGGCCGGCGGTTGGACGACGCCCGCCCCTGGGTGGACGCCCGGTTGCCGGACGGCACCAGGCTGCACGCGGTGCTGCCGCCGATCGCGGCCGGCTGCACGCACATCTCGCTGCGGGTCTGCCGCTCCCGGCCGTTCACGCTCGACGAGTTGGTGGCGGGCGGGTCGCTTCCACCGGAGGGTGCGGAACTGCTCGCGGGCATCGTGCGGGCCCGGCTGTCACTGCTGGTGTCCGGTGGGACTGGCTCGGGGAAGACCACGTTGCCTATGTACCGCCTCTAGAAGCTCCCGAGAGAGCCCCGCCCAGGCGAACCCGAACGGGGCTGTGACGTGCTACTTTCCGCCTACTGCCCAGCAGTCACGCGAGAAGTACCGGCGTCCGTAGGCGTCGACCCACGGACGGGTGTCGTTGGACGCGCGGGGGCGGTGTATCACCCGCACCATCGGGCGACCGCCCGTGAAGACCCGCCACCCGTTCCGTTCGCTTGCCAGCAGCCCCCGCGTGTTGCCCCGGCGAGTACCGTCCGGCAAGTCCTTCATGAACACCTTGCTCACTGGGCCACTGCCCCGGCGAGAGTGTGAGGGACACCGGTCGTGATGCTGTCGAGCCAGTGCATGGGGTCGGGCAAGTCGAGTGCAGCAGCGAACAGCGCGGCGCGGCGCCTCCGCTGGTCGTTCGCGTCCCGTGCAAGTTCGGCCACCACGATGGCTTCCCAGCGTCGTGCCATGTCGTCCGCGTGACGTCGCTGAATGACTTCCTGCTGTGCGGGGGTCATGCGCTCCCATGCGATCAGGTGCGGTCGGACGAGAGGGCCGGGGCAGTACTGCACGGTTTCGCGCAGATCGAGCAGTGAGACAGGACGGGTGGGAGCGCAGATGACGCGCTTCGGCACCGCGAGCCGGAACACCTCGGGACCGCAGATCACCAGGGTCCGGCGGCGGTGCTCTCCGCGTGCCGGCAGCAGCAAGCGCAGCACCCAGAGTGCGGCCAGGACGATAAGCTGAGTCATGTCTTAGCTCCGAGAAAGCTAGGGCCATCCCCGGGACCGTTGGCGCGGTCGCCGGGTTTTCTGTTGTGCAGACCTTACTAGGGGTCCCTACCCCTGTCTATCGCCCCCTATAGCACCCGACTCCCGTCAGCGCCCGCCGACGGTTACCTTCGTGGCATGGAGTTCGACCCGACCCGCCCCAAGTGGCGACAGATCCGCGACGAGATCGCTCGCAAGATCGAAAGCGGCGAGTATGCGCCCGGCCACCTGATTTCGGCGGTGCAACTCGAACGGGATTTCGGAGTAGCGCGTGCGACTGTTCAAAAGGTCACGGCGGCGCTCCGCGAGGATGGACTGATCCGGACTGAGACCGGGATGGGGAGCTTCGTGACAGACCGCACAAAGTAGCCCCGACCAGGCGAACCCGGACGGGGCCGGGAAGAACGCGGGTAGCGCCGTCAGTTCCTACGGTGCCGACCGCTTCCCTTCCGCAGTAGCGCAACGGGGGTGTCATCCTGCGGCGGAACGGAGTCGGCACCCCGCCGAACGATGACCGAGTACGCCTCTGAGTAGTTGGCGGCTACGCCTACCGGTTGCCACTCCGAGCCGTCCCACTCGACCACCAGACGGGGCGTGTCCTGAAAGAGAAGACCGTGCTGGGCCCCGGGGTCCAGGGCCATGGCGTCCCGGGTGCCCGGCGGTCGGTGCCGGTTGCTCCGCGCGGCGTACCAGTCGGACATGGTCTCGTCGTCGGGTTCGAGCACGGTCCTTACCTCTCCCTCGCCGTCCTTTAGAGGCTAGTGGCCAACGCCGTTCGGCGGTAAGGGCCAACCGAGTAAGGCGAACGGGGCCCGCGTCTCCAGAGCCTTGGTGTACTCGTCCCCGTCGAACTCGACGTAGTCCGTGATCGGATCTTGCGCCGCGCACAGCATCGCCAGAGCACAGCCGAGGCAGAAGTCACAGTCCGTGTCGAGGTCCCGAAGATTGGCGTAGTTCTGGCACCCGCCCCACTGGCACATCCGCCGGTGCCTGCCGCTGGTAGCCCGATCCACTCCCATCCCGACAGTCTTCCCCAACGCCCCTACTGCGGCGTCCCGTGGTAGATGGACATCCGTTGCGCGGATCGGAGCTTCATCACGAGTTCCTCCGCCGGCTGCTTGGTCGCCCACTGCACCAGCGTGGAACGAAGGCGTTCCGCGAGAGCTTCGAAGTCGCTGCCCGCAAGGTCCGGAGGCAAGGCGCCGCGCAGCTCCACCGACTCCCCACCAGCATCCAACAGCTTTTGCAGCGCCCAGTGTTCGGTGAGAAGTTGCACGCCGAACGTAATGTGGAGACTGGGTTGGTCAGGGCCGGTCCGACCCGCATGAACCCAACCGCGTGGGATGAACAGCACTTGCCCTGCCGTCAGGTTGAACTCGAAATCCGGGTCCGTCGTATCGAAGCGTTCCTTGTCCTCCGGAGCGAACCCGATCCTCGACCAGTTGTGGTGTCGGTGCTCCAGCGGGTCCACGAACGTGGGCCGAAAGAGCTGCCACCGCTTCGCGCCTTCGGTCTGGGCGATAAGAACGTGGTGGCAGTCCCAGTGCCAGCCGAATCCTTGAGCCTCACCAGCGGGGGTGAGGTAGAGATTTCCGGTGATCGGGTGGCCGAGCTGGGCGGACAGTTCCTTGCAGAACGCCACGATCGGCGGGTAGCTCTGATGCAGCCCGTTGAAGACGAGCGTGTCCGTGGGGTGGTCGGCGGATGCGCGTTCGGCAGTCAGGCCGCCGCTCCGGACCATCCCGAAACTGTAGGGGCGGACGTCCGGGTCAGCCAGGATCTCCCGCGCCGCTTGGCGAGTGGCGAGGAGTTGAAGGTCTGCAACGTCTCGGTTGAAGACCGTGGGAACCGACGGCCACGCCTTGCGGAAAACGGCCGGGTCTGTGACCAGCCTCGAAAGCGCGGTCTGCACGGCGGTGCTCCCTTCTCGTAGGGTAGGAAGGGGCGACCGCCCCACCTGAATTGGGGCGGTCGCCTCTCACTCACTTGCTGATGTGTCAGGCGCCGATCAGGTGGTCGTACTGCCCGGAGACGAAGGCGGCCTTGAGCTTCCGCAGCTCACCGGAGGTGCCGGTGATCACGGCGTTCTCGTTGTCGATGTTGGCGATGACCACCCGGCCGTTACCGGCGTCGGCGACGGCGAAGCACTGGACCTGGTCGTCCAGCTGGCTCTGCATCGCCACCGACCACTCCAGGCCGGGGTGCGACGGCGGGTTGAAGTTCAGGGACTCGCTCATGAACGTTCCTCCTTCGACTCGTGTGCACGGCAGGCGCCGTGCCGGTTTGGCAGTGCGACCGGGGACGTTCATCCCCGGGTTGTGCAACCCGTTCCCCGCCGGGATCTCTTGGCGGAGAAATCGGCCGGAACGGGAGTCGATGGGTGCTACTCGGGGGACGGCGGCAGTCTCAGGCGGCGCCGGTCGAGTTCCGCGCGAAGTCTCAGACGTCGGACGTAGGCGCGTTCGTCACGGATGATCTGGCGGCGCCGTGGGCTGAACATCGTTACGGGCCACATGAATTGGATGTGCAAGCCCCAGAGCATCCGAGCTGTGCCTACCGGGTGAGTCGCCCGGTGGAACCACAGCCGGCACCGGGAACGGGCCTTCACGCCATGACCGGGGCGGGCACGCTGGTGAGCCGCTTCCGGCCGCAGACCTGAATGCGGGACTCGTCCGGGTGCGTCAGCGCGTAGTCCGGCGGCAACAGGTAGCCGAACCGGCGACAGACGCACGACCACGTGCTGACGCCGTCCGTGCCCACGGTGCCGCTGATCGACTTGCCGCACACACACTTTCCCGCCGTGACCTGCATGCATGCTCCCTCGGGCCAAGACCGACCGCCGATCGCATGACGGCCAGTCAGTGAACTAGTCCAGAATGAAGAGTGGCCTAGTTCGGCCGCTACGGTTGCGAGTGAACTAGTCTGCTCAAACGGGGGTCGCCCACCGAGCGGAAGCGAGCGAACATGCCGAGCAAGACGCCGAAAACGTGGTCTGTGATCGCAGACCACTTCCGTCAGCGAATCCTGTCAGGGGAGCTGGAGCCGGGCGCGAAGCTGCCCAGCAACAAGGAGATCGCCGGGCGCTGGAACGTTGCCGTGGCCACGGTCAGCCGGGCACTTCAGCACCTACAGGTGGAGGGCTATCTCCGCACTTCACCGCGTGGAACATTCGTCGCGGATGATCCACGCGTGAGCGCCAGCAGTCGGGACCGTCTTGCCCGGGTGCAGAGGGTTCAGTCCAGCCTCATGGAGGGCGAGACCAGTCGCGTAACGGCTGCCGAACTCGTCATCCCGCCGCTCTACGTCGCGGATCTCTTCGACCTGGAGCACGGCGCCCAGCTGGTGCGCCGCGAGTACATCGCTGGGCGCGGCAAGTCTCGAACCCTCTTCGCGGTGTCTTGGTACCCCGCGCACTTCGCCGCGCTGGTGCCCGACTTGCTCAACACGGCTCCGGGGCGGAACGACGGAATCACGGCGCGCGTCCTCGAAGCCACTGGCCGAACCATCACAGCGGCACGCGACGACATGCACGCGCGCACGGCAGACCAGCGCGAAGCCGCCGCCTTGGCGGTACCGGTTGGCAGCTCGATCCTGGCTCTCGTCCACCGCTGGTCGGACGACGAAGGGCTGATCGAGTACACGGAGGCTTGCCTGCCTCCCCGGTTCACCATCGGCTACGAGTACACGCCGTAGGTTGACCCAGAACGCAGAAAGACCCCAGCGGGAATCCGCTGGGGTCTCTTTGCTGTTTGGGGAACCCTGCCTGCCCTGATCAGGCGGCTAAGACCGCTTACAGGTAGTCTTTCTCGCGGGCTTGACTTGCCAACTAGTCTGAGATTCAAGCAAGTTGACCCACGGGGGCGTGAAAATGGCATCACACCCAGGGTGCGTGTTTCGAGCTGGGACCGGGATCGCTGAGCGGCCAGGCCGCGAACTTCGACTGTGCTCTCCCCCCGCCCGGCAGCCGGAGCACCGGACATCAGGTGCAGATGATCACTGCGTCTGACTTCGGCGTCCGGCGCTGGTGGAGTCTCGCGCCTTCGAGCACGGGCAAGCCGTCGTTCCGGCCTGTGTCCCGCCAACACCCGAGGCACGACGCGTGGACGTTGTGACGCTCACGCCTTCCGCCGTCGCGGATCGGCTTCGTCCAGGCCAGTACGACGGCAGCCACGTGGCCTGTGCCGGTACAGCGCTGGCAGGGCACCGGCACGTTCCTGAGCCCGATCTCGGCCAGACGCGCGGCGATCTCGGTCAGCAGTGGTTCACGGTGCGGCGGTCGGCCGTGCCAGCGCCACAGGGCGGCGAGACAGGCCGCCCCCTTCCTCAGCACCCCCATACCCAGGACACCCCCCTACCTCCAGTGGTCGTGATCACTGCTGTGCCCGTGCCCGTCGCTGGCGGTCGCGGAGCCGCTGGGCGTCGTCGTCCGACAGCTTCGGCGCCGACACCGTGAAGCGCTTGCCTGGGTCGCCCTGGCGGTCGGCCATCTCCTGTGCGTGCCGCGCGGCCTGGGCGGCGAGCATCTGGGGAGAGTTCATGTCCGGCTCCGGCTGGTCAGCGAGTGCCCGAAGGTCCGGGGTCTTGTCCGGGAGCGTGGCGCTCACGATCTGCACCGACCCGGCTTCCTGCACCCAGACGCCGGCCACGCGCGCAAGGGCACGGAACAGCGCGCGGTCCTGGGCGAACGCCTCCGGCGCGGATCGTGAAACCGTGATCGAGATGCCACTGTGGAGCCCGACGAAGATCCGCGAACTGTCCGCCACCACAACGGTGTTGGCGGGAAGACGTCGCGAGACGACCGGGATCAGCCCGTAGATTCCCTCCGTCCACTGAGCGGCAGGGATCTCCGCCCGAAGCGCCTCGGCTGCCACCGGGTCGGCCCACAGGACCGTAGCTTCGGCGTCGGAGCCTTCCAGGCGCTTGATTGCGGCACTGATCTCCGCAACGGACGGAGCCGCGTGCTTGGTAACTCCCTGAAACAGAAGGCCAGTTACCCGACGGCTGTCGTTCGGATCGGCCGGTCCAGCGCCGTTGAACAGCCCGTTGTCGATCCCGCGTGCCATGGCGAGTGCAAGAGACTGGTTGATCCCGGCGACGAGATCCGGACGGGCGTCCTGAAGGACTTCGGACGACGCCTTCTCCACCGCGCCGAACTTGGCCGCCCAGCAGGTGCGGGAGGGCAGGTCCGTGCCCGGCTCCGGGATCAGGGAGTTGGCATCCACGTATCCGCCGTCGGCGGTCTTGACCGCCGGGAGCATCATCGAAGCCTCGTGCATGGTCAGCTTGTTCGAAGCCGGGATGTTCGCCAGGAAGCGAGACTTCGGGCCGATCATGTTGACCCACAGCGCGGCCGGTTCCGTGGCCGTCCACGACGCCCCATTCGGGATGGTGCGCCGGTTCACCGGTAGGAAGCCGTCCGCCGTTCGGATAGGCGCGTCGGTCATGCGGGAGTCACCCTCCATCGGATAGGCAGCGTCCAGGGAACGGGCGCTGGTGGTCGTCGTTGGGTAGGCCGGGTTGGTCACCGGGCCGAGTTCGTAGACGGTCATCGACGTGATCACGCGAACGGGAAGGCCGGTCTCGGGGTCGTCGTCGCTGGCCCGCTTCTGGCCGCCGGGGTTGACCCGGAAAGTGAACGAGCTGCCGATCACGTCGCCCCGCCGGATCAACTCGGCGACGTCTTGACCGGCCTGGGTGTTCGGGACGTCGATCTCGTAGCGAATCCCCGTCGCGTCCGCAGCAAGCCGGAGCGTTCCCGAGCTGCGCCGGCCGAGGACGTGGTCCATGTTGTGGTTGAACGTGGCCAGCACATCGCTTCGGTCCGTCGCCGGATTCCACGCGGCCGGGTCGATCCGCTCCCGGAACCCTCCGAGATCGTGACTCAGCTCGCCGAACCGAACGGCATACCCGCTGATCGTATTGACGCCTCCGGAACTCCGGATCGAGACAACGAACGGCGCCGTCCTCTTCTGGACGCCGGGATCTCGTATCAGCACAGATGGCATGGGAACCCCCTTCCTAAGGCTTCTCTCGCCCCTCTCTAGAGCGCAAGACATTCCCGCCCCTGCGTGAGCGGGTCGTCCCTCGCTTTCTCGGGGGGGACTTGAGCGCAAGAGCTTCCCGGGTGTCCAGGATGACGAACAGGTGATTTGGCGTCGTTTCCGGTTTGCTTAAGAGTTCTCTATGACGTACTGGAAAACTCGTCAAACCGTCACTACACCACCACCGGCGCTGTCCGCCCGTACTGCTGAGACTCAGGCAAGATGCGTGTATGACAGAAGTCAGGTCGGGCGGGGCTATGTGAGGGGCAGCGCGCTCAACCGCCGGCCGCTGGTCGGTCACGATGGTGGTTTGGTGTTTGGGACGTCGATCCTGACTTCCCTAAGAGTTTTCTTTAGTGTGTTGAGAAGAGGCATCAAAACGCCAAAACACCATCCTTGGCAGTCCGGGCCAGCGCTGGAGAGGCAGGCATCCCGCGCGGGCACCGCCCCAGAAGGCCGTAGATGCCCGCCTGAGGGCGTGAAGAAGCCCCGCCCGACCAACGGAGGCCAGGCGGGGCTGTAGGGGGCCGTCAGGCGGCCTGGACGCGGGCCAGAGCGGCTAGTTCCGTTGCCTCCGGGTCGTCGTGCTCACCGATTGCGAAGGACAGTCGTCCGTAATCGAATCCGGGTCCGACGGGCCTCCCCTTGACAACAACCAACCGTGCGCCCGCCTCCACCATCATGTGGCGCTTCTGGTCTTCGCCCGCCTCATGCCACAAGTCGGCATAGGTACGGCCGGTAGGGACCTGGGAAACACCCGGCGGGCGTGAAGGAAGCGCCTTCAGTCGCTTTCGTTCGCTCAGGAGAGATTCCATCATTCGCCCGTACTCGACTTCATCGTCTTCGTCATACAAGCCCGCGCTCCGGTCTCGCCGAAGTCGCGAAATGCTTTCCTTTACTCTTTCGATTTCCGTGGAGTGGTCCTCTCCGGGGTCTTCGACCTGGAGTGTGATTTGCAGATGTCCGATCCGCTTCAGGAATTCTCCTTCTGCCCATTTCTCAAGAATGTCGGCGTCCGCTTCGACGGAGTGGCCCATTCCGCGAATCTTGCATCGATAGACTCGAACATGACTTCCCGCCCATTCTTTGGCAGTGCGCCTATTGCTTCGCCTCTTCTTGCTGCTGCCATACATGGGTGCTCCGCAGATCGATCCGTCGCGATTGATTCCACCACAATAGGCGACCCGGACAAGTCGGGATTCGGCGCTGTGGATGATTGCTTCGGGGCGGGATTTGGTCTCCATGATGGCCTGGAGCTTGTACCAGTCTGAATCGCTGATAAGTGGAGGCCGGTCGATTCGAGGGTGCCCCGTGCTATCGAGGAGGGGGCGGCCTTCCCATGCCTCGAACTCCGAGCCTTTGGCCCGTCGTTCACGCTTCGCGGTGGCATCCGGGTCGTGAAGGGTGTAGCCGCGCAGATGCTCGGAACGGAGCATTGCCGAAATATGCTGATGGTCCCATTTCTTGGGCTTCTGGGGAAGCTTGCCGGTCTTTCGCATTTTCTCGCGATCGGTTGCGGTTGGGACTTTGCGGCTATCGAGGTCGTTGGCTATCGAGTAGATCGACTCTCCAGCAATTACCCGCCGAATAATCTCGCGTACGATGGGGCCCGTTTCGGGGCACTCTACGAGAACCCATCCCTTTCCTTCGGGGTTCTCTGTGACAGTCCAGCCGTATGGAATTCGCCCGCCGTGCCAGCGTCCCTGGCTTCGGAGTTCAGCCCGAGATCCAAGGACTCGTTCCCGGATCGCCTCCGCCTCCATCTGAGCCGCAAAGGCCAGAAGCATCATAATTAGCTCTGAAACGAGTGAGGTTTCCCGCATGTCGAGAACGAGCGGCGCCCCTCCCGGGCCCTCGACAAAAACGAGCAGCTTTCCGTGAAGCTTTGCCCACTCGCCCAGTGCTGCCATATCAGCCATTGACCTGACTGCGCGGTCGAGGCGCCAAAATGCAATTGCGTCATAATCGTTCGGCCGTTCCAGCCACTTGCCCAATTCCGGGCGCTTGAAGGGGCCGACCTTCGAGGCTGAGACGTCCAAATCCAACGCTTCGCCGACGACGTTCGCGCCGTTGGTGTCGCACCATCCCCGGGTCTTCTTGCGCTGCCGGGTTGGGCTGGTGGTGTTATCGGTCAGGTTCGACAGACGGATTGCGCACAGTACTCGCATGGTTGGGCTCCGCTCGATCTGTAGTCACACAGGGGGAGAGCGGGAGGACTTCCAGGGGCGGTACATAGGTGGGGTAGCCAAGACCACGCTCCTGTCAGCCCTGCTCGGCCTGGCCGGGCCGGACGAGCGGATCGTGGTCGCCGAGGACTCCGCCGAGCTGCGACCGGCCCATCCGCACGTGGTCCGGCTCCAGGGCCGGCCGCCCAACCAGGAGGGGCTGGGCGAGTTCACCCTGCGCGACCTCGTCCGCCAGGCGCTGCGGATGCGCCCGGACCGGCTGGTGATCGGCGAGGTCCGCGGGCCCGAGGTGTCGGACCTGCTGGCCGCGCTGAACACCGGGCACGAGGGCGGCTGCGGCACGGTCCACGCCAACACGGCGGCGGACGTGCCGGTCCGGCTGGAGGCCCTGGGCGCGCTCGCCGGTCTCGACCGCGCGGCGCTGCACAGCCAACTGCGGGCCGCACTCGACGTGGTGGTGCACCTGGTCCGCGATCCGGGTTCGGGGCGGCGCCGGGTGGCGGAGGTCCACACGTTGGCCGGGGCGGGAGACGGCTCGGCCGTGACCACACCCGCCGTGGCCTTCCCCGCGGCCGGCGGCATGCGTCCCGGTGCGGGTTGGGCGCGGCTGGTCGGACTGCTGGCGGCGCGCGGGGTGTCGCTCGGGCCGGGGCGGTCGTGATCGCGGCGGCGAGGGCGGTCGGCGCGGACGTGCGGGTGGTGGAACTCGCCTTCGCCCTGCTGCTGGGCGGGTGCGCCGTGGGCGCCCTGGTGCTGCTTGGTGGCCAGGGCCGGAAGGACTGGAGGCAACGGAGGTGACCGACATGGCGCAAAGTCAGATCGCACTGGGCTGGACGGTGGTGCTGTGCCTGGTGGCCGCCGCCGCATGGCGGGCGGTGCAGGAGCAGTTGCCGGGTGGGCGACGTTCCAGGCTGGTGTTGGCGGGCAGTGGGCCTCCGGTGCGGTGGCCGGGCGCGGAGGTCGTGGAGCGGAGCCGAGGGCGGAGGCGGATTGTTCGGGGTCGGAGCCGGGGCCGGTTGCCGGAGTTCCTGGCGCCCGAACTCCTGGTCCTGCCGCTGGGTTTGGCTGCCGGGCAGGCCACCGCCTCGGCGGTGCCGGCGCTCGCGGCAGTCCTGGCCGTTCCGCCGCTGCGCAGCTGGCGGCTGCGGCGACGCCTGGCGGCGGAGGCCGGACACCGGGCCGCGGCCGTGGTGGACCTCTGCGCGGGTCTGGCAGGGGAGTTGCGGGGCGGGGCGACGCCGGAACAGGCGCTGCACCTGGTCACCGCGCGGCTCGCCGCCGCCCCGGAGGCGCTGCGCAGGCTCGGTGAGGAGCCGGTGGCCCGATTGGCGGCGGGCCGGTACGGCGGAGACGTGCCCGCCGCGCTGCACCTGCTGGCCGAACTGCCGGGCGGTCGTGGGGCCGCGGCCATCGCGGCCTGCTGGCGGGTGGCCGCGGACAGCGGGTCGGGGCTGGCCGCCGCCCTGGACCGGGTCGCGGAGGCGCTGCGCGGCGAGCGGGCACTCGCGGAGGAGATCGCCGGGGAACTGGCCGGGCCGCGCGCGACGATCGCCGTCCTGGCCGCCTTGCCCGGTGTCGGACTGTTCCTCGGTGCCGCGCTCGGGGCGCGTCCGCTGGAGGTCCTGTTGCACACCCCGTCCGGGCTGGGTTGCCTCGTGGCGGGGGCGGTCCTGGAGGGGCTGGGTGTGCTCTGGACGGCGCGCATCGTCCGGGCTGCGGCCCGAGGGGCGCTGGAGGAGCCCCCGGGGCGGGGCGGGCGGCGTCGACTCGCCGACCGCGTCGCACCGGCTCCGCGGGCGGACGAGCGGCACTGCGGGCTGTCCCGGGTGCGCGCACGAGTGCTCGGGGCGGGGGCGGGGTGATCCGGGGCATCGAGTGGGCGGCGGCCATCCTCCCAGCAGGCGCGGCTGTCCTGGGGTGGGCGTGGGTGCGCGGCCGGGTGAGGCGCCGAGGGGTGTTCGCCCGGGCCCGCGAGCGGCAGGAGGCTCGGAATCGAACCGGGCTGACGGCCTTGGGGGTTGGGCGTCGGCGGCAGGCGGTGGCGGCGGTCGTCGTCGGGCTCGCGGCGACGGCACTGCTCGGTGGCGGCACCGGGCCGGCCGTCGGGCTGCTGCTGGCGGTGGGCGTCCACCGGTGGTCGGCCCGGGCGCCGTCGACGGGCGATCGCAAGGCGGTCCGCGAGGAGGAGCTTCTGACGAGGCAACTCCCCCTGGGTGCCGAGCTGTTGGCCGCCTGCCTCGGCTCGGCGGCGCTGCCCTCGGAAGCCGTGTCGGCGGTGGGCCGGAGCGTGGGGGCGCCACTGGGGCCCCGGCTGGTGGCGATCGGGGCCGAACTGGCCCTGGGCGCCCCGCCGGAGCTGTGCTGGCACCGACTGGGAGAGCAGCACCCGTCGCTGGCACCGCTGGCCCGTTGCCTGGAGCGCAGCAGCCTCGGCGGTGTCCCCGCCGCCGGCCCCCTGATCGGGCTGGCCCAGGGGCAGCGCGCGGCGGCCGCCCGGGCGGCCCACGCTCGGGTCCGCCGGGCCGCGGTGCTCGCCACCGCGCCGCTGGGGCTCTGCTTCCTCCCGGCCTTCGTCCTGATCGGCGTGGTGCCGGTGGTCGTCGGCCTCACCAGCCGCTTCGCCCAGGCGATGTGAACAAGGGCGGGCGCGGGACAGCAGCAGACGACGACCGGCCAGCAACAGACAGCAGTGGACATCGAGCGACAGGAGAGTTTCATGACCGCAGTGATCACGATCGGGCCCGGTGCCGGGCGTCCGCTCCGCCCGTCGGCCGGCAGGTGGCGGCGGAGAAGCCGCCGGGCGGCCTGCCGGGTGCGCAGGGTGGCCCGGCTCCGGGGCCGCTCGGACGCCGGGATGACCACGGCCGAGTACGCCGTCGGGACGCTGGCCGCGTGCGCCCTCGCGGCCGTGCTGTACAAGGTGGTGACCGGCGATGCCATCACGAGTGCGCTGACCGACATGCTGGTGCGGGCACTCCATGCGGCGTAGGGCCGGGAAGCCTTGGGGCGCGGATGGTGTCGGCCGCCGCCTTCTGTCGGCCCGGCGGGCGATGGACGGCCCCGCCCCCGCCGTGCGAGGCGGACACCTCGACCCCGCCCCGCCCGCGCTCCGGGCGGGTGGTGGGGGCCCGGACACAAGCAGGGGCCGCACGGGGGAGGGCGGCGCCCGCCGGGCGTGGTCGCTGCGCCCGGGGCGGCGCGGCGACGCGGGCTTCGTGACGGCGGAGACGGCGGTGGCACTGCCGGCACTCGTCCTGCTCGCGGCGATGCTGATCTGGGGCGTGCTCGCGGCGGCCGCACAGATCCGCTGCGTGGACGCCGCCCGGGTCGGCGCCAGGGCGGCCGCGCGCGGGGAGGCGGACGCGGCCGAACTCGCCCGCGCGGCGGCCCCGCCGGGCGCACAGGTCCGGGTGGCCGTGGCGGCCGACACGGTCCGGGTCGACGTGGAGGCGCCGTGCGCGGGGCCGGGCAGACTCGGCGAGTTGTTGGCCGTCCGGCTCGGTGCGGCGGCCGTGGCGGCGCGGGAGGACGTCCTGGTGGCGGCCACGGAGGGCGGTGGTGGCCCATGGCCGTCCTGACCGGGCCGCGGGAGACGGCGGAGCGGGTGCTGCGCACTCGTGCGGCCCGAGCGGCGGCGCTGGGCGGACGAGGGCCGGACGCCGGCTCGGCGACGGTCTGGCTGCTCGCCCTGGCGATGTCGGGCACGGCGGTGTTCGCCGGGACACTCGCGGTCGGCTCGGTGGTCGCCGCTCGGCACCGGGCCGAGTCGGCGGCCGACCTCGCGGCCCTCGCCGCCGCGGACCGGCTGCTGCTGGATCAGGACGGCGGCTGCGGCCGGGCCGCCGGGATCGCCGCCGCACAGGGCGCCGGGCTGGTGTCCTGCGCGGTCGACCGGTCGGCGGACGCCGTCGAGGTGGTGGCCGAGGCGGAGGTCCGCGGGCTCCCGGCCCGAATGCCGGTCGGTCCGGCCCGGGCGAGCGCCCGAGCCGGACCGGTACGGGCTCCGGTCACCGGCTCCGAGGACGCGCCGGGCGACGGGCCGGGCGGATCCCCGGGCGACGGGCCGGGCAGATCCCCGGGCGGGGATCCGAGCGCAGCGGCGGCGGCCTCATGAACCGGTCGGCGCTCCACCGTCCGGTCCCGAGGGCGCCTCCGGTTCGTCCGTCGCGGGCTTCCGCCCGTCGTCCGGCTGCGGTCCGTCGTCCGGTGCCTCGGCGGCGCCGGGTGCTCCGGCCAGCAGGACGTCCAGGAGCCGAACGGCTGCGGCCTTGTCCAGCGGGTCGTTCCCGTTGCCGCACTTGGGTGACTGGACGCAGGACGGGCAGCCGCGCTCGCACTCGCAGGAGGCGATCGCCGTCCGGGTGGCCGTCAGCCACTCGACGGCCCGCTGGAAGCCGCGTTCGGCGAAGCCGGCCCCGCCCGGGTGGCCGTCGTAGACGAACACGGTCGGCAGCCCGGTGTCCGGGTGCAGCGGGACGGACACGCCACCGATGTCCCACCGGTCACAGGTGGCGAACAGCGGCAGCAGGCCGATCGAGGCGTGCTCGGCGGCGTGGGCGGCGCCGGGCAGTTGGTCGAGCGGGATGTCCGCGTCGAGCAGCTGGTCCTCGGTCACGGTCCACCAGACCGCGCGGGTGCGCAGCGTGCGGGGCGGCAGGTCGAGCTTGGTCTCGCCCATGATCTCCCCGGTGGAGATCCGCTTGCGGAGGTAGCCGACCACCTGGTTGACCACCTCCACCGAGCCGAAACAGAGTCGGCCCTCGCCCCAGTCCACAGTGGTGTCGGTGTCGAGGACGGAGATGGAGGTGATGTCGCGGGCGGCCGTGGTGTACGGAGGGTCGGCCGGTTCGACCAGCGCCACGGAGTTCTCCAGGTCGAACTCCCTGACCAGGTACGTGCGGCCCTGGTGCAGGTGGACGGCCCCGGTGTGGACGGTGGTGTGGGCGGCCGCGGCGTCCACCGTGCCGAGCAGCCGGCCGGTGTCGGCCTCGACGATCTGCACCGGGCTGCCGCCGCTGCCGCGCAGGTCCACCGCGTCGGCCGCGCGCTCGCGGCGGGTCCAGTACCAGGAGCCGTCGCCGCGCCGGCGCAGCAGGCCGCGCCGCTCCAGGACCGGCAGCAGCGGCTCGGTGGATGGCCCGAAGAGCTCCAGGTCGGCCTGGGTGAGCGGGAGTTCGGCGGCGGCCGCGCACAGGTGCGGGGCGAGCACGTGCGGGTTGTCGGGGTCGAGCACGGTGGCCTCGACGGGAGCCGCGAACAGTGCCTCCGGGTGGTGCACCAGGTAGGTGTCCAGCGGGTCGTCCCGGGCGATCAGGACGGCGAGCGCGCCCTGGGCCTCCCGGCCCGCCCGGCCCGCCTGCTGCCAGAGCGAGGCCCGGGTGCCGGGGTAGCCGGCCATCAGGACGGCGTCGAGACCGGAGATGTCGACGCCGAGTTCGAGAGCGGAGGTGGAGGCGAGGCCGAGCAGTCGGCCGGTGTGCAAGTCGCGCTCCAGGGCCCGGCGTTCGTCGGCGAGGTAGCCGCCGCGGTAGGCGGCCACCCGTCCGGCGAGCGGACGGCCGAGCTGGTCCTGGGCCTGGAGTGCGACGAGCTCGGCGGCCCGCCGGGAGCGCACGAAGACGACGGTGCGGGTCTCCCGCTCGACCAGGTCGGTCAGCAGGTGTGCGGCTTCGGCGGTCGCGGTGCGGCGCACGGGCGCGCCGTGCTCGCCGACGTTCTCGGTCAGCGGCGGTTCCCAGAGGCCGAAGACCATCGGCCCGCGCGGCGAGGCGTCCTCGGTGACGGCCACGGCGGGCAGGCCGGTCAGCCGCCGGGCGGTCGCGGCCGGGTCGGCGGTGGTGGCGGAGGCCAGCAGGAAGGTGGGGGACGAACCGTAACGGGCGCAGATGCGGCGCAGCCGCCGCAGCACCTGGGCGACGTGCGAGCCGAACACGCCCCGGTAGCTGTGGCACTCGTCGACGACCACGTAGCGCAACGCCTTGAGGAAGGAGGACCAGCGGGCGTGGCCGGGCAGGATGCCCCGGTGCAGCATGTCCGGGTTGGTGAGCACGTAGGAGGCGTACTGGCGGACCCACTCGCGCTCCTCGGGCGGGGTGTCGCCGTCGTACAGGGCGGCGCGGACCCTAGGCGGGGCGAGTTCGGCGGCCCGGCGGCGCTGGTCGGCGGCGAGCGCCTTGGTCGGGGCCAGGTAGAGCGCGGTGGCGCCGCGGCCGTTGCGGGCCTCGGTGCCGTCCAGCAGGTCGCTGAGCAACGGGGCCAGGTAACCCAGCGACTTGCCCGAGGCGGTGCCTGTGGCGATCACCACAGTCTGGCCGCTTTTGGCCAGGTTCATCGCTTCTGCCTGGTGCGCCCACGGCTGTTCCACCCCGACGGCGCGCGCCGCGGCCACCACCTCCGGACGGATCGAGTCGGGCCACGGTGAATAACGTGCAGGCCGGGCGGGAAGGTGCTCCGTATGGGTGAGCCGGTCGGACCGCCCCCGGCTGGTGGCCAGGGTCGTGAGCAGTGCCTCGGGCGGGCTGTGTCGGGGCGGCATGAGGACCCAGTGTGTCACCGGCGTGACGGAGAATCGTCGTAAGCCATCGTGCGGGCATGGCCGCAGGTGGTTGAATGTGGCCGTGACGGCCGTATGGCCGTGGGTCGCAGCGCTGAGGCTTGCCACGCGTTGGCTGGGCGCGCCCGGGCTCGCGACCATGCGGTGGCGGCCGTCCGGCCGAGGATCGCACATGACGTAGCAAGGCAAGGTGCTGGAGGTTCCGTGGACCTGTCCCTGTCGACCCGTTCAGTCGGCGATCGTACGGTCGTCGAGGTTGGCGGCGAGATCGATGTGTACACCGCCCCGAAGCTGCGGGAGCAGCTGGTCGAGCTCGTCAACGACGGCAAGTACCACCTCGTCGTCGACATGGAGGGCGTTGACTTCCTCGACTCGACCGGCCTCGGTGTGCTGGTGGGTGGTCTGAAGCGGGTGCGCGCTCACGAGGGCTCGCTGCGCCTCGTCTGCAACCAGGAGCGCATCCTGAAGATCTTCCGCATCACCGGCCTGACCAAGGTCTTCCCGATCCACACGTCGGTGGACGACGCGGTCCAGGCGACCGACTGACGCGGCCGGGCCGGTCCGTGCGGCCGGCCCAGCTCGTTACCTCGCGTCCGGGGCCCGGGCCCGTGTGGCCCGGTCTCCCCCGGGCGCCCCTGGGTCGGTTCAGCCGGCCCGCAGGGGCCGGACCTCCGGCCCCGGTCGGAGCACCCCGAGGGGGAGAGATGGCAACCGTCGAACTTCGATTCAGCGCGCTTCCCGAGCACGTGCGGACGGCCAGGCTGGTCGCCGCGGCCGTCGCCAGACGGGCCGGGGTCGACGAGTCGGTGCTCGACGAGGTGCGGCTCGCGGTCGGTGAGGCCTGCTCTCGTGCGGTCGGGCTGCACCAGCGCGGAGGCATCGGCGGCGCGGTCAGGGTCGCGTTGATCGATCAGGAGAAGCGTTTCCTCATCGAGGTCGAGGACGAGGCCGGCCCTGCCACCGTCCCGGCCTCCGGCGACGCCGAGGGCGGCGAGCCGGATGAGGACACTCTGGGCCTCGCCGTGATCACCGGCCTGGTCGAGGACCTGGAGGTCACCAACGGCACGGACGGTGGCCTGATCCGGATGAGCTGGCCGGTTTCGGTCGCTTCCGTCGCTGTCTGAGGCGCCTTTCCCGAGTTCGGCGTTTCGCGTTTCCGCGTGTCCGGGTTTCCGCGCTCCCGTTTGTTTCGGCGCTCCCTCGCCGTGCCGGGGGCTGGAGCCCGCTCCCCGGGCACGCGGTGACAACTCGGTGATCCCGGCGATCCACCGCTTCCGGCATGTCCGGCCCGGTGCACCGCCCCACGCCCGTGGCCGCCTCCGGCGCGCTGGACGAGGATGCCCGGGTGCCGCCGCGGACGCGGCCCGGTCGGGGTTCGGCCGACGGGCGGGCAACAGGGCAGGGAACCGGGGGACGGACACCGGCCGTGTAGGTTCGACGACCGATGACGACCGAAACCGAAAGGCCTCTCCCGGTGAACAAGCGACTGCTGGCCGTACCCGCCCTCGGCGTGCTGCTCGCGTTCGGTGCCGTCGGCTGCGGCGGCGACGACAACAACAGCAAGCAGCTGGAGTCCTGGGCGTCGACCGTCTGCGGCGCGGCCAAGGACCCGATCGCCCAGGCACAGGCCGCGCTCGCCGACACCGGCCAGGTGAAGACCGGCGAGGCCCCGGCCGACCTCCAGAAGCGGCTCTCCACGGACATCGGGCGGTTGGCCAAGACCAACCAGGACATAGCCGCCGCCATCGACGCGGCCGGGGCGCCCAAGGTGCAGGACGGTGCGGCCCTCCAGAAGGACACCGTCGACGAGCTGAAGAAGGCTGCCGACGGCTACGTGGAGGTCCAGAAGAAGCTGGACGCGCTGCCCAACACCGACCAGGCCAAGTTCGCCGACGGGCTGCGCAGCGTGGCCGACCAGGTGCAGCAGCTGGCCTCGCTCTCCACCCAGGCGCAGAGCAAGCTCCAGCGCGGCGACCTCGGCGCGGCGATGGCCAAGCAGGAGGGCTGCAAGCCGTCCTCGACGACCGCCCCGACCGCCGGTGCCACCGGTGGCGCGGGTGCCGGCGCGAGCGGCACCCCGGCGCCGGGCGGCGCGGCCACAACCCCGGCGGCGCCCGGCACCCCCGGTGCCACCGACACCCCGGCTGCCACCCCGGCGCCCGGTGCGACTGACGGGGCGAGCCCGGCCGCGCCCGGTGCGACCACCGCTCCCGCGGCGTCGCCCGCCACCGGGGCGAGCCCCGCGCCCAGCGCGAGCTGAGCCTGGGCGGTCCGGACGACCGGCCGCGTCCGTCCCGGTGCCGGCCATGTCCGGTGCCGGGTGGCGCGGGCCCGGGGCCCGCGCGGAAAGTGGTGTCCGTGGTGGGCCGCCGCCCCGAAACCGCCGTTTTCCGCGAGCCCTGGCGCCTGGTGCGGCTGCCGCTCGTGCGATGCCGCCTGTGACTGCGGCGAGTCCCGCGCCCAGCACGGGCCGAGCCCGGGCGGGCCGGACGATCCGGCGCGTCCGTTCCGGTACCGGTCACGGCCGGTGCTGCCGGTGCTGGCCGGTGCGGGCCTGCGGGCCTCGCGGAGGTGGTGTCTGCGGTGGGCCGGCCCCGGAACCGCCGTTTGCCGCGGGTCGGCGCCATCGGAGGGGCGGTTCCCGAGAGCTGGCAGGCCCAGGGCAGCCGCGGAACGACTTGGTGTGCGCCCACGGGCGGCGCGTGGGGGCTTTCGGGGGCGCGCGGGGTGGTGTGGGCTTCGGTTGGGTGGGCGCGGGGCGCAGGGGCGGCCGCGGGGTGGGCGGCGGGGGACAATGGCGGGGTGATCAGTAGCCCCGTTCTCGACCCGACCCGCCTCGCCAAGTTCCGTGAGGCGCTGCTCGCCGCCTCGTTCACCGCCGACGGGTGCCTGGACCTGCTCGGGCCCACCGGCTATTCGGCGTTGGCCCGCAGCGAGGCGGTCCCGGCGCTGCGGGCGACCCGTGGGGGCAGCCCGCTGGAGACGCTGGTGCGGCTGTTCCTGCTCCAGCAGCCGGTCCCGTACCGGGCGGCCGCCGCCGCGCTGCCGGTGGAGGACTGCCTGGCGGACGGCTGGCTGCGCTCCGACGGCGATCTGGTGCGCGCCACCGTCGACGTCCGACCGTACGCCAACGAGGTGGCCGGGATGCCCAGTTCGGACGCCTGGGTGGTTTCCGACCTCGGTTGCGCGGTGGGTGGCGCCGGCGGCATCGGCTCCGGCGAGACCGCGCACGGGGTGGCCCGCAAGGACCTGGTGCTGGGCGTCGGCGGTGCCTCCACCACGCTGGCCAACATCACCGTGCGTCGCCCCGTCCGGGCCGCGCTGGACCTCGGTTCGGGCTCCGGCGTGCAGGCGCTGCACGCGGCCCGGCACGCCGGGTCCGTCACCGCGACGGACGTCAACCCGCGTGCGCTGCGCTTCACCGAGCTGACCCTGGCGCTGTCCGGCTTCGACAACATCGAGGCGTCCGCCGGAAGCCTCTTCGAGCCGGTCGGGGAGCGGAAGTTCGACCTGATCGTCTCCAACCCGCCGTTCGTCATCTCGCCGGCCGGCCGGTTCACCTACCGCGACGGCGGCATGGCCGGCGACGACCTGTGCCGCAACCTGGTCCGCTCGGCCGCCGATCACCTGGAGCCCGGCGGCTACTGCCAGCTGCTCGCCAACTGGCAGCACGTCAAGGGCGAGGACTGGCACGAGCGGCTGGCCGGCTGGGTCGCGGGCACCGGCCTGGACGCCTGGATCGTCCAGCGCGAGGTCCAGGACGTGGCCCAGTACGCCGAGTTGTGGCTGCGCGACGGCGGGGACCACCGCGGCCCCGGCGGCGACTACCAGGCCCGGTACGGCGAGTGGCTGGACGCCTTCGAGGCGGGCCGGGTCGAGGGCATCGGCATGGGCTGGATCACCCTGCGGGCGAGTGGCGCCGAGCGTCCGACCGTACGGGTCGAGGAGTGGCCGCACCCGGTGGAGCAGCCGCTCGGCCCGCACATCGAGGCCTGGTTCGACCGGCAGGACTTCCTCCGGTCGCACGATGACGCGGGCCTGCTCGCGGCCCGCTACGTGCTGGCCGACGAGGTGGTCCAGGAGCAGGTCGGCGCGCCGGGCGCGGAGGACCCGGAGCACGTGATCCTGCGTCACAACCGCGGCATGCGGCGGGCCACCAAGGTGGACACCGTGGGTGCCGGCTTCGTCGGGGTCTGCGACGGGACGCTGTCGGCGGGCGAGATCGTGGACGCCATCGCGCAGCTGCTCGGCGAGGACCGGGTGGCCCTGCGGGACCGGGTGCCGGAGTCGCTGCGCCTGCTGACCGAGCAGGGGTTCATCGAGCCGGTCCGCTGAGCCCGGGCACGCCGAACCCGGGCGCGCGAGGCCGGGCACCCGAGGCCGGCCCCGTCGAGGTGAGCCCTTGCCGGGACCGGCCCTGCCGTTGCCGGGCCGGTTCACCCGCCCGTACCCCCTGGTTCGTCCGGTCGCCGCCGAGCGGCTGTCTCCCGTTGGCTCTCCGCTGTGAAGCTCTGTCTGTCCACAGGCTGTGGACAGAGCTGGAGAGCCGGGGGCCAGGGGTGGACGCGACGACGGCGATGGTGGGCGGGTCGGTGCTCGCCCTCTTCGGTGGCGTGCTGCTGCTCTGGTGCGCCGCCGAAGTGAGCCTGCGCCTGCGGGTGCGCCGCCGGGGGGCGCCGGCGGTGGCCACCGTGGTGGCCGAGGACGACGTGCACGGCCGGCTGGACAGCGCGCCGCTGCTCTCCTTCTCGGTGCCGCCCTCGGTCGGGGAGCCCGGCGCGTTCGGGATCGCGGGGCTCGTGATCGCCCGTCCGCGCGGGCACACCCCGCTGCGCCGTCCGGACCGTTTCGTGCCCGGCGCCTCGGTGCGGATCTGTTACGACCCGCGGCGCCCGAGCCGGGTGGTGCTGGCGGCGGAGGAGGTCGGCCGGGCGGTCGTCGTCGACCTGCTGTGGAGCGTCCTGGGCGTGGGTTGCCTGGCGGCGGGCGCCGGACTCCTGGCCGCGGGCGGCTGAGCCCCCGGGAGTCCCTGAGCACGTCCCCCGAGCGCAACCCCTGCTCACACCGCCGAGCGCAACCCCTGTTCGCACCCCAGACGCACACCCGGCCCCTGTGATCCCGGAGCACCACCCCCCGCAGCGCCACCCCCGGGTACCCGCGAGCGGTTCGCGGGCGAGTGCCCGTGCCCGCCCGTTGATTTTCCGTTGACAGATCTTGAAATCCGTCATTCCATCCTCCGGAACCTGCCGAAGGCCCCCCTCCGCGGGGCGCGAACCTCCGTCATCGGGTTACCGTTCGAGTGGCGTCGGAGAGCCCGGCAAGTGAAAAAGCGGGATCCGTCCGTTTGACAAGGGTGGCCGGGGTACGGTCACACTCCGCTGGTGGGGGTGTCGTGCCGCGGCAGCCCCGGGACGGTGAGGGGGTCGGGCGGAGCGCAGCCCGTGCTGCCGCGCCGACCAGCCACATAAGGACCGGGAGAGAAGAGCGAAGGTGTCCCCGAGCAGCGAGACCGCGCACGGACAGCGACTCGTCATTGTCGAGTCGCCGGCCAAGGCGAAGACGATCAAGGGCTACCTGGGCCCCGGCTACATCGTCGAGGCGAGCGTCGGGCACATCCGCGACCTCCCCAGCACCGCGGCCGAGGTGCCGGACAAGTACACCGGCGAGGTGCGCCGCCTCGGGGTGGACGTCGACCACGACTTCGCGCCCATCTACGTGGTCAACGCGGACAAGAAGTCCCAGGTCAGCAAGTTGAAGTCGCTGCTCGCGGAGTCCGACGAGCTCTTCCTCGCCACCGATGAGGACCGCGAGGGCGAGGCCATCGCGTGGCACCTCCAGCAGGTGCTGAAGCCCAAGGTGCCGGTGCACCGCATGGTGTTCCACGAGATCACCAAGTCGGCGATCCAGGAGGCCGTGGCCAACCCGCGCGAGCTCAACCAGCGCCTGGTCGACGCCCAGGAGACCCGCCGCATCCTCGACCGGCTGTACGGCTTCGAGGTCTCGCCGGTGCTGTGGAAGAAGGTCATGCCGAAGCTGTCGGCGGGCCGCGTGCAGTCCGTCGCCACCCGTCTGGTGGTCGAGCGCGAGCGCGAGCGGATGGCCTTCCGCACCGCCTCGTACTGGGACCTGGTCGGCACCTTCGGCACCGGCCGCACCCCGGTCGACTCCGCCGATCCGGAGACCTTCGGCGCCCGGCTGGCCGCCGTCGACGGCAAGCGGATCGCCAGCGGCCGCGACTTCGGCCAGGACGGCCGGCTGAAGGCCGCCAGCGCGAACACCCTGCACCTGGACGAGCAGGCGGCCCGCCAGTTGGCCGCCGCCCTGGAGCAGACGGCGTTCGCCGTCCGCAGCGTCGAGTCCAAGCCCTACCGCCGCTCGCCGTACGCGCCCTTCCGCACCACGACGCTCCAGCAGGAGGCCGGCCGCAAGCTGGGCTTCGGCGCCAAGCGGACCATGCAGGTGGCCCAGAAGCTGTACGAGAACGGCTTCATCACCTATATGCGTACCGACTCCACCACGCTGTCGGACACCGCGATCACCGCGGCCCGGGCCCAGGTCACCCAGCTGTACGGCGCCGACTACCTGCCGGACGCCCCGCGCACCTACGCCAGCAAGGTCAAGAACGCGCAGGAGGCGCACGAGGCCGTCCGCCCGTCCGGCGACCGCTTCCGCACCCCCGCCGAGACCGGTCTGACCGGTGACGACTTCAAGCTGTACGAGCTGATCTGGATGCGCACCGTCGCCTCCCAGATGAAGGACGCGGTCGGCCAGTCCGTCACCGTCCGGGTCGGCGGCACCTCGGCCGACGGCCGGGACGTCGAGTTCTCCGCCTCCGGCAAGATCATCACCTTCCACGGCTTCCTCAAGGCCTACGTCGAGGGCGCCGACGACCCGAACGCCGAGCTCGACGACCGCGAGCGCCGGCTGCCGCAGGTCGCCCAGGGCGACCCGCTGGCCGCCGAGCGGATCACCCCGGAGGGCCACGCCACCAAGCCGCCGGCCCGCTACACCGAGGCCTCGCTGGTCAAGGAGCTGGAGGACCGGGAGATCGGCCGCCCCTCCACCTACGCGTCGATCATCGACACGATCATCCAGCGCCGGTACGTCTTCAAGAAGGGGACGGCGCTCGTCCCGTCCTTCCTCTCCTTCGCCGTGGTCAACCTGCTGGAGAAGCACTTCGGCCGGCTGGTCGACTACGACTTCACCGCCAAGATGGAGGACGACCTCGACCGGATCGCCGCCGGCGAGGCGCAGTCCGTGCCGTGGCTGAAGCGCTTCTACTTCGGCGAGGGCGAGGGCCACGCCGCGGGCGGGGCCGCCGAGGCCGGCAACGGCGACGGCGACCACCTGGGCGGCCTGAAGGAGCTGGTCACCGACCTCGGCGCGATCGACGCCCGGGAGATCAGCTCGTTCAGGGTCAGCGACGACATCACCCTGCGGGTCGGCCGCTACGGCCCGTACGTCGAGCGCGCCTCGGCCGTCGAGGGCGAGCCCGGCCAGCGTGCCGACATCCCGGACGAGCTGCCGCCGGACGAGCTCACCGTCGAGCTGGCCGAGGAGCTGCTGGCCAAGCCCAGCGGCGACTTCGAGCTCGGCCCTGACCCGGTCAGCGGCAACATGCTGGTCGCCAAGGACGGCCGCTACGGCCCGTACGTGACCGAGATCCTGCCCGAGGGCACGCCGAAGACCGGCAAGAACGCGGTCAAGCCGCGCACCGCCTCGCTGTTCAAGACGATGTCCCTGGACACCGTCACGCTGGAGGACGCGCTGCGGCTGCTCTCGCTGCCGCGGGTGGTCGGCACCGACGCCGAGGGCGCGGAGATCACCGCGCAGAACGGCCGCTACGGCCCGTACCTCAAGCGCGGCACCGACTCCCGGTCGCTCACCAGTGAGGACCAGCTCTTCACGATCACCCTCGACGAGGCGCTGGCGATCTACGCCCAGCCGAAGCAGCGTGGCCGGGCCGCCGCCGCCCCGCCGCTCAAGGAGCTGGGCAACGACCCGGTCAGCGAGCGCCCGGTGGTGGTCAAGGACGGCCGCTTCGGCCCGTACGTGACCGACGGCGAGACCAACGCGACGCTCCGCAAGGACGACGACGTCGAGACCATCACGCCCGAGCGCGGGTACGAGCTGCTCGCCGAGAAGCGGGCGCGCGGACCGGTGAAGAAGGCCGCGAAGAAGGCCCCGGCGAAGAAGGCCGCGACCAAGAAGACGACCACGGCCAAGACCGCGGCGACCAAGACCGCGGCGGCGAAGAAGACCGCCGCGAAGAAGACCACCGCCACCAAGACGGCGGCGAAGAAGACGGCGGCCAAGAAGACCGCCGCCACCAAGACGGCCGCGAGCGAGACCACCGCCACCGACGAGGGCTGAGCCCAGGTCACGGCAGCCGGGCCCGTGCCCCCGATCCGGGGGTGCGGGCCCGGGGTCGTCCGGGTCGTGCGGGGTACGTCACAACCCGGTGATGAGCGGGATCCGGAAGCCCGTTCGTCTCATTCCGGCCAGGCCCCGCCCGCTACGCTGACCGTATGACGAGCGAGGAGCAGCCCACCCCCAGCGCCGCCCCGGCCGCCAGAGCCTGGGCGTCCGACCTGCCCGAGGTCGCGCCCGCCGGGACTCCGATGGACCGTGCCCGGGCGCTGCTGCGGACACGTGCCTACCGGCGCCTGTGGACCACCCAGCTGATCGGCGGCACCGCCGACCGGCTCGGTCTGCTGGTGCTGCTCGCGCTCACCGTGATCGCCGCCGCCCAGGGCGGCCGGTTCGGCAGCTTGCCACGCAGCCTCGCCTTCGCCGTCGCCGCGGTCCTCGCCGTACGGGTGCTGGCCACCGGGCTGGTCGGCGTCGCGCTGCTCGGCCCGGTGCACAGGCTGGTCGCGGGCCGGCTGGACCGGCGCTGGACGATGTTCGGCGCCGACGTGCTGTGCGCCCTGCTGATCGGCCTCGCGCCCTGGTGGAGCGTCTGGCTGGGCTCCGCCGCCAAGCCCTCCGGGGCCGCCACCTACGTCCTGCTCGCCACCGTGTTCGTGACCGGTGCCGCCGAGCGGGTCCGGGGGATCGCCAGGTCCGCCGTCGTCCCGGGCCTGTTGCCGTCCGCCAACCCCCACCTCCCGGTCGCCGAGCAGCGCCCCTCCGCCGCCAACCTGGAGAGCGTCCGGAGCATCGACCGCTTCACCGGCTGGGTGACGGTGCCGCTCGGCGCCGTCGGCCTGGTGGCCTTCACCCTGCTCAACAACATCGGCGCGGCGCTCGGCTCCGACTGGCTCCGGGCCCACCAGCTCACCTTCGCGGCGCTCGGCGCGGCCGGGATGTTCGCCGCCTCGGCGGTCCGCGGCCACCTCCAGCAGCTGCCCGGCGGCCCCGTGTCCGTCGCGCCGGTCTCCCCGCTGCAGGGCCTGCGCGCTCCGACCGACGCGGTCCCCGGCCCCGCGCTGAGCAAGGGCCGCACCGGCAGCGCCCCGTACTTCACCTTCGCCGTCGCGGCCGGCTACGCCTCGATGGCGGGCGTCGCCGCGCTGGCCCTGCTCACCGCCGCCGAGCACCGCGCCGGGCCGATCGGCTACGGCCTGCTGGTGCTCGCCGCCAGCGGGACGCCCGCCCTGGGCGCCCGGCTCACCCGGGCCACGCTGCCCTCGCTGTCCCGCCGCCGACTGCTCGCGCTGGCGCTGCTCACCCAGGGCGTCGCGCTGATCCTGGCCGGGCTGGTGCTCGACTTCGTGCTGGTCCTGCTGCTCACCGTGCTGGCCGGCTTGGCCACCGGGATCGTGGTCTCGGCCGGGCGCACCCTGCTCGCCCAGGAGGTCGAGGAGGCCCGGCTGCCGAAGGTCACCGAGCACCTGTTCGCGGTGCTCCGGGCCGTGGTCGCCGCCGCCCTGGTCGCCGTCCCGCTGATCGCCGCCGCCTACGGGGACGTCGAGTACGGCACCGTCGAGCCCGGCTCCTTCACCTTCATCCACGGCGGCGCGGCCCTGGCCGTCGCCACCGCGGGGCTGCTCACCCTGGTGCTCGCCGCGGTCGTGCTGCTGCGCACCGACGACCGCCGCGGCACCGCGCCGTTCGTCCGGGACCTGGTGGACTCGGTGCGCGGCCCGGGCGGCCCGGTGCCGCACCGGGGCACGGGCACTGGCTTCTTCATCGCGCTGGAGGGCGGCGACGGCGCCGGCAAGTCCACCCAGGCCCAGGCGCTCGCCGAGTGGATCCGCGGCAAGGGGCACGAGGTCGTGCTCACCCGCGAGCCCGGCGGCAGCCCGGTCGGCCAGCGGCTGCGCGGCCTCGTCCTGGACGTCGGCAACACCGGCCTGTCGCACCGCGCGGAGGCGCTGATCTACGCCGCCGACCGCGCCGAGCACGTCGAGAACGTCATCCGGCCGGCCCTCGCCCGCGGCGCCGTGGTGATCACCGACCGGTACATGGACTCCTCCATCGCCTACCAGGGCGCCGGCCGCGACCTGGCCGCGACCGAGGTCGCCCGGATCTCCCGCTGGGCCACCGGCGGGCTGCTGCCCGACCTGACCGTCGTCCTGGACGTCGACCCGACCCGGGCCCGCGAGCGCTTCACCGAGGCGCTGGACCGCCTGGAGTCCGAGCCCACCGAGTTCCACCAGCGGGTCCGGGCCGGCTTCCTCGCCCTCGCCGCCGCCGACCCGGCGCGCTACCTGGTCGTGGACGGCAGCCAGGCCCCCGGCTTCGTCACCACTGCCATCCGCCACCGGCTCGACCGCGAGCTGCCGCTCTCCGAGCAGGAGAAGGCCGCGCGCGCCGAGCGGGAGCGGCTGGCCAAGGAGGAGGCCGAGCGCCGCGCCGCCGAGGAGGCCCGCAAGAAGGCCGAGGAGGAGGCCGCCGAGCGCAAGCGGCAGGAGGTGCTGGCGCAGCTGCGGGCCGAGCAGGCGGAGCAGGAGCGGCTGGCCAAGGAGGAGGCCGAGCGGGCCGCCGCCGAGGCCCGGCGCAAGGCCGAGGAGGAGGCACGCCGCCGGGCGGAGGAGGAGGCCGAGCGCCGCGCCGCCGAGGAGGCCGAGCGCCGCAAGGCCGAGGAGGCCCGACTGGCCGCGGAGGCCGCCGAGCGCAAGCGGATCGCCGACGAGGCGGCCGCCCAGGCCGAGCTCCAGCGGCAGCGCGAGCTCGCCCGCGAGGAGCAGCGCCGCCGGGCGGAGGAGGCGCTCCAGCGGGCCGAGGAGGCGCGGCTGGCGCAGGCCGCCGCGCTGGCGGCCGCGGCCGCGGCGGCGGAGTCGGCGGAGGGCCGGGCCGAGGGCCGGGCCGAGGGGCGGCCGGGGGCGGGACCGGCTGCGGGGTCGGAATCGGGTTCGGGGTCGGCTGACGGTTCGGGACCGGCTGACGGTTCGGGCTCGGGTTCGGGCTCGGGCTCGGGTCTGGGCTCGGCGGCCGGGGAGACGACCACGGAGCTGCGGGCGGTCCGGGACGTCCCGAAGGACGCTCCGCAGGACTCGGCTCAACCGTCGGCGCAGGCTCCGTCGGGCGGCGGGCTCGGGGACGAGGCGACGCGAGAGCTGTCGCCGCGGGACCGGCAGGCGGCCGTCCGGGCGGCGGAGGCCGTCGAGGCGCGCAAGGCTGCCGAGGCGCGCCGGGCCGCGCGCGCGGACGTCGGCGCGAGCGCTGGTGCGAGTGCCGGTGCGGTCGACGAGACCGCCAAGCTGCCGGTGGTGCCGGCCTCGGCGGTGGACGAGACGGCCGTGCTGCCGAAGGTCCCGGCGGAGGCCGACCGCACCGAGGTGCTGCCGCGGATCGAGCCGGGCCGTACCGACGGCCGAACCGAGGGCCGGCCGGCGCAGGGGGCGCGGCGCGCGGAGCCGGTGGACAGCACCCGCGAGCTGCCGGTGGTCGGCGCGGAGCCGGCTGCCGAGCCGCAGTCGCAGCAGCAGCCGGGTGCCGATCGGCCGCGGCCGGAGTGGGCCGAGGAGACGCCGCTGGACGACCTGCCGAGCCTCACCGACACCCTGCTCGGTTCCCACGACGAGTGGACGCGCTGGGAGCGCGGCGGCCCGGGCCAGGACGCTCCGTACGGCGGCCCGCAGGGCGGCGCGGAGCGGCCCGAGGGCCGTGGCGACGCCCGGGACAAGGGCGACGGCAAGGGCAAGGGCCGTCGCTGGGGCCGCCGGGGCTGACCGGACACGCGTGGGCGGCGCCGCCGGGACCGGTTCCCGGCGGCGCCGCCGCGTTCGGGGCAGGCGTGTTCCGGGCGGACCGCCTTCCGGTGGGGCCGCGTTCCGGAGGGCCGCGTTTCGGTGGGGCCGCGTTCCGTCGGGCGCCGGCCTGGCGTCCGTGAGCCGGCCCCCGCCCGCCGTGACCCGGACGGAGCAGTGGGTGTCGGAGCGGAGACGTATGCTCGACGGCGGGGAAGAGGCGCCACGAGCGCTGCCGTACGGAGCTTGGGAGCAGCAGTGGCCGTCTGGGACGACCTGGTGGGCCAGGAGCGGGTGGTCGAGCAGCTGACCGCCGCAGCCCGGGCGGCCGGGGCGACGGTCGAGGCCGGTCGCGGAGCCGCCCCGGCCGAGGGCGCGAACGCCTCCCTGATGACGCACGCCTGGCTGTTCACCGGCCCGCCCGGCGCCGGGCAGGTCACCGCCGCGCGTGCCTTCGCCGCCGCGCTCCAGTGCACCAGCCCCGACCTCGCGCTCGGCGGCACGCCCGGCTGCGGGTTCTGCGACGGCTGCCACACCGTGCTGGCCGGCAGCCATGCCGACGTGAAGTACGTCCGGACGGACGGCCTCTCCATCGGCGTCGGCGACATGCGTGACCTGGTGATGCGCGCCTCCAGCTACCCGACCGGCGGCCGCTGGTCGGTGATCCTGGTGGACGCCGCCCACCGGCTCACCGAGGCCGCCGCGAACGCGCTGCTCAAGGGCGTGGAGGAGCCCTCCCCGCGCACCGTCTGGCTGCTCTGCGCCCCCTCCGTCCAGGACGTGCTGCCGACCATCCGCTCGCGCTGCCGCCTGCTGGTGCTGCGCACCCCCGCGGCGGAGGCGGTCGCCGACACCCTCGTCCGCCGGGACGGCGTCGACCCGGAGACCGCCCGCCTCGCCGCGCTCGCCGGGCAGGGCGACATCGAGCGCTCGCGCCGCCTCGCCGTCGACGAGCAGGCCCGGACGCGCCGGGCGGAGGTGCTGCGCATCCCGCTGGAGGTCGGCGACATCGGCGGCTGCCTGGCCGCCGCCCAGCGCCTGGTCGACACCGCCAAGGCCGATGCCGAGGCGCTCGCCGAGACCCAGGACGCCAAGGAGACGGACGACCTCAAGGCCGCCTACGGCGCCGCCGAGGGCAGCAAGGCGCCTCGCGGCATGGCCGGCGCGGTCAAGGAGCTGGAGAAGCGGCAGAAGAGCCGGGCCACCCGCACCCGCCGGGAGACCCTCGGCGTCGCCCTGCTCGACCTGCTCGGCTTCTACCGGGACGTGCTCGCCATCCAGCTCGGCTCCACCGGCGCGCTCGCCAACGAGGACCAGCGGCAGGCGCTGAACCGGGTGGCCCAGGCGGGGCCGGCGGAGAGCACGCTGCGGCGGATCGAGGCGGTGCTGGCCTGCCGTCAGGCGCTGGACCGCAACGTGGACCCGCTGCTCGCGGTCGAGGCGATGACGGTGGCGCTGCGCGCGGGCTGAGCCCGGGCCGAGCGCGGTCTGGGTCCGGTCTGATCTGAGCGGCCTGAGTCCGGTCCGGTCTGAGCGCGGGCCGAGCGCGGGCTGCGGGCCTGGCGCCCGTACGCCTCCCGGAGGCGGTGCGCCGTCCCACCTTCGAGTGAACGAGCGACACTCGCCGGGAACACCGTCGTGTGACCGTCGGCCCGTTGTGCACGCTGGGGGCCGACTGCGCCCGCTGCCGGGGTGGTCGTCTCCCCTACGCGCCGGTTCCGGTTCGGCGCGGCCCCCTCCAGAGGCGGTGCGTCCCGTGGTTCGTTCGCTCCTCGTCATCCCCCTGCTGGCCGCCGCCATCGGCGGAATCTGGCTGGCCAGGGGCGCCCAACAGCGCTGGCGCGACCTACGTGCCGCCCAGACCTACGAACTGGCCGGTGACCGCTGGCCGATGCTGGTGCGGGCGGCAGGGGCGATGGTCTGCGGGGTGTGCGTCACCGCGCTGACGGTGCTCACCGCGCTCGGCGCCTTCGGCGGCCTCGGCCGGAGCACCCAGCAGCCGGACCGGGCGGAGCCGGTCATGGACACCGCGGGCTCCCGCTCCGGTGCGGGTCAAGGTGTGGGTGCGGACGCCGGGTCGGGCGCGGGGGCGGCCGTCCGGCAGCAGCAGGCGGCGCCGCCCGCGGCCGCCGAGCCCGCCGCTGCGGCCGCCGGCGGGGCCGCCCCGGCCCCCGTTGCCGCCAGCCGCTTCGACAGCGTCGGCCACCCCGGCGGCGGCGAGCTGCTCCAGTCCGCCGTGCTCGGCCCGGACGGCCAGCCCCGCAACATCCGGGTCTGGCTCCCGCCGCAGTACACCAAGGAACCGAACGCCCGCTTCCCGGTCGTCGTGATGCACGCGGCCACGCCCCAGAAGACCGCCGACTCCGAGATCCCGGACGTCTTCGAGGGCGTCGGTTCGGCCCTCCAGAGCGGCAAGACCCACCCGTTCATCCTGGTCGCCCCCGAGGCGCCGAACGGCACCGCGTACCCCTGCGAACTGGTCGCCGCCGCCCCGGCCGCCGTCGCCGACGACGCGATGCTGCGCACCACCGTCGCGACCTCCTTCCGCACCCTGCCGCCCGGCCCGGCCTCCTGGGGCGTCCTCGGCGTCGAGGGCGGCGCGCCCTGCGCGGCCGCCGCCGGACTGTCCCGGCCCGACCTGTACGGCGTGGCCGCGGCGGTCTCCGGCCGCTACGACGCCCTCGCGCTCGCCCAGGCCGGCGCCGAGGCCCCGGCCGGCAGCGCGGCCAAGCTGCTGCTGGCCGCCGCCAAGGGCGACTCCGCCGGGCTGGACGCCGCGCGCAAGCTCCAGTCCGCGCTGAAGGCCGGCTCCGGAGCGGCGGCCAAGGCGGAGGTGCGGATCTCGGACAACGTGCAGGACTTCACCCCCGACCGGGAGCGGCTGCGGCTGGTCCGGCAGGCGGCGCAGTTCCTGGCCGAGGCGCTGGCCAAGGCGTCCTGAGGGCGGGATCGGCGGCGCTACGCTGCCCGGGACCCCGGGGCGGGGCGTCGGGCAGCGGCGTTTCCTCCGGGGGCTTCCCCGGTTGTTCCACGTGCTGGTCGATGGCGGAGAGGTGGCGGATGAGGACCTTCGAGCGGGCCCTGGTACCGGTACGGGCGCGGGCGCGGGGATCGGCCGCGGCGCTGGTCGTCGCCGGGCTGCTGGCGGGCGGGTGCAGCCCGGACCCGTCCGGGGCGCCGACGGCCTCCGCCTCGGGCTCGGCGGCCCCGACGGGCCCGGCGGCCGTCGGGGGCGCGGCGACCCCGCTGGAGCCGCTGCCCGCCGCCGTCCCGGCCGCGCTCGCGCCGTACTACGCGCAGCGCCCGGTCTGGCAGCCCTGCGACAGCGGGTTCGAGTGCACGACGTTCCGGGTGCCGTTGGACTACGACCGCCCGGGCGAGGGCGACCTCACGCTCGCGGCCGCCCGTGCGGCGGCGGAACCGTCGGGCTCCGCCTCCGCCTCCGCCTCCGCTTCTCCCGCCGCGTCAGCCTCTCCGGGCAGCACTCGGCTCGGCTCCCTACTGCTCAACCCGGGAGGGCCGGGCGGTTCGGCGATCGAGTACCTGGAGACCGCCGCCCGGACGTACGACCGCGGCGTGCGGGCCCAGTACGACCTGGTCGGCCTCGACCCGCGCGGGGTGGGCCGCAGCCATCCCGTCAGCTGCCTGAGCGGCGACCGGATGGACGCCTACACCGCCGTCGGTCTGACCCCTGACGACCAGCCCGGGATCGACGCGCTGGTCGCGGCCGACCGGGAGTTCGCCGAGGGCTGCCGGAAGCAGGCCGGGGCGGCGCTCGGCCACCTCAGCACCGTCGAGGCCGCCCGCGACATGGACGTGCTGCGCGCCCTGCTCGGCGACGAGAAGCTGAACTACGTCGGCAAGTCCTACGGCACCTTCCTCGGGGCCACCTACGCCGGGCTGTTCCCGAGCCGGGTCGGGCGGCTGGTGCTGGACGGCGCGATGGACCCGGCGCTCGACTCCGTCACCGGCAACCGCACCCAGGCGGGCGGCTTCGAGACCGCCTGGGCCGCCTTCGCCCAGGACTGCGCCAGGCGCGAGGGCTGCCCGCTCGGCCGTACCGAGCAGCAGGTCGGCGAGCGGCTCACCGCCCTGCTCGCGGGCATCCGCGCCGCCCCGCTGCCCACCACCGGCGGGGGCCGCCGGCTCACCGAATCCCAGGCGACCACCGGCGTCATCCAGGCCATGTACGCCGACTTCCTCTGGCCCGAGCTGCGCACCGCGCTCGCCGACGCCGAAGCCGGCGACGGCACCGGGCTGCTGAAGCTCTCCGACGACTACTACGGGCGCGAGGCCGACGGCTCGTACCCCAACCTGATGTTCGCCAACACCGCGGTGAACTGCCTCGACCTGCCCGCCCCGTTCCGCGGGCCGGAGGACGTCCAGCGGGCGGTGCCCGAGTTCGAGCGGGTCTCGCCGCACTTCGGGCGCGACATGGCCTGGATGGCGCTGACCTGCGCCTACTGGCCGGTCCTGGCCACCGGCGCGGCGCACACCATCCGGGCCGCCGGCGCCGCCCCGATCGTCGTCATCGGCACCACCCGCGACCCGGCCACCCCGTACGCCTGGGCGCAGTCGTTGGCCGGCCAGCTGGAGTCCGGCCGCCTGCTCACCTTCGACGGGGACGGCCACACGGCGTACGGGCGGCACAGCGCCTGCGTGGACGGCGCGGTGAACCGCTTCCTGCTGGCCGGGGAGGCCCCCGAGCCGGGCAAGCGCTGCGAGCGGTAGGGCGGGCCCGTGCGGGCCGTCCGACAGGTGGTTTCCCCTTCAACCGATTACCGGTGCGACGTTACGATGAGCGCCCCCTGCCACCCTGTCCTGCACCGGAGCTCATCGTGCTCGGAGTCAACGACCTGGCGACCTACGTCCTCGGCGCCCTCGTCATCATCCTGCTGCCCGGCCCCAACTCCCTGTACGTCCTGTCCGTCGCGGCCCGCAAGGGCATCCGCACCGGCTACCGGGCCGCGGCCGGCGTCTTCATCGGCGACCTCACCCTGATCAGCCTCACCTCGCTGGGCGCGGCCTCCCTGCTCAAGGCCAACCCGGCGGTCTTCGCGGTGGTCAAGTTCGGCGGCGCCGCCTACCTGCTCTGGATCGGCTACGGCATGCTCCGCGCAGCCCGCCAGCTCTGGCGCGAACGCCGGGCCGCGGCCGACCCCACCGCCGAACCGGCCCCCGAGAGCACCGAGAACCCCTTCCGCCGGGCCCTGGTGATCAGCCTCCTCAACCCGAAGGCCATCCTCTTCCTGCTCTCGTTCTTCACCCAGTTCGTCGACCCCTCCTACGGTCAGCCGGCCCTCTCCTTCGTCCTCCTCGGCGGCATCCTCCAGACCTTCAGCTTCCTCTACCTCTCCCTGCTGATCTTCGCGGGAACCACGCTCGCCGCCGCCTTCCGCCGCCGCAAGCGCCTCTCCGCCACCCTCACCAGCGGCGTCGCCGTCCTCTTCGCCGGCTTCGCCGTCAAGCTCGCCGTCTCCTCCGCCTGACCCCGCCCCGGGAAACCCGGGTACGGATCACCCGCGAACCTGTGTAGACTGGCCCGCGTTGCCGCCACACACGGCAGCGGCGCCGCCTTAGCTCAGTTGGCCAGAGCAACGCACTCGTAATGCGTAGGTCGCGGGTTCGAATCCCGCAGGCGGCTCAGTGAAGGCCCAGGTCAGATAGCCGCTGACCTGGGCCTTTTGTTGTTTCTTGGCGTGCGGGCAGGCGTCGGCGACGCGCTACGAGATCGCTTGCGTGAGCGATGCGTGAGCGCGGGAGTTGATCTTGGGCTAGCCCTTGGCCTTCTTGGCCTTGGACTTCGCCTTCTTCGCGGCCTTCCGCTTGGCCTTCTCGGCTTCGGCCGCAGCCTTCGCGGCGGCCTTGGCGTGAGCCTCGGCTTCGGTCTTCCGCTGGAGGGGGACGAGCTTCGCGGCAGCCTCGGCGGCGTCCTTGGCGATCTCCGGCAGGACGCTGGTGTAGATGTCCGAAGTGATCTTGATGGAGGAGTGGCCGAGCATGTCGGACACCACCTTCATGTCGACCCCGCCTGCGAGCGCGAGGGTGGCCGCGCCGTGGCGGAGGTCGTGCAGGCGGATCGGCGGCAGGCCGGACGCGGTCACGAGTCGTTCGAACATCTCGGTGACCTTGCCGGGGTGGAGCCAGGAACCGTCCTCATTCGTGAAGACGCGGCCGGTGTTCTTCCAAGCACAACCCCAGTCGTGGCGCTCCTCCTGCTGCCGCTCGCGGTGGAGCCGCAGGACGGCAACCGTGTCGTCGTCCAGGGCCACCGTTCGGAAGCTCCCATCGGTCTTGGGGTCGGACTCCTCGATCGCCCAGCCGTCCTGCACGAGCTGGGCCGTCACGGTCAGCGAGCTGTTGTCGAGATTGGTCTCGGACCACGGCTGCCCGCACGCCTCACCCCGGCGAAGCCCGCGGAAGGCGATCACGTGCCACAGCGCGTACAGGCGGTCGTCGGCCACGGAGTCGAGGAACGCGCCGGTCTGCTGCGGTGTCCAGACCATCACGGGGGAGGGCTTCACGCCCGTCGCCTGCCACTGGGCGACCCGCTCCGGCGTCCAGACCAGAGCTTTCGGCTTGGCAGCCGGGTCGAGCTTGACGTGGGCGGCCGGGTTGAGGGTGATCAGGCCCTCGGGGATCGCGTCGTTCAGGGCGGTCCGGAGCGTGGCGCGGATGCGCTGGCGGGTGGTCGCGCCGGTCGTGCGCCGGAATGGCGGCATCTCGGCGAGCTCGGCCTTCAGAGCCTTGCGGCGGGCGCGGTTCTCCACGCCCTTGATCGGAACCGTGGCGAGCTCGGCCTTCAGCGCGTGCCGCAGGGCGTTGTTCTCCAGGATCTCCTCGTTGGCGTCGGCGATGGCCGTGAACATCTCGGCGAGCGTGCTCACCCGCAGCCGGTCGACGCGGATGTGCCCGATCCGGGGCTTGAGGTGGACCCGCACGTCACACTCGTATCGGGTGATCCCGGACTTGCGGATCTTCTTGCCGGCCAGCCAGGTATCGAGCCACTCGCCCACGGTGACGCGGCTGGAGAGATCCTGACCAGCCTTCAGACGGTTGCGGGTTTCCTCGATGTCGGGCAGCTGGGCCTTCTCGTCGGCGACCTTCACCAGCAGCTCGGCGACCAGGGCCAGGTCGTCGGGGTCGTCCTTGCCGAGGGCGAGCAGGCCACGAACGTGGTCGAGGTCGGCCTGCGCCTCCTTCAGCGTCTCGTAGCCGGCACGGTTGAATGAACGGCGGGTGCCGTCCTCGGCGTTGGGCAGCTCCTGGCGTATGGAGTAGGAGCCGTGCTTACGGCCGCCTGCCTTTGGGCACGCCTTGCCGAGCGGCTTCCCGGTCTCGGCGTCGCGGCAGTAGCAGCGGTGGTAGGTGGAACCCTTCATTCGTCCTCCAGATCGGTATCGGTGTTCAGCGGGGGAAGCTCGGCGTCGAGAAAGTCGAGACTCGGTGCGAGGTACGGGACTTCCAGACCGATCTCGCGCAGTTGTGCCCTGACAGGTTGAAGCCGCTCGCGGATGGCTGCGACGAAAGCGTCGTGCTTCTCCTTCGGGCCGGGAGGCCATTCCTGCTGGAAGAACTTGAACTCCAGCTGGAAAGCGTCGTGATGCTCCTCTTGGAGCTCCTGCCAGATCCGGGCGTGCTCCCGGTAGAGGCGGAGCCGGTACATCCCGATCGAGCGGCGGTCCTCTCCGGTGAAGTGGGTGAGGGCCGACCAGCGAGGGTGGCTCAGCTCTGGCAGGTAGTCGACCCAACCGCCGAGAGCTGGGGAGAAGAGCAGCTCGACCGGAGCGACGTCCAGGGCCTCAGCCACAACGATCAGCTCCGGAATCGTGATCGTCTTGCGCCTGCCGGACTCCCAGTTGGCGATGACGTTCCGGGGGACTTCGTAGCCCAAGTTCCCTGTTTCGTCGGCCACATCCTGCGCGGACAGTCCAAGGTCTTTCCTCCTTCGGGTGATTGCTCGGATCACGTCCTTGGTGATCCGTTCGTGCCAGTCGAGTGCGTCCTCGTCGTCGGTGGACCAGTGTTCCTCGCGGCGTTGTGTCATATCGACACAGTAGCCACTGGAAATCTCTTCTCCGTTGCGGCACTCCGCCGCAGCCCCCTTCCGGGGGAAGCTCTGATTTGGAGTTCATGTGCGAACTGGTGAGATATCGGCGACAGCGCAGGGGATGGGTCGGGCCGAACTTCTCAGGCTGCCGGCGGCTATCGACCTCGATACCGCCAACCGCGCCATCGGCCTCGGGCGGAGCAAGGGCTACGAGCTGGCCCGCCTCGGCGCGTACCCCTGCCGGGTCCTGCGGCTGGGCAAGAAGTACCGCGTGATCACAGCGGACCTTCTGCGCCTGCTCGGCATTGAGGCGGCGGCCGGTGAAGGTTCGGCGGCCGGTGAAGGTTCGGCGGCTGATGCAGCTTGACGTGGTGAGAGCCCGATCGACAAGCCTGTCTGCCGTGGGCGTACTTGCTCGATTGGAGTGGATCCTCCACCGGCATGACCGTACGTTCGTGGTCCCTCGGCGGCCTCGGCCGCCGAGGGGCCGCCGCCAAGGCGCAAGCAGTCCCTGCGAGTTGAGCGGACCGGAACCCCCGGTCCGCCGGCCCCAGGACGCACGAAGGCCCCCGGTGCAGCGAACACCGAGGGCCAGGCGAAGTCCTTACCCACGACCTTCATCGGCGGCGCGCGACGCATCAGGTCCCGCGCCCCAGTCTGGAGCTTCACCATGGAGTCTACGTCCCACCGGCCCGATCCGGCAGCTTCCACCGCGAGTTGGCCGCCGGTCGCGAGGCCCGGCGAGCCCGGATCCTTCCTGCCGGGCCAACAGCCGGAGCCCGTGTCCACAGCCTGTGGACAGGATGGCGAGGCGGCGCCTGCCGAGCTCACCGCCCCGGACGGGACCGACCTGATGCCCGACACCGAGGCGACCGAGGGCGCCGACCTGCTCGCGCGGCTGAGGGCCCAGATCGCGAAGTTCGTGATCCTTCCCTCCGAGCAGGCCCTGGACGCTGCCACGCTGTGGGTCGCGGCGACCCACCTGCAGAGTTCGTGGCAGCACGCCCCGCGCCTGGCCGTGGTCGGCCCGGCCAAGCGCTGCGGCAAGTCCCGCCTGCTCGACGTGCTCACCGAGACGGTGCACCAGCCGGTGCTGACGGTGAACTCGACCCCGGCCGCCGTGTTCCGCTCGATCACCGAGGAGCCGCCCACTCTGCTGGTGGACGAGGCGGACACGATCTTCGGCAGCCCGAAGATGGCGGAGAAGAACGAGGAGATGCGCGGCCTGCTCAACGCCGGGCACCAGCGCGACCGCTACGTGCTGCGGGTCGTCGGCAACGACCACACCCCGCGTAAGTTCCACACCTTCGCCATGGCGGCCATCGCCGGCATCGGTGACCTTCCCGACACGATCATGGACCGCTCGATCGTGATCCGCATGCGCCGCCGCGCCGAGGGCGAGAGCGTCGCCCCGTATCGCACCAAGCGCGACAGCCCCGACCTCCACGCGATCCGCGACAAGATCGCCCGCTGGACGGCACCGCTCGCCGACCGGGCCCTGCGCCTGGAGCCCGCCATGCCGGTCGAGGACCGCGCGGCCGACACCTGGGAGCCCCTGGTGATCGTCGCCGACCTCGCCGGAGGCCCCTGGCCCCGCCGTGCCCGCCAGGCGTGCAGGCGCATGGTCGACGCTGAGGTGCAGACGGAGGAGGACAACCCCGGCGGCGCGCGGATCCTCGCCGACATCCGCCGGATCTTCCACGCCGCCAGCGAGCCGGAGCCGGACAGCATGACCACCGGCCAGCTGCTGTTCGCGCTCAACGGCAACGAGGAGGCGCCGTGGGCGGAGTCGGCCCGAGGCGGGCTGACCCCGCGCGCACTCGGCGCGATGCTCCGCGAGTTCGGCATCATCTCCGGCAACGTGCGCCTCGGTGACGGAACCCAGCGCAAGGGCTACACGCGCCACAAGTTCCTCGACGCCTGGCGCCGTTACTGCCCCACCGTCCACCCCGTCATCCCCACGGCCACGGCCACGGCCACGGCCACGGACGAGAGCGCGGGCATGGGCAGCAGAGCCTGACCAGCCTCCCCGAACTGCCGTCCCTGCCGTCCCTGCCGTAACAGTGCAGGTCACAGCACCTGCCGCCGGGACGGAACGGCCTCCCAAGACGGGAATCGCTCCCGCACCGGGGACGGCAGCACCCCGCCTGCAAGACGGCGCGTGGGACGGCAACCGTCCCACCCCGCCATCGGCCCGCCGCCGCCCGGACCTAGGCGCGAGCGGCGGGCCGACCCCGGGACGGGGAAACACATCCGTCTTGTGCCGTCCCTGCCGTCCCTGCCGTAAAACCGCAGGTCAAAGGCCATGCCGCCGGGACGGATGCGAGCCCCAAGACGGATACCGCACCGTCCCGAACCCGAACACCGCCGCGTCCACGGCACCACCCGGGCAGCCGAACCCGCCCCAGCCCAGAGCCAGTCTCGCAGCCCCAAGACGGCAAGACGGCAAAGACGGCAATCCCACAAACCACCACCGCCCGACCCGCGAGGACCACCTTCCGCATGACCGCCACCACCCCACCGCGTCTGCCCCGCCCGGACGCCGTCCTCGTACAGGCCGCCATCGCTGGCGCCCTGTCCTTTGCCCACCTCCACGACATCGCCGAAGCCGCCGGACAACACGGCTGGAAAGCCTGGGCCTACCCCGTCTCGGTCGACCTGCTGCTCGTCGCCGCCTGGCACCGCATGCGGACCCTGCGCGCCACCGGACGCCCGGCCGGCACCGCCTGGACCTGGTTCGCCATCGCCCTGACCGCCTCCCTCGGCGCGAACGTCGCCACCGCCGGACTCCTCGACCTTGCCCACGTCCCCGCCTGGCTGCGGATCCTGGTCGCCGGATGGCCCGCCCTCGCCTTCTTCGGCGGCACCCTCCTCGCCCACAACACCACCGCAACCGCCACCAAACCGAAGCCCGCCAAGGGCGAACTCCCGCTCCGCGAAAACCCCGAGTACACCCCGGCAGTCCAGCCCGTACCGAAGGCGGAGCAGGACGGCCCGTCCAGCTCCACGCCGGTCACAGAGCGCAGGAACGGCGGCCCGGCCTCCGACGAGGAACCAGCCGCGCCTCGCAAGCGCACCGGACGCCCACCGGCAAAGACCATGGACCAGCTCGTGGAGATGGTGCGGCCGGTC
This sequence comes from Kitasatospora sp. NPDC001095, assembly GCF_053598615.1. Classification (NCBI taxonomy): domain Bacteria; kingdom Bacillati; phylum Actinomycetota; class Actinomycetes; order Kitasatosporales; family Streptomycetaceae; genus Kitasatospora; species Kitasatospora sp. NPDC001095. The sequence goes on along the minus strand of NZ_JBSFKQ010000004.1, from coordinate 130,148 downwards.
GTCGCCGAGCACGGCGTCAGCGTCGCCGTGGTCGAGAAGGCCCTCAGCGACGCCAGGATTCCGATCAGCAGCAAGCGCCGGACGGAGCTGATGACGCTCCTGCGGGATGAGCAGGCCGACCCTCAGCCCGAGCACGCCGACCGCGAGCCTGAGCAGGCGCGTGAGCATCCGGTGCCCGCCTGACGCGTCACCGCTCCATGGGTGGCCGCCCGCCAACGACTGGCACGGCGCCTGGCGGGCGGCCCCTTCACCGCCAATCGGTCTGGCGGATGTCCAACACGTGGTCAGCGACATTCGCCAAAGCATCGAATCACGCTTCCGCCGAACCGCTCGCTGCCCGAGCCGGTCTGCGCGCCGCGTGCACACCCCGCTCGCACCACAGCGCCTCGACGACCCCGCGACAGGAGATCAGCCCGTGACGGACACCCAGCACCCCCACGACACCACCGACGAGAGCGCCAAGGAGGCGATGAAGTCTCATACCGTGAAGGGTCTTTGGCGGTGGGCGTTCGGTAGTCGAGCCCCTGGCGGAGCCAGTAGTACCGCGAGTCCGACTCGTGGCCGGACTCGCGGGATCCCCGCCCCAGGGGTGGCGGAGAAGGCCCGGCGCGAGGGCGCGCCGGGCCAGGAGGCCGGGGCCGAGGGCGGCCCCGACCCGGACAAGCTCCTTGCCGTCCAACAGCAGATCCTCGCCGACGTCCGCCCGACCGAGACCGACAACGAGTCCTCCGACGACAGCGCCGCCGATGCGGCCGAGCCGAAGAACCGCCGCTACACCGGCACCAAACGCGAAGAGCGCGTCGGCCCTCTGCGGTTCGAACCCGAGGAAGAACCTCGGCTGCGTGCTGCTGCCACCGCCAACGGCTACCGCGGCCTGTCCGGGTTCGCCGCCGATGTCGTCCTGGCCTTCATAGCTGGCCGGTTCTTCATCGACCTGCCCTTGGCGGAAGAACGCCGACTCATCCACGAGTTCCGCGCCCGCGTCCTGCGCCAGATCAGCGGTATCGCCAGCAACGTCAACCAGATCGCCCGAGCCCTTAACGGCGGATACGAGCCCCCAGCCGACATCCGCCGCACCCTCGACGAACTGCACGGCCTGCTCACTGAGATCGCCGAGGCCCTTCGCCAGCCCGCCAGCCAGGAAGGCTGAACACTGCCGTGATCGCACCCATCAAGAACCCCGGCTCCAACACCCGCGGCCTGCTCGCCTACCTCTACGGACCCGGCCGCCACGACGAGCACCGCGACCCGCACATCGTCGCCGGCTTCGCCATGCTCGCCATGCCCGACCCCGGCCGCGACGAGAACGCTACCCTCACCCAGCTCGCCCGCTACCTCGACGAGCCCGTCCGCCTGCGCAACAGCGAGCCCGGCAAGAAGCTCACCGACCACGTCTGGCACTGCCCCGTACGCGCCGCACCCGAGGACCGCTACCTCTCCGACACTGAATGGTCCGAGATCGCCGAACGCATCGTCCGGGCCGCCGGCATCGCTCCCAAGGGCGACGACCTCGCGTGCCGGTGGATCGCCGTGCGCCACGCGGACGACCACATCCACATCCTCGCCACCACCGTCCGCGAGGACGGCCGGCGCCCCAAGCTCCACAACAGCGGCCAGCGCGTCGGCACCGAATGCCGCGAGATCGAGAAGGACTACGGCCTGCGTCAGCTCGGCACCGGCGACCGGACCGCCGAACGCCGCCCCACCCAGGCCGAGATGCACAAGGCCAAGCGCCTCGGCTGGGAACAGACCAGCCGTGAGTGGCTCCAGGACCGCATCCGTGCCGCCATCCCCCACGCGAGCAACGCGGAGGAACTTCTCGCCTACCTCCACGCCGATGGCGTCGAGGTCAAGATCCTTCGCTTCCCGTCCGGCGACCTTCGGGGCTACTCCGTCGCCCGCTCTGGCGACCTGAAGGCCAACGGGCAGCCGAACTACATCCCCGGCGGGAAGATCGCCCCCGACCTGTCTCTGCCCAAGCTGCAGGACCTCCTCGCGGCCAGCAAGCCGGAGGAGCACCCCACCGCCCGCCGCAACAAGCCCGCCACCCGCTGGCAGCACGCCACCAACGCCCTCGACACCTTCACCACCGACCAGGACACCGCCGGCGACAGTGGTGACGCGCGTGCGCAGGCGCACATCACCGCCCTCGGTGAACTGATCGAGGCCACCGCCCAGACCGCGCCCCAGGACCTACGCGCCGAACTCCGAGCAGCAGCAAAGACCTTCGCCCGCGCCCAGCGCTCCCAGATTCGTGCAGACCACACGGCGGCAGCCGGTCTGCGCCAGGCCGCCCGCGACCTCGTGAACGCTGGCAGCGGCAAGGACGGCAGCACCCTCTCCGTCCTCGTCGCGGCCCTCGCCTGGGCCGCGATCCTCTCTCAGCGCTGGCACACCGCCAAGGGCCACGCCCAGCAGGCCGAAGCCGCCCGCCGAACCGTCCAGCACCTCCAGACCGCCTACGACCAGGCCGCCGCCGACCAGCTCGCCTTCCTCGTCCAACGCCAGCCCAAGGAGCAGACCCGCAACACCCTCGCCAGCGACGTCCGCGCCGCCATCCCCGACCACGCCGCCCGTATCCTCGCTGACCCCAATTGGCCCGCCCTTGCAACCGTCCTCGCCGACGCCGAAGCCGGTGGCTACACGCCCCACCAGCTCCTCACCGAGGCCGCCGCCCGCCGCGAACTCGGCAGCGCCCGGCTGCCCGCCAAGGTCCTCATCGCCCGCATCCAGCACACCAGCTACAACCCCGCACCCAACCGCACCGTCGAAGCCGCACTCCTGCGCTCGCCTGCCACCCCGACCGTCCGCCATCACGCCACCAGTCCGACCACTGCGGCTGCCCTCCAACAGCCCGGGACCCAGTCCCGACGCCGCTGACCATCAGCGACCGGAAACGACTCCGCGATGGTGAGCCTCGGCTACGACGGGCTCCTGGCCGAAACGACCTGGAACTATGTCAACGGCCCTGTGGGCGGTCCACCAGTCGGTGGACCGCCCACAGGGCGGTTTCTGTTGAAGCTTGATCAGCTATCGAGGGTGGCGTTCAGGTACTCCTGCACCGGCTCGAAGAGCCCGTACGGCACGTACTCGGAGATCTCGGCGAGGGCCACCCACGCGAGCTGGTCCAGCTCCTCCGTGTCGACCACCTCGGCTGTACCGCTGACGATCTCGCAGGCCGTGTACGACATCAGCCGACCAGTCTTCGGATGCACCCGCTCGCCCAGGAGCTTGACGGCGGCCACACCCAGTCCGGTCTCCTCTGCGGTCTCGCGGACGGCCGCCTTCTCTGACGACTCGCCGGCCTCGATCTCACCGGCCGGGAACTGCCAGGAGAGCTGGCCCTCGCTGACCCGCCGCCGGACCATCAGAACGCGGCCTTCGTGGACCACGATCGCGGCTGCAATGCCCGGGCGTTCCTCCGCAGTCTGCTGTGTCACGTCTGCTCCTCCAGGACGGCCAGGATGGGTGGGAAGATCGTATCGGCGTCAATGAAGCGGGTCACCGAGTTTCGAGGAACCCACATCACGTCGACGTTCTCGACGGCGTCGCTGTTGGTTGCCTCGCCGGCCAGGTACTCGCACAGGAAGTACTCGCACAGCACGCCCGTAACGGGGCGGAGGCGGCTGCCGAGGCCCCGCCGGACAGCACAGTGGACGCCGGGTTCGATCCGAAAGTCCTACACCGTGGCCCTCGATCGTCGGTACGGTAGCGGCCTGTAGCTGATTGGGTACGATCCGCGGGGGCCTGCGGTGGGGGACAACGGCAAGACGTTCGGAGCATTCATCTCGCTCCGGCGGTCGACGCTGGGGTGGACCCAGTTGCGGCTGGCCACCGAGGTCGGCCGCAGTGAGGACTGGATGTCCCTGGTCGAGCGGGACATGCAGCAGGTCAAGGATCTGACGCTCCTCCAGCGCTTCGCTGAGGTTCTGAGTGTCGACCTCACCGAGCTGATCGCCCTGCCGCAACCGGCCGCCGACCGGGCGAGATCACGCCCTCGAAAGCCCGCCTCCGCTACGCTGACGAGCACTTCCGCTGCCGAGGAGGACGATGTGCGACGCCGCCCGTTCCTAACCCTGGCGGCTGCCGCCCTGTTCACCCCAGCCACTGGTCAACAGGCCGCGCACGCTGACTCGATGGCACCGTTAGCCGGCCTGGAAGACCTCCTGCTTTACGGGACGGATCGAATTCCCGCCCCTCGCCGTGAGCCAACCCAGGAGTCCGTCGCGACTTCGCTGGTGACGTCGCGCCTGGAGTTCAAGGCGGCCCGGTACGACGCCCTCGCCGAGGCTCTGCCGGGCCGAATTGCGGCTGCCCAGTTGGTCGGTGCAGCCGAGGAACGCGCCCGCAACGTCGCCCAGCTCTACAACATCGCCGTCCGGCTGTGCATCAAGATCGGCGACAACAACCTGGTTGCCATCACCGCTGACCGCGCGCTGACTGCCGCCCGGGCAGGCGGAGATCCGCTGGTCGTTGCCGAGGCACAGCGCATGGTCTCCAGCGCCTGGCGCCGCCAGGGCAGCCTGTCTCGGGCGACCGACATCGTGGTGGTCGCGGCCGAGGACCTGCTCGCGGACAACTCAGTTCCAGAAGCCGCCCGTTTGGCCGCCCGCGGCGACCTGTACGCCACCGCCGCCTACACCGCCGCGAAGACCGGTGACCGCTCCTACGCCCACGCCCTGATCCGGGAGGCCGCCGACAGCGCCGCCGCTGCTGGCCGGGCTTCCGGCTTGACGGATGGCATCCAGGGCGTCGCCCTACACGAGCTGTCGGTCCACTACGAGCTCGGCGACGCCGGCCAGGCAATCGAGTTGGCCAGGACCATCGACCCCACCGTGCTACCGACCGCCGAGCGACAGGCCCGCTTCTTCACCGACGTGGCCCGCGCATTCGACCAGTGGGGCAAGCCCGAGCAGTGCTTCAAGGCCCTGCTCGCCGCCGAGGAGGCCGCCCCGCAGGAGATCCGCCGGGGCGCCGTCCGCGACCTCGCCGCCAGCCTGCTGCGGCACGACCGCAAGCTGCCCGGCGTTCGGGACTTCGCCGCCCGAGCGGGCGTGCAGATCGTCTGACCCGTAGCAGGATTACGGCCCGTAGCCCGGCTACGGATCCGGTCTTCGGCCTGGCAGTTCACTGGGGAACGTCCACTCCCGCCCCTGCTGCCGAAGGCCTTCGCATGCCAACGCACAGCACCTCCCTGCCCTCCGTCGGCCCCCAGCACGCCGCCGAACCGGACCGCGACCGGTTCGGCGCCTTCCTGACTGCCTCCTGGGCCGCCCTGCACCTGCCCGTGCTGGCCTTGCTCGGCCTCTCGGTCCACCACCAGGTCGAAGCCCGTTTCCAGGCTGCGGCGACCGCGCCGGAGCCCATCTCGTAGGTCATGACGACCGCCAGCCCCCCTTCTTCCGCTCGCTCGCCCGAGAGGAGAACCAGCCCATGCACCGACTGCCAGAAACTCCCATGATGAGCGCCGAGTTGGCGCGCATCGACTACCGCACCACCCCCGAGTACTACATCGACACCGAACAGGTCACCGACCCCGTGGTGCTGCACCTGTTGAGCTGCTGCCCGACCGTGTTCGGCCTCAAGAAGGCCGTCGCGGACCTGCTGGCCGGGCACCTGGACATCACGCTGCCCGAGCCCGTCGGGGTCATCGAGCCCGGCGCCACGGTCCGCGGCCAGGTGATCGCGGCGGCCGGAGCCGTCATCGCCGAGGGCGCGTTCGTCACCGGCCCGGTGCTGGTCTGCCCCGGCGCGGTGATCGAGGCCGGCGCCCGGGTCCGCGACAACACGGTCATCGGGCCTGACTGCCGGATCGGCTTCGGCGCCGAGGTCACCCGCTCCTTGCTGACCGGTGGCGTCTTCATGAAGCACACCAGTTTCATTGGGGACTCCGTACTCGGCCTCGGCGTCAACATCGGTGCGTTCGTGTCCACCACCGGCCTGCGGGTCACCTCAGGGCCGGTCACCGAACCGGCCACCGAAGAGGTCTGCGCTCACCTCGACGGCCGCCGCGTCGCCACCGGCCAGACCAAGTTCGGCGCGGTGATCGGCGACGGCGTGATCGTTCCCGCTGGCACCGTGCTCCAGCCCGCCACCCTGATCGGCGCGCACACCCTGCTCTACCCGAAGACCCAGGTCGGGGGCTTCTTCCCGGCCGGAAGCCAGGGAAGGTGACCATGCCCACCACCGACACCACCCCGACGACCGGCGAGCGGGCCGTGCGGATCACCGGCGGCCGCCGCCTGGCCGGCACCGCCACCGTCCAGGGCAGCAAGAACATCGCCCTGCACCTGTACGCCGCCGCGATCCTCGCCGACGACCCGCTCACCCTGATCGGCGCACCCGAAATCCTGGACACCCTGGTTGTCGCCGACATCCTGCACCGCACCGGCACCCGCACCACCGTGACCGGCGACGAGTTCGCCACCCGCCCGGCCGACTCCTACTTCCCCGTCATCCCGGACGATCTCGGACGGCGCATCCGCACCACCGCGGTGATGGGCGGCGCTCTGCTGGCCCGCACCGGCAAGGTCACCTTCCCGCTGCCCGGCGGGGACGCCTTCTGCGCCCGCTACATCGACCGGCACCTGGCCGCGATGGAAGCCGCAGGGGCCGAGGTCGAGGTGGACCGGGGCCGGGTGCGGGCCCGCTTCACCGGCAAACGGCTGCCGTTCATCACCGACGCCGAGACCCGCTCGTGGGGGCCGAGCCTGGGTGCGACGGTCACCGCGATGCTGCTGGCCGCCCGGACTCCGGGCACCTCCGCGATCCTCAACCCCAGTGTGGAACCCGAGGTCACCCACACCGCCGCCCTGCTCTCGCAGGCCGGCGTCGGCATCGAGTGGCGCGGCAGGAAGGTCCTGAACGTCACTGGTACCGGCCGCATTCGGGGCGGGGTGTTCACCGTGCCGCCGGACCGGCTGGAGGCCGCCACCCTCGCGCTGGCCGCCGCCATCACCGGCGGCACCGTCCACCTGGATGGCTTCCCGCCGGCCGCGTTCCCGGACGGGCTGGTGTCAGTGTTCGCCGATGCCGGAATCCAGCTCGACCCGCTGGACGGCGGAACGGCCATCAGCACCCCGGCCGGGCCGCGGCCGGTGCAGATGGCCACCGGCCCGCACCCGGGCTTCCCGACCGACGTGCAGCCGCAGCTGACCGCCTTCCTCACCCAGGCCGAGGGCACCTCCCGCATCAACGAGCGGATCTACACCCAGCGCGACACTCACCTGCCCGCCCTGGCCGCGTTCGGCGCCGCCGTCAACGCGACCGGCTCGGTGATCACCGTCCGGGGCCGATCCGCCCTCACCGGCGCCGACGTGGCCGGGGAAGACATCCGGGCGGTGACCGCTCTCGTGATCGCCGCCCTGGCCGCCGAGGGCACCTCTACGATCCGAGGGATGTACCACCTGCGGCGCGGATACGGCAGCCTGCTGCCGAAGTTGGCCGCGCTCGGTGCCAACCTGACGATCGACCAGGAGTAGCCGTGACCAACACCGTGCCGTGGACCCCGAACGCGCTCGCCGACCTGCGCGAGTGCCTGGACCTGATGACCGCAGACGGCACCGTGCCTGGTGGTGTCATCGCCCACGGCACCTTCGACACCGAGCCCGGCTACCTGGCGTCCGGCGTCGTCGCCCCGGAGTGCGGCGACGCCCGGCCGGGGCCGGGCACGGTGTACGACGTGGCCTCGCTGACCAAGGTCCTGGCCACCTGGCCGCTGGTCGGCACCTCCCTCATGGATGGCTTCACCCTGGACACCCCGATCCGCGAACTGCTGACCGACATCCCGACCGAGGCACCCGGGGGCAAGGTGACGGTTCGCCAGGTCCTGGCCCACACCTCCGGTCTGCGGGCCGACACCCGCCTCGACCAGTACCGGCACCGCGCCGAGCCGCTGGCCGACCTGATCTGCGGAGAGCCGCTGATCGCCGACCCCGGAGCCGGTCACCGCTACATCAACCGCGGCTTCATCCTCCTCGGCCTGGCCTTGGCCCACTACCGCTGCCAGCGCCTGGACGAGCTGGCGACCGAGCTCTGGCAGCACCTCGGCATGACAAGCACGACCTACGGACCGGTGCCCCGCTCCGCTCAGGTCGCCCCGACCGAGCAGCGGTTGACCGGCGGGCCCCGGCTGTGGGGGATGCCGCACGACGACAACGCCGCCCTGCTCGGCGGAGTCGCCGGCCACGCCGGGGTGTTCACCACCCCGGCCAACCTCGCCACCTTCGCCACCCACCTGCTGACCTCGCACGCCACCGGCGGGCCCCTGGGCCGCTGGCTCGCCCACAGCATGCAGCCGCAGGCCGAGATCGAGCCGGGCCTCGACCGTGGCCTGGCCTGGATCCTCGCCGACGAGGGCAGGGTCGCCTACCACCACGGCTTCACCGGGACCAGCCTCTACCTCGCCCCGGCCACCGGCCGCTACCTGGCCATCTGCACCAACGCTGTCTACCACCACCAGGACAACCGCACCCGCCTCGCCCCGCTGCGGGCCCTCGCCCTCAAGGCGATCACCGACGAACCCTAGGAGGCCCCATGCCAAGCCCCACGCTTGCGTCCCTCACCACCCTGCGGCTCGGTGGCCCGGCCCGCGACGTCCTGCAGGTCGCCGATCCCGACGACTGGTTCGAACTGGTCCGTACGATCGGCGACCGGCAGGAGGACGCACCCCTCACCCTCGGTCACGGCAGCAACGTCATCGCCTCCGACACCGGCCACGAGGGCACCGTCGCCGTGATGAACACCCGAGGCATCACCGTGAAGCGGGTGGACGACGACACGGTGGCCGCGACCGTCCAGGCTGGCCACCCGCTCGCCGACCTCGTCCAGTGGGCCGCAGCGGAACACCTCGCCGGGATCGAGTGCCTCGCTGGCATACCCGGCACTGTCGGCGCCGCCCCTGTCCAGAACGCCGGAGCCTACGGCCAGCAGGTCTCCGACGTCCTCGACCACCTCACCGCGTGGGACTGGGACATGGGCCGATTGCGGACCCTGCCCGCCCAGGCATGCCGCCTCCACCATCGCGACAGCCGCTTCAAGAACGACCCCGGCCGCTGGACCATCCTTACCGCAACGTTCCATCTCACCCGCTCACCAGCTGCGCCGATCAGCTACCAGCCGCTCGCCGACGAACTCGGCGTCCACGTCAGCGCGCGACCGCCCGTGGCCGAGGTGGCCGCCGCCGTCCTCGCCAACCGCCACCGCCGTGGACTCCTCCTCGACCCCCACAGTCCCGATGCCCGCCAGGCTGGATCGGTCTTCCTCAATCCGCCCGTCACCGCCGCCCAGGCAGCCCGCTGGTCGGCTGCCGGCTGCCCGGTCCACACCGACAACGACGGGCAGCTACGGGCCAGCGCCGGCTGGATGCTGGAGCACATCGGCTACCGCCCCGCCTACAAGATCGCAGACGGCATTCGCTGCTCGGAACGCCGGACCCTCACGCTCACCGCCCACAGCGGGGCGACCGCGACGGGCTTCGCCCAGGCCCTTACCGAACTCTCGGCGCAGGTCGAGATCGCAACCGGGATCTCGCTCTGCCCCGAGCCGATGCTGGTCGGTGCCTGGGCATAAGGAGCCCTGTGGGAACCAAGACCTCCATGACCGCCGAGACCGTGCCCCTCCGCACAGCCATCAGCAGCCACGACGACGGCGGGCGCCGGCACTTCGCCGGGGCACCGACGAATGGCGTTTCCGCGCGCTAACAACCCGCAGCAGACCAAGGAGATCAGGTGATCGAGGTGCGGCCCAGCCAGCAGATGCAGTCCCTCGGCGTCGTCCAACAGGGCACCCCCATCCTCAACCGTCCCGCTGAGCCCTTCGACCTTCCGGCCGAACGTGCCGGCGCCCAGGCCGTGATCGACGAGCTGTTCGCCGCCGTCGAGCGGATCGGCCAGGTCCACTCCTTCGCCAAGGGCATGGGCCTCGCGGCCCCGCAGATTGGTATCCCCCGCGCCGCCGCCCTCGTCCTTCCCCCGGCTGCCGGCGCAGACCCGATCATCCTGCTCAACCCGAAGATCACCGCCGTCTCCGACGAGACCGACGAACAGTACGAGGGCTGCCTCAGCTTCTTCGACGTCCGCGGCATGGTCCCCCGCCCCCTCCGCATGGACGTCACCGCCACCACCCTCGACGGCACCATCACCACGGTCACCTACGAGTTCGGCCTCGCCCGCCTCATCGCCCACGAGATCGACCACCTCGACGGACTCCTCTACACCGACCGCATGCGCCCCGACGTTCACCCGATCCCGGTCGAGGAGTACCGGGGGACGGGCTCGACCTGGTCCTACTGATCACTGCACCTGGCCGCCGGAGCGTGTCGCTCGGCGTCCGGCCAACCCCAGCAACTGCCCACCGGTTTGCTCCAGCTCGGGTCAGATTGGGCTTGAACCCCAGCGGCGTTCAGGAGAATTCGAAGCCCGGCGGGTTCGCGTAGCCGTCGCCCGGCCAGGGCCGCGGCGTCGCCCGCCGATGGCACTGAAGCATCGAGACGTCGGCCGCCGCGCTGGCGGCGAGCCCACGATCAACGACGCGCTGACGGCGTCCGCTTCGTCCAGTCCGCTGACCTCGACCGCTCGCCGCGTGCCCACCGTCGCTGCCTGGCCGGTGTGCCTCCTCCACGCCAACTCGGCGCTACGGAAGGATGGATGGATGAGCGACTGGGAGTTCGTGAAGGAGAGAACCGCCACTGAAGGCGCGGTGTTGAGGTCAGCCGACGGCCTGCTCTACAAGCGAATCGGCGGCGAGGACCTGCGGGCGGAGTGCGAGTTCCAGCAGGTGGCCGCCAGCCTGGGCTACCCCGTCCCGGAGATCGTCGACAGCGGGTCCGAAGACGGAAGCTACTTCGTCGTCGAGCGAGCCGTCGGTGATACCTCGCTGCACGAGGAGGCTATGGCCGATGCCAGGCGGGACGGGCAGGTCAGCGACCAGGTGATCAGCACGGCTGCTGCTGTCGCGTCGTGTCTCTTACAGGCCCAGGCGAGGCACCCCTTGCCCTCGACAGCATGGTTCGAGAAGGCGGCCTTCGCACCCGCGGTCTTTGAGGAGAACCCGGACTTCGACATCCCGCGGGTTCACGAGGCGGTCAAGCACTCCCTCGACCGGCTGGCTCAACTTCCGATGGTGCACGGGCACCTGGACTACGGCCTGCCCAACGCCCTCCGGGCCGGGGTCATCGACTGGCAGCATCACGGGCCGGCCCCGCTCGGCTATGACGTCTACCCCGCGCTCGACATCGTGGCCTTCAAGGGCGGAGGCAAGGGCTACACGATCACTCCGGGGCAGCGCGCCGCCTACACCGCCGCACTCGACGAGACCACCGCATCCCTGATCGGGCGGCGTGTGAGCGAGCACCTGGGCGACTTCCTGCTCGTCAAGTGCTTCTTCTTCCTCGCCCTCATGCGGCCCACCGACCCCGCGCGGCACGACAAGCACATCAAGTGGCAGTACCGCCGAGCTCTGTTCACGATGGGACTTGATCAGTATGAGTCGTCCAACACGATCGACACCGGCGCCTTCCCTACTCTGGAAAGGTTCGCCGCTGAACACCGGTAGGCCGGTGCCCACCATCTGACCAGGAGGGGTCCGAACCAACCAAGGTCCGGGGAGTCCCGGAAGCGGCGTTCGGGTCCTTCGTTCAAGCGGAGCTGCCGGCAGGCTCGCACCCGGGCTCCGGGCCACGCTGCCCGGTTATCAGTTTCCGCAATTTGGCGCGCGTCTCCGGGTCCGTCGAGTACACGACTGTGCCGATCATTCCTCGCGTCAGAAGTACCTTGTAGGTGTTGCGGATCAGACGATCGATGTCGGCGTCGGTGGTGGACTTGCGGAAGACAGGGTCCTTGGACGCTGTCCGGTCGGTGATCCAGCGATCGGTGCGCCAGATGAGGTCCGGCCCGAGAATGACGCCGCTCCAGTCGTACTCGAAGCCCTGGGCGGTGTACACGCAGCCGACCTGGCCGAAGCCGGCCGGGTCGGTGGCCCATAGCGCGGCCGGAGGGGCGCCGGCGATCGAGCGGTCGCCGTACACGTTCCATGGCCGGGCCCAGTCCTCGATGTGCACGTCGAGTGGAAGCGGGTCGCCCGGGGCCACCTTCGTCGTCCACTTCCAGCAGTACCCGGCCGACATGCGGGCGCCGTATCCCTCCGCGCGTCGCGCGTCGAGGAACGCCTCCAGTTCCTGGGGACTGTCGACCACCTCCAGGACGACCTTGCCGTCGGGCTCCCAGCCGAGGGGACCGCCGGCCTCCAGACCCAGTAGGCGCACCACCCAGTGCAGGTAGGCGTCGCTACCACCACAGCGGAACTGGCTATCCAGCTCAACCACCCGGCAGTCCAGGCCTTTTACGGCAGCGGCGGCCCGGATCTGGGCCACCGTGCCCATCTCGCCAGGCCGGACGACCTGGTGCTCGTCCAGCAGGAACACCGGTACTCGGGCGGCGTCGATCAACTCCTCGATCTGGGGCTTGCCGGTGCGCTGGGCGGCCCGGGTGTAGCGATTCGCCGACGTCTCCCGGATCCGATGGGCCTCGTCGCAGATCAGCACGTCCAGCCCGTTGCGCTCGGCGGTCATGAAGCTGTTGAAGTACTTGAACAGCTCCTGCACCTGCTTCTTCCGTGCCCCGGCCATCCGACGCATGGTGGTGGTGAACGAGCTGGATCCGGTCGCGTGGAGAGCCGTGACGCCACGCCGGTACAGATCGCCGAGGAGGGACAGCGCGATGACGCTCTTCCCGGTACCCGGGCCGCCAGTGATGACGACGACCTCCTTGTGGTCGGACTGCTGCGCCTGACGGACCGCGCGCAGCACCAGCTCGTAGGCGACTCGCTGTTCGTCCAGCAGGACGAACTGCTCGCGCTCGCGAACCTCTTCGGCGGCGACTGCCATCAACTGCTTGGACGGGGCCACCTTCCCCGCGAGCAACTGGTCCGCTGCCTCGGCACCGGAGACCGGCTTCAGCTTCGAGAGGAGGTACTGGATGAACTCCCCGCGGCGGTCGGCGGTGAAGAGCCGGCCACGCTCGTCCTGCTGCACCTCGTAGAGGCCCTGGACGCCGAACTCCGTCGCGTTGTGGAGAAAGGCCACTCCGGAGAGCCGCTCGGGATGGGCGGCGAGTGCGCCGTTGAAGGAGATGAGGTAGTCGCAGTAGCCGCGGACCTGTTCGATGGGATTCAGTACCGGCCGGGTGTACGCGTCGACCCGGCAGAGCAGGGGCTCGCCGTCGTCCGGGACCGCGCTGCTCCACTGTTTGAGCTCGACCACCACGTACGACGGTTCGCCCGTGCTCGGGTGGGTGCCGGCGAGTATGACATCAGCTCGCTTGCTGTTGAGCGGAAGCGAGTACTCAAGGAGTACCTCCACCATGCCGAGCCCGGCGTCCAGGAGAGCGTTGGTCAGGGCCGGAATGCTCCGCTCCCAGGAGCGCACCTCGGATGGGCTGGGCTTGTGGCCATGCTTGTGGACGAACTGATCTATGAGACGCACGAACAGTGATCCGGCCAGGTTCTCGGCGGCGACCGCGGACGCGGAGTCGCGGAACAGCAAGGAATGCTCCCAGGCAGCACGAAGTGACTCGTGCGGGTGGGGGCATGTCCCTGGAGGGAAGCCCGGCGGGCCGCGCTGATGACGGTCCCAAACCTACAACGGGGAGTCTGAGCTCGTACCCGAACGCCTCATGAGAGAGCCAGCATCCACCGAAGCAGTCGGTGTCACGAACGGCTGCCGCAGGCGGCTTGCATGGCCAGCCGTGCGAGCGACGTCGGCCTCAGTAGCGTCGGGAGCCGGAAGCGGAGTATCAGCCATCGTGTCAGTCCCGGGCTCGACGCCTGGCTTTGCCGAAGGCGAGGCCAGCGACTCTCGCTCGAACCTCGAACTCGACCCGCCCGTAAGGCACCCGAGCCGCGCCACCGCCGACCACGATGAAGAGCCTGTGGGGCCTCGGCGCGCCGTTCTATGCGTGAGCGGACTGCGGAGCACGTGCCGGTTTGGGCGGGATCATGAGCCACGGCGCAACGTCCTGACCCGCGGGTTCATCACCAAGTGATCTATGGCGACAGCAGCCAACGTGATCACTCTCGGGCTCACCCAGCGGCTGCGCCCGGGTACACTTTCGTACAATCTCGGCGCATCGCTGCCCGACTGCGCGTGCGGCCGTAGCACAGGAACACGGCTCAGGGCCGTCCGCGCCCTGGAGAGCGGGGCGGTGCGTGCAGGTCCGGCGGGTGCAGTTTCAGAACTTCCGTGGCATCAGGCAAGGGACCGTCTCCCTGGACGGTCACTGCCTGCTGGCCGGGTCTAACAGCGCGGGCAAGTCAACCATCTGCGAAGCGCTGGATCTGGTCCTGGGGCCTGAACGGATGGCGCGGCGCCCAGTGATCGACGAGTACGACTTCTATGGCGCGCAGTACCAGGAGCACGACGGAGAGCTGCCCGAGGTCCGGATCGAGGTCGTTCTCACCGACTTGTCGGAGGTTGCCCAGCGACGGTTCGGCAGTCATCTGCGTCAGTGGTCGCGCCAGGCCGCCGACTTCCTCGACCTTGGCCCGAACGGCCTCAATGCGGCCGATACGGGCGAGTGGTGTCTGCCCGTGGTCTTCTGCGGCCGCTACGACCCGCAGGAGGATGACTTCGTCGGGGGGACCTTCTTCGCCCACCCCGAGAACCTGGCGGACGAGCCTGTCGGCGACGACACGGCGGCGCTCGGCGCAGGTCTGAAGCCGTTCACCCGCGCCGACAAGAGGCACTGCGGCTTCCTCTACCTGCGACCCAACCGGACCGGGAACAGGGCGCTCACCTTCCAGCGCGGCTCGCTGCTGGACACCATCGTCCGTTTGGAAGCCGAGCTGGCTGGCCCGCTATGGGAAAGCACTCTGCGCAACCTGGACCAGGTCACCATCGCCGCCGCGGACTCCGGGTTCGACAAGATCCGGACCGAGATCCACGAGCGGATCAACCGGTTCGTAGCCCTGGGTGATGCTCCCGACCCGGTGGACTTCCGCGCCTCGGAGATCACCCGGGAGCACCTGCGCGAGGTCCTGCGCCTGTTCATCGCGACACAGCCCAGCACCCACTCGGTGCCGTTCAACCGGCTCAGCACGGGCTCTTTGAACCTCCTGGTGTTCGCTCTGCTCACTTACATTGCCGAGCTCAAAGGCGACAAGTCAGTGATCTTCGCGATCGAGGAGCCGGAGATTGCCCTGCCGCCCCACGCCCAGCGGCGACTGGTGGACTTCGTCCTCAAGAACATGGGCCAGGTCATCGTCACCTCCCACTCGCCCTACGTCATCGAGAAGTTCGAACCTTCCCGAACAGTCGTCATTACCCGGGACGGGCAGGGCGCACTGACGAGCCGGGGCGTCACACTTCCGCCGGACTTCAAGCCGAGCAAGTACCGCTTGTATCGCCGGCAGTTCGCCGAAGCAATCCTGGCCCGCGCGGTCTTGGTGGTCGAGGGAGCCACAGAGGCGGCGCTGTTCCCCGCGGTGTCGGATGTCCTGGAGGCTGACCCTGCGGTGCCCGATTACGTGCACATCGACCTCGCCGGCATCACCGTCTTCGACGCCCAGAGCGACGTCAACGTGCCGCTGTTCGCGCCAGTTTTCAAGGCGTTGAACAAGCCGGTCTACGGCATCCACGACCAGCCGAACAAGCCACTCATACCGGCGCTCGCTGCCAAAACGACCGACTTTACGCACTATGAGGAACTCGCGTACAAGGGCGTGGAGAGGCTCCTGGTCACGGAAGTGCCCGTGGATGTCCAACGGCGATTCCTCGATGCAGTCGCCCAGCGCGACGACTACCCGAGCGGGTGTGCACGCCCGGTGGCCGGGGCCAGCGAAGAGGAGGTAACCTCCCTGACCGCTGCCGTCCTCGCAGCCCGCAAGGGTGATGGATACGGTGCCTTGCTCATCGCAGAGTGCAAGAGCCGGAGCGACTTGCCGGCAGTCCTGGCCGACCTCCTGCTCGCTATTGACAACGACCTGCGCTCCGCGGCCAGCACCGAAGCCACTAACGGCGAGGACGGAACGCTGGCGGGCGCGCTCGATGAGGATTGACGAAGTCAGGCAGAAGATTCTCGACTCCGTCGGCCATCTTGTCATCGTCGGCGGGCCCGGTTGCGGGAAGACGTCGATCGCGCTCCTCAAGGCCCGGAAGGCACTCGACACCCTCGAAGACGAGCAGCGCGTGCTCTTCCTGAGCTTTTCGAGGGCTGCGGTCCGCCAGATCACTGACCGTATGGCCGGAGTGCTCGATCGCACCGCACGCGAACGGCTGGAGGTCAAGACCTTCCACGCCTCGTTCCTCGAAATCGTCCGAAGTCACGGCCGGCTGCTGACCGGCCGGCCGTCTAGGTTCATCGCCCCCGACCGCGAGCGGCAGCTGAAAGCAGATTTCGACGGGGACTGGGATGCCGAGCGGCGCAGGCTCGCCGCCGAGGAAGGCAGGTACGTCTTCGATCTACTCGCGGGCGCGACTGCGGATCTGCTGGAGCGCAGCGCGTCCCTGCGGGCCCTCTACAGCAACATCTACCCGCTGATCATCGTCGATGAGTTCCAAGACACCAACACCGATCAGTGGCGCGTGGTCAAGGCACTGAGCGACGACTCCACTGTGATCTGCCTTGCCGACCCCGACCAGCGGATCTTCGGTCACCTGGAGGGTGTCGAGGAGGGACGCCTCGACGAGGCGATCGAGCACCTGGAGCCAAGGCAGTTCGACCTGTCCAAGGACAATCACCGAAGCCCGGCGGGAGGGCTGCTCGACTTCGCCAATGCCGTCCTGCGTAACGTCCCGCACCCCAAGGCGGACGGCGTCTTCACCTCGACCTATGCCCCCGGATGGGGTGTCCCCGGTCCTGTGGTCGTCCACCGGGGTGTTGTCGCCATGCGCAAGCACCTGACCGAACGGCTGGGCCGGACGCCCACCATAGCCATCCTCGCCAGCGTTAACTCCATTCTCTGGCCCGTCTCCGAGGCCCTGTTGACAGAGCGGCAGACGGAGGGTGGGACGATCCCTGCCGTCGACCACGCACTTCAATGGGACCCCGAGCTGTCCGCCGCTGCCGGCTACGCGGTCGCATCGATCATGGAGTGGCCCGGCCTGACGCGTAACGAGGCCATCGTCGGCACCGTGCGGAGCATCGGCGACTTCTACCGAGAGAAGCTCGCCAACGGTACCGCTGGCGCCCGCAACAAGATCAATACGATGGAGAACGGCCTGACAGCTCTGATCGAAGGCAAGCCAATCCGATCCAAGACAGTAAGGGCGCTCGTCGCGGCCTACGACGCTGGGATCTCGCTCACCGGGCAGCCCGTGACCGACTGGAAGAGTGCCCGCTCCTGCCTTACCGGATCCGCTGAACTCGGCGAGGTCCTCAAGCACGCCCGGCTTTTGCGTCTGCTGAACGCCACCGACGCTCTTGCCTGGGCCCTGACCGACTCCTGGGATGGAACAGCCTCCTACAGCGGCGCTGTCGCCGCCGTACGCGCAGTCCTGGGCGCGGAAGCCCTCACCGCCTCACAGCAGCCCACGGAGCCCGTATCCCTGATGAGCATGCACCGATCAAAGGGCAAGGAGTTCGACGGAGTCGTCATCTACGAAGGCCCTTACGCTGGGCGCCTGCTTGACCCCACCTGGGATGCGGAACGGATCCTGGCGCAACGCCGCCTCCTTCGCGTTGCCATTACCAGGGCGCGCTCACTCGTCCTCTTCGTGCGACCCCAGGACGGCCAGGCCCTGTGCGGCACCCGTACGCCATGACCGGCGAGGGCCGCCGACCTGCCGCCGATCGCGATGAAGGCACAGGTGCGTGGCCTCGAGTGCGGGCGTGTCTGCGTGAGCGATGCGTGAGCGGACGGGGCGGCACGTGCCGGTTCGGGCGGGATCGGGGATCACGGTGCAACGTCCTGACCTGCGGTTTCATCACCAGGTGATCGATGCCGGCACCAGCCGACATGATCACTCTCGGGCTCGTAATGCGTAGGTCGCGGGTTCGAATCCCGCAGGCGGCTCCATGGTGAAACCCCAGGTCAGATCTCTGACCTGGGGTTTTCTCGTTCCGGGGGCCGGGGCGGGCCCCCGGGTTGGGTGGGCGGGCCGCGGGTGTCAGGGGGTGGCGAGGACGGAGACGTTGCCGACGTCGGAGTGCAGGTTCAGGCGGGTGGCCGCGGACGGGTCGTTGGTGACCCGTACGGTGCGGTCGCCGACGTCCGTCGAGGCTTCCACGGCGTAGTGGCCGTTCGGGACGCGGAGGGTGACGTCGCCCGCGGAGCTGGTGGCCTTCACGTTGCCCGGTGCCGCGGCGAAGGTCAGGTCGATGTCGCCGCCGTCGGTGCTCGCCGTCAGCGCGCCCGACACGCCGTCGGCCTTGATGTCGCCCGCCTCGCTGTGGAGTTCGCCGCCGCCGGTCGTTCCCGTCAGGGTGACGTCGCCGGCCGAGCCGCGGAGGTTGACCTTGGCCCCCTTGGGCACCTCGACGGTGTAGTCCACCGAGCAGGTCGCGTTCGCGCCCAGGACGGAGCCGCAGCCGCCGGCCGACAGGGTGAGGGTGCCGCCGTTCCGGGTGCGGGTGGTGGTCGGCTTCGTCGACCGGTAGCGCACCGTCTCGGTGACCTTGGTGGTGCTGCCGCCGGCGGGACGGGTGACGATGTTCCCGTGGCCGGTGGTCACCACCAGTTCGGTGACCTGCTCGGTGAACTCGAACTCCGCCACGTGGGCGGGCCCGTTGCCGACGCCGGTCACGTCGCCGGCGTCGCAGCCGGCCGGGCCGGCGACGGCGATGACCGCGACGGCGGAGACGACGGCGGTGCGCCGGACGCGCCGGACGCGCCGCGGCAGGGTCACTGTCGGCCTTCCGTGGGCGCCGGATCCGCGAGCGTCCGGCCGTAGCGGTCGGTGTCGTGGAAGAAGTCGGGGACGGTGCGGAGGTCGCCGGCGGTGGAGACGGCGTCGTAGACGTGCTTGGCGACGACGAGGTCGAGGACGCCGAGGCCGAAGGGGGAGAAGACGACGGGCTTGTCGGCGGGCGGGGCGATGCGGGCGGTGAGGACGTCGTCGAGGGTGCCGGCGATGAACTCGCGATTGCCGACGGCCTGTTCGGTCAGGTGCGGGGAGGTGTCGGCCTTGAGGCAGTGTTCGACGTCGTCCACCGCGTTCCAGGCCGAGAGGATCACCTCGGTCGACAGGTCGCGCAGTGACAGGTGCAGCACCAGCGGAGCGTGGTCGAACCAGGCCGGGTCGTGGACGTGCGGCTCGCCCGCGACGGTGGCGAAGACCACCAGGTCGCTGGACCGGATCAGGTCCTCGGCCGTGTCGTGCACGGTGACGTCCGAGGGCTGCGCCCCGCGCAGGTGGTCGGAGAGGCCCGCGGCGTGCTCGGCGGACAGGTCGTACACGCCGATCTCGTCGAAGCCGAACCCGGCCGCCGCGAGGTAGGTGTGCACGTAGCGGGCGATGAGCCCGGCCCCGACGAAGCCGAGGCGGCGCGGCTTGGTGCCGCGTGCCTCGCCGAGCGCGCGGGCGGCCAGGGCGGCCGACGCGGCGGTCCTGGCCGCGCTGATGATCGAACTCTCCAGCAGGGCGAACGGGTAGCCGGTCTCGGCGTCGTTCAGCACCAGCACCGCGGAGGCGCGCGGGATGCCGGCGGCCACGTTCTCCGGGAAGCTGGCGATCCACTTGAGGCCGTGCACGTCCACCTCCCCGCCCACCGAGGCGGGCAGGGCGATGATCCGTGACGAGGGCCGGTCGGGGAAGCGCAGGAAGTAGGAGTCGGGGTTGACGGTCTCACCGGCGCCGTGCAGCCGGTACGCCTTCTCGACCGCCGTGATGACGGCCTGCTCCCGGCCGGCCGTGGCGTGGTGCACTTGGGCGCCGGAGATCACGGCGAAACTGGGAATCCGGGACATGGTCACTTCTCCACGGGCTAGGGATGGGTGGGTCAGAGGGTGAGGCCGCCGTGCACCTCGAACACCGATCCGGTCACGTAGGCCGCACGGTCGGAGGCGAGGAAGCCGACCAGTTCGGCGACCTCCTCGGGACGGCCCAGCCGACGCAGCGGCACGTTCTGCAGGATCCGCCCGATCGCGGCCTCGGAGGCGCCGCCCACCATGTCGGTGTCGATCAGGCCCGGCGCGACGGCGTTGGCCCGCACGCCGCGCGGACCGAGTTCCTTCGCCAGGCTCTTGGTGAAGGCGATGATCCCGGCCTTGGAGGCGGCGTAGTTGGCCTGCCCGGCGTTGCCGGAGATCCCGGAGACCGAGGAGAGGTTGACCACGCACCCGCGGCCGCGCTTGGCCATGCCGGGCACCGCCGCCCGGCACAGGTGGTAGACCCCGTCCAGGTTGACGTTCAGCACCTGCCGCCAGTCCTCGTCGCCCATCAGCACCAGCGGACGGTCCCGGGTGATGCCGGCCGACGCCACCACGGTGTCCACCGGCCCCAGTTCGCGCTCCGCCTCGCGCACCCACGCCCGTACGGCGGCACCGTCCGTGGTGTCGCAGCGGGCCGCGACGACCCGGGTGCCCAGCTCCGCCGTCTCCTTCAGGAGCGACTCGGCGGCGGCCTCGTCGGACCGGTAGCAGAAGGCCACGTCCTGGCCGTCCCGGGCGAGCCGCAGCACGACCGCCCGTCCGATGCCCCGCGAGCCTCCGGTCACCAACGCGGTCATGGCGTCACCTCGAGGAGTCGCAGTACGGCGACGGCGACGGTGCCGTCCCGGTCCACCGCCGAGACCAGCGCCACGCGGCCGGCGGCCGTCGGGTCGGCCCCGGCGAGCACGAGCAGCGCCGCGATCTGCAGCGTCGCGGACGCGGCGCCGGTGTCGCCGAGCAGTGCCATCGACGGGATCCGGTCCAGTGCCTCCGGCGGCACCAGCCCGGCCAGCGCGGCGTGCTCCGCCGCGCCCTCCGGGGTCGGCGCGGCCGTGGGGACGGCGGCCCACACCTCCTCCGGCGCGACGCCCGCCCGGTCGAGGGCGCGGCGCGCGCAGGAGGCCACGGCCGCCCGCGGGTCGTCGTCCACGTCGATGCCGGTGGAGACGTCCAACACCACGGCGAGCGGCGGCAGCCGGCCGGCGCCGGCCGGTTCCAGCAGCAGCAGCCCACAGCCCTCGCCGAGCAGCGGGGCGGGCTCCCCCGGGGTGCCGGCGGCCCGCTCCAGCCAGGCCTGGGTGGGGGCGAACTCCTCGGCGGAACCGACCAGGCAGTTGTCGGCGCGGCCCTGGTCGAGCAGGCGGCGCGCGTAGTTGAGGGCGAGCAGGCCGCTCACCCGGCCACCGCCGACCGTGGCGTTGGGGCCGCGCAGGTCGTGCCGGATCGCGGCGGCCCCGGCGGAGTGGTTCATCACGCAGCCCGGGATCAGGCCGACGTCGACGTAGAAGGGCCGCGCGTTGGTCAGCGAGCCCCGGATGACCGCGGCCATGGTCTCCTTGCCGCCCATGGTGGTCCCCATGACCAGGCCGGTGCGTTCGTCGGTGTGCGGTACGGGCCCGCCCTCCGGGTCGGCCAGCAGCTGGTCCGTGGCGAGCAGGGCCATGACGGCCAGCCGGTCGAGGGTGTAGCTGTACTCCTGGCCGAGCAGGCCGGGACGGTCGAGGTCGGGAACCAGGCAGGCGTCGGGGCGGGGCAGTCGCGGGCCGTCGGGCTCGGTGCGGGCCGCGGCCAGGCCCGAGCGCACCCCGTCGGCGAAGTCCCGCCGGGAGAGGCCGTGCGCCGAGACCGCCGACCAGCCGGTGATGACGAGACCGTCGGCCGGCACGGGTACTGCTTCCGCGGGCGCGGACATCAGACACGCTCCTTGAGGGAACCGAGGATCAGGACGGCGTTGTTGCCGCCGAAGGCGCTGGAGTTGTTCTGGACGATCCGCACGTCAGCCGTGACCGCGTGGTTGGGGACGCAGTCCACCGGGCACTGCGGGTCGGTCTCCTGGTGGTTGATCGTCGGCGGGATGAACCCGTTGTGGATCGACAGCGCGCAGGCGGCGGCGGCCAGGGCGCTGGCCGCGCCCATCGAGTGGCCCAGCATCGACTTCAACCCGACGGTGCGGGGCGGGTGTTCGCCGTAGACGTCGACGATGGCGCCGGCCTCGGCGGCGTCGTTGGCGCGGGTGCCGGTGGCGTGCGCCGAGATGTAGTCCACCTGGTCCTTCTTGACTCCCGCGTCGGCCAGGGCGAGTTCCATGGCCCGGGCGACGCCGTCCCGGCTGGGCGCGGTGGGGTGCTGCGCGTCGCAGGAGAGCCCGTAGCCCAGGACCTCGGCGTAGATGCGGGCACCGCGGGCGAGGGCGGACTCCAGGGACTCCAGCACCAGGACGCCGCCGCCCTCGCCGGTGAGGATGCCCTTGCGGTGCACGTCGAACGGCCGCACCACGTCGGGGGTGATGGCGCCGAGCCGCTGGAAGGTGGCGAAGGTCTTGCGGCACACGGCGTCGGCGCCGCCGCACAGCGCGATGTCGGCCTCGCCGGAGCGGATGACGTCCAGGCCGTAGCCGATGGAGTAGTTGCCGGCCGCGCAGGCCGTGGTGAGGGTGACCGCCTCCGCGTCGCGGAGCCGCAGTTCGCGGGCGACCGCGGTGGACAGCCGGCCCGAGCCCAGGCGCCGGGCCAGCACCGGGTCCAACGCGTCGGGGCCGCCGTCCCCCAGCTCCTGCTCGACCAGGGTGCCGAGGTCGTGGGACTCGCCGTCGGTCGTGCCGATGCTGATCAGCACGTGCCGGGCCGCGAGCTCCTCGTCCGTCAGCCCGGCGTTCTCGACGGCCTGGCGGGCCGCGGCGACGGCGAAGTGCCCGGCGCGTCCGGTGTAGTCGAGCGGGATGTTGCGGATCCAGCGGGCCGGCTCGAAGTCCTCGACCTCGGCGGCGTTCTTCCGCAGGAATCCGGTGGTGTCGATCCGGGTGAGCGGGCGGGCTCCGGAACGGCCCTCCCGCAGTGCCACGGCGTACTCGTCGGCACCCGTGCCTATGCTGCTGATGACGCCGATGCCGGTGACAACGACGGTGCGGCGGCTGCGGGCCGCCGGCCGGGAGGCAGTGGACAAGGGACTCCCTACCATCCCGCCGCGCGCGCGGTGACCCGGTGGATCGCCTCGACGTCGACCATCTCGGGCAGTTCCTCCATGTCGATGACGATGGT
Source organism: Kitasatospora sp. NPDC001095 (assembly GCF_053598615.1). Classification (NCBI taxonomy): domain Bacteria; kingdom Bacillati; phylum Actinomycetota; class Actinomycetes; order Kitasatosporales; family Streptomycetaceae; genus Kitasatospora; species Kitasatospora sp. NPDC001095. Next base: position 107,028 of record NZ_JBSFKQ010000004.1, on the reverse strand, counting down.
GAACTCCATCTCGATCGCGCTGAGGATGTCGATGAGCTTCAGCGAGTCCACGCCCAACTCGTCGACCAGGTGCGTCGAGTCGCCGAGGGCGGAGGACTCGACGCCGATCTGCTTCGCGACGATCTCCTTGATCCGGGTGTAGTGCTCAGGGGTGACGGTGGACATGGTTCTCCTTCGAGCTCGACGCTTCAGGCCCCGGTGGTTCCGGACGCCAACCTAGGAGGCTCCGATGATTGGCAACTGACATCCCGCTGACGTTGGATCACCGCCCGACGGCGCGCCGGAATCCGCGCAGCGCGGCGGGTACGACGGCCAGCAGCACGACTCCGAGCGAGAAGGCGACGACGATCCCGGGGTGGGTCGCCGGGAACCCGGCGGCTGCCGGCCCGGTCGGCTCGTTGCCCCACAGGTGGCGGCAGACGGTGATGACGGAACTGACCGGGTTCCACTCGGCCGCAGGACGGAGCCAGCCCGGCAGCCCGCTCACCGAGACGTAGGCGTTGGACAGGAAGGAGAGCACGACCAGGATCAGCGCCCCGGTGCCGTCGATCGCCTCCACGTTCCGCATGGTGGTGCCGAGCAGGATGCCGACCCACAGCATGACGAAGGAGAAGGCGAGCAGCACCGCGAAGCCGGCCGCGATCCGCCCCGGCCCTCCGTGCGGGCGCCAGCCGAGCAGGAGGCCGAGACCGGAGACGGCCGCCAGCCCGGCCGCCGCGGTGAGCATGTCCGACAGGGCGCGGCCGACGAGCACGCTGCTGGCCGATATCGGCAGCGAGCGGTAGCGGTCGACCAGGCCGTCGCGCAGGTCGACGGCCACGCCCAGGGCGGTCGGCCCCACCCCGGCCAGGGCGACCTGGGCGGCGATCCCGGCCATGATGTAGTCCTCGTAGGAGGCCACGCCGGGGATGGCGATCGAGTCGCGGAACAGGTAGCCGATGGCGATCAGCATGACGGCGGGGGTCATGGTGACCAGCAGCAGCCTGCCCGGCGACCGGCGCAGATGGCGCAGGTGGCGGCCGGTCAGGACTGCGGTGTCGGCCAGATAGGCGGCCAGCGCCGTCATGGCTGATCGGTTCCTTCCGAGGAGGGGGCCCCGGTCGGGGCGGCGGCCCCGGTGAGGGCGAAGAACACGTCGTCGAGCGAGGGCCTGCGGACCTGGAAGTCCGCGGCGGTGATGCCGCGGCCGCGCAGTTCGGAGGCGGCCAACGCGACGTCGTCCAGCCCGTGTTCGAGCGGGACGGTGACCCGGCAGCCGTCCTCGTGGACGGTGGGGGCGCGGCCGCCGAGCGCGGCGAGCGCGGCGGCCGCCGCCCGCAGCTGTCCGGGCTGGGCCACGGTCACCTCCAGGCTGTCAGTGCCGACCTTGCGCTTCAGCTCGTCTGGGCTGCCCTCGGCGACGACCCGGCCGGTGTCGATGACCACGACGCGGTCGGCCAGCTCGTCCGCCTCCTCCAGGTACTGGGTGGTCAGCAGTACGGTGACGCCGCCGGCGACCAGGCCGCGCACCTCGTTCCACAGCACGTTCCGGCTGACCGGGTCGAGGCCGGTGGTCGGCTCGTCGAGGAACAGCACCTCGGGCTCTCCGACGACGCAGGCGGCCAGGTCGAGCCGGCGGCGCATCCCGCCGGAGTAGGTGCCGACCGTCCGCTCCGCGGCGTCCAGCAGCCCGAAGCGGTCGAGCAGTTCCTGGGCGCGCGCCGCCGCGCCGCGCCGCCCGAGCCGCAGGAGCCGGCCCAGCAGCACCAGGTTCTCCCGGCCGGTCAGCAGCGCGTCCACAGCGGCGTACTGCCCGGCCAGGCCGATGCGGCGGCGCACCGCGCGGGGGGCGCGGGCGACGTCGTGTCCGGCCACCACGGCACGGCCTCCGTCCGGTTGCAGGAGGGTGGCGAGGATCCGGACGGTGGTGGTCTTGCCGGCGCCGTTCGGGCCGAGCACGCCCAGCACCGTCCCGGTCGGCACGGCCAGGTCGATGCCGTGCAGGGCGGTGTGGGTGGCGTAGCGCTTGCTCAGCCCCTCGGCGAGGATCGCCTTGTCGGTGGCCACCGGTTAGCCCCGGTTCCGCAGGCTCAGCGGTCGCATGTCGGTCCAGTGCCGCTCGATGTGCTCGACGGCGCCGGCGCGGTCGGTCTCGGCGAGCGCGACGGTCCAACCGTCCGGCAGGTCCGCGAAGGACGGCCACAGCGAGTGCTGGTCCTCCTCGTTGACCAGCACGAGGAAGCGGCCCTCGGGGTTGTCGAAGGGGTTGCTCATGAGTTGTCTCCCAGGTCGTCGGAGGTCGTGCGGTGGGTGGCGGCGGGGGAGTGCAGGGCGGCCAGCCGGTGTTCGACCAACCGGCCGATCGCGGCGGCCGGGCCCGGGCCCAGCATGTCCGCGTGGGCGCAGGGCACCGGGTGGACGTCGACCCCACCGGTCACGTACCGCTCCCAGGCCTTGGCGCGGATCCGTACGTCCTGCCCGTCCGGGGACCCGGTGGCGACCAGCAGGGTCATCCCGCCGTCGAAGGTCTCCGGGGTGTGGCCGCGGAACAGGTCGACGTTGGCGCGCATGACCGTGAGCAGCCGGGCCAGGGCGGCTTCGTCGAAGGCCGCGAGCGGGCCGCCGGTCCGGGCGAGCAGGGCCGCGACGGCCTCGACGGTCGGCCGGGGCAGCACGTCGGCGCCGAGGCCCGCCTCGGTGAGGAAGTCCGTGAGGAACTCCTCGTCCGTGGGCCGCGACTCGGGGGCGGAGTCCGGGTAGGCGTCGAGGTTGGCGAGGAAGGCGACCTCCTCGCCCTCGGCGCGCAGCCGCACGGCCATCGCCTGCGCCACGATGCCTCCGTAGGACCAGCCGAGCAGGTGGTAGGGGCCGCTGGGCCGGACGGTCCGGATCCGGGCGACGTAGTCCTCGGCGACGGCGGCGAGGTCCCCCGGCGGGGTCTGCTCGCGGGCGAGGCCGGGCGCCTGGAGGGCGTGGACCGGCTGCTCCGGGTCGAGGTGACGGGCGAGTTCGGCGAAGGGCAGGCCGAAGCCCAGGCCGCCGTGCACGCAGAACAGCGGCGCCCTGGATCCGCCGGAGCGGATCGGCAGCAGCGGGGCGAGCAGGTCGACCGGGCCGTCGTCGGCGGCCGGCCGGCCGGACTCGTCGGGGCGGCCCGCCACGGCCAGTTCCGCCAGGGTGCGGTACTGGAAGACGGCGGCGAGGTCCAGCCGCAGCCCGGCCCGTCCGGCGGCGTTCACCAGGCGGATGGCCTTGAGGCTGTCGCCGCCGAGCGCGAAGAACCCGTCGTCGGGGCCGACCGCCGCCAGTCCCAGCACCTCGGCCGCCGCCTCGCAGATCACGCGCTCGGCCGGTGTGCGGGGCAGCGCGGGGGCCGTGTCCGCCGGTGCCGGGGCGGGCAGCGCCGCGGTGTCCAGCTTTCCGTTGGGCGTCAGCGGCAGCTCAGGGAGGAGCACGAACGCGCCGGGGACGGCGTGGGCGGGCAGGGTCCGGCCCAGGTCCCGCCGGAGGTCCGCCGGTTCGGGGGCGGGGCCGTTCGGCGCGGGCACCAGGTAGGCGACCAGCAGGCGGTCCCCGGAGCCGTCGTCCCGGACGGTGACGGCGGCCCGGGCGACCGACGGGTGCGCGGCCAGGGACCGTTCGACCTCACCGGTCTCGATGCGGTAGCCGCGGACCTTCACCTGGTGGTCGCCGCGGCCCGTGAAGTCCAGGCGGCCGTCCGCGTCCCAGCGCACCAGGTCGCCCGTGCGGTACATCCGGGTGCCGGGCGGGCCGAACGGGTTCGCGACGAAGTGCCCGGCGGTCAGCCCGGGGCGGCCGAGGTAGCCGCGGGCCAGGCCGGGGCCGGCCACGTACAGCTCGCCGACGGCGCCGTACGGGACGGGGCGCAGGGCCTCGTCCAGGACGTACACCGAGGTGTCGCCGATCGGCAGGCCGATGGGGACGGAGGAGGCCTCGGGCGCCAGCTCGTGCACCTGGTGGACGGTGGCGATGACGGCGGCCTCGGTCGGCCCGTAGGCGTCCACCACCGCCGTGCCGGGCAGTGCCCGGCGCAGTCGGCGCACGTGCTCCGCCGAGACGGCCTCGCCGCCGGTGAGCAGCAGCCGCAGCGGGGCGAGGCAGGCCGGGTCGAGGTCGGCGATGACGTTGACCAGCCGGGGGGTGAGCAGGGAGACGGTGACGCCGGTGTCCCGCAGCAGTGCGCCGAGCCGTCCGGGGTCGGTCGGCCCCGGCGGGTTCACCGCCAGCCGGGCGCCGTGCGCCAGGGCCGTCCACACCTCGAACACCGAGGCGTCGAAGGCCGGCGAGGCGTTCCACAGGAAGGTGTCCGCGCGGGCGAAGCCCAGCGCGGGCATGCCGCGCACCAGCCGGGCGGTGGCCCGGTGGGAGACGCCGACGCCCTTGGGGGTGCCGGTCGAGCCGGAGGTGTAGATGACGTAGAGCAGGTCGTCCGGGTCGGGCCCGCCCTCCGGCGCGGTACCGGGGAGGGCGTCGATCTCCCGGCGGGTGCGTGGGTCGTCCAGGCGGACGACCGCGCAGCCGCCCTCCGGGTCGGCGCCCGCCGCCTCGGCGGCCAGGGACTGCTGGGTGAGCAGCACCCGGGCGCCGCTGTCGGTGACCATGTGCCGCAGCCGGGCGGCCGGGTAGGCCGGGTCGAGCGGCAGGTAGGCGGCACCGAGCCTTGCCGCCGCCAGCATGGCGACGACCGCGTCCGGCCCGCGTTCCAGGCACAGCGCCACGATGTCGCCCCGGCCGACGCCGCGGGACGCCAGATGGCGGGCGGTCCGGTTGGCGGCGGCGTCGAGGCGGCGGTACGTCATGGCGCCGTCGAGGCCGGTCCCGGTTCCGGTGGCGAACAGCAGCGCGGTTGCCTCGGGCGCGGTGTCCAGGTGGGCGTCGAACAGGGCGGTGACCGTGGTGCGGGGCGTGTCCACGGGGCCCTGCCCCAGGGCGCGCAGGTCGCTGCGCGCCTCGGGGGTGAGGACCTCCAGGTGGGAGAGCGGGCGGGTGGGCGCGTCGGTGGCCGAGGCCAGCAGCCGCAGCAGCGCGGCGGCGAGGCGCCGCACGGTGCGCTCCTCGAACAGGTCGCTCGCGTACTCGACCGCCAGGTCCATCCGGTCGGCCTCGGGGCCCGCGGTCAGCTGGACGAACAGGTCCCACTTGGCGGTGCTGCCCGCGGTCGGTACCGGCTCCATCGTGAGGTCCGGGCCGGTGTCGGGGACGGGATCGGCGTCCCGGCAGTCCAGGATGACCTGGAACAGCGGATTGCGGGACAGCGACCGCTCCGGATTGAGCGCCTCCACCAGGCGCTCGAACGGCAGGTCCTGGTTCTCGTAGGCGGCCAGGTCGAACTCCCTGACCCTGGAGAGGAGTTCGGAGAACGAAGGATCGCCGGAGGTGTCGGTGCGCAGCACCAGGGTGTTGACGAACATGCCGACCAGGCCGTGCAGTCGGGCGTCGCCGCGCCCCGCCACCGGGCTGCCGAGGGGGATGTCGGTGCCGGCGCCGTAGCGGGTGAGCAGGGCCGCGAGCCCGGCCTGCGCCACCATGAACAGGCTGGTGCCGCAGTCGCGGGCGAACGCCCTTAGCGCGCGGACGAGTTCGGCGGGCAGGGGTAGGTGCACCGTGCCGCCCCGGTGGGTGGCGAGGGCCTGCCGGGGCCGGTCGAAGGGCAGCCCGATCTCGACCGGCAGTCCGTCCAGTGCCCGCCTCCAGTGGGCGAGTTGGCGGGACAGCTCGCTGTGCGGGTCCTGGTCCGAGCCGAGCAGCTGCCGCTGCCACAGCGTGAAGTCGGCGTACTGGACGGGGAGTCGGGTGAAGGCGGGAGGCCGTCCGGCGAGCCGGGACCGGTACGCCTCGGCCAGGTCGTTCGCCAGCGGCCCGAGGGACCAGCCGTCGGCTGCGATGTGGTGCAGCACCAGCGCGAACACGTGGTCGTCGGGCGCCAGGGCGAACAGCGTGGCCCGCAGCGGGGGGCGGGCGGCGAGGTCGAAGCCGCGGGCGGCCTCGGCGGCGAGCGCCCGCGACAGCTCCTCCTCGGTGCAGTCCACGAGGGGAAGCGGCAGGTCGACGGCCTCCGGGGCGAGCACGCGCTGCTCGGCGCCGGTGCCGTCGCCGTCGACGGCCGGGAAGACGGTCCGCAGGGACTCGTGGCGGGCGACCAGGTCGCGCAGCGCCGCCCGCAGCGCGTCGGCGTCCAGTGCCCCGCGCATCCGCACCGCGAAGGGGACGGCGTACAGCCCGTCGGGCACCCCGAGCCGCTGCAGGAACCACAGCCGCTCCTGCGCGTGGGAGAGCGGGACGGACGCCGGCCGCTTCCCGGCGACGAGTTCGGGGAGCGTGCGGGGCTCCGCGCCGTCCGCGTCGGAGCGGTCCGGGTGGGCGGCCAGCAGGGCGGCCAGGGCGGCGGCGCTGGGGGCCTCGAACACCTCCCGCACCGACAGCGGGCTCCCGAGCCTGGCCCGCACCAGGTTGGCCACCCGCGCGGCCAGCAGCGAGTGCCCGCCGAGGGCGAAGAAGTCGTCGTCCGCGCCGACCGGGTCGAGGCCGAGCACCTCGCCGAGGATCGCGCACAGCTCCCGCTCCTGGGCGGTCCCGGGCGGTCGGCCGGCGGCGGTGTGTTCGGGGGCGGGCAGCGCCCGGACGTCCACCTTGCCGTTCGGGGTGACCGGCAGCGCCGCGAGCACGACCAGGGCGGCGGGCACCATGTGGGCCGGGAGGGCCGCGGCGGCGTGCGCCCGCAGCTCCTCCACGTCCAGCCCGGCGCGGCCGGAGGGCACCGCGTAGCCGACCAGGCGGCGGTCCCCGGGCCGGTCCTCCCGGACCGTCACCGCGACCTGGGCGACGGACGGGTGGCTCCCGAGCACGGCCTCGATCTCGCCCGGCTCGATGCGGAAGCCGCGCAGCTTGACCTGCTGGTCGGCGCGGCCGACGTAGTCCAGCGCGCCGTCCTCCAGCCGGCGCACCACGTCGCCGGTGCGGTACATCCGGGCGCCGGGCGGCCCGAACGGGCAGGCGGTGAACCGGGCGGCGGTCAGGCCGGGACGGTCGTGGTAGCCGCCGGCCAGCCCGGGGCCGGCCACGTACAACTCGCCGGCCACACCGGTCGGCACCGGCCGCAGGGCCGAGTCGAGGACGAACAGCCGGAAGGCCGAGACCGGTGAGCCGATCGGCGGCCTGCCCGCGCCGTGCAGCGGTTCGCTGACGCTCGCGCAGACCGAGGTCTCGCTCGGCCCGTAGGCGTTGCGCAGCTCGACGCGGGCCGACCAGCGTTCGGCCAGGGCCGCGGGAAGCGCCTCACCGGCGGTGAACAGGCGTAGGTCGGACGGCAGTTCGGCTTCCCCGGGCAGGCCGGCCAGGACGGTCGGCGGCAGCACCGCGTGGTTGATCCGGTGCGCGAGGAACAGGCGGGCCAGCGCCTCCCCGGACATCCGGCTCTCCGCCGTGGCCAGCACCAGGGCGCCGCCGGTGTAGAGCGAGGCGCACAGCTCCCACACCGTGGCGTCGAAGCTGAACGACGCGAACTGCAGCGCCCTGGCCCCCGGCCCCGCGCCCAGCCGGGCGGCGTGGTGGGCGGCCAGGTTGACGGCACCCTCGTGCGGGACCACGACGCCCTTGGGGCGGCCGGTCGACCCGGAGGTGTAGACGACGTAGGCGGGGCTGCCCGGTGCGGCGACGGTCGGGCGCACCGGGGCCCCCGGGGCCGGCGCCGGCCGGGAGTGCGGCAGGTCGAGGTCGACGCGCGGCGCGGCGCAGCCGTCCGGCAGCCGGGTCGCCGAGGTGGTGACCACCAGCGCGGGGGCCGCGTCGGCGAGCATGTAGGCGATCCGCTCGGGCGGATAGGCCAGGTCGACCGGCAGGTACGCGGCCCCGGCCTTGAGCACCGCGAGCAGCGCGACGATCATGTCGGCGCCGCGCGGCAGGGCCAGGGCCACGAAGGTGCCGGGGCGCGCGCCGGACGCCGCCAGCCGCTCGGCCAGCCGGTCCGAGGCGGTGTCGAGCTGCCCGTAGTCCAGGGTGCGCGCCGCGGCCGGGTCGTCCGGCCGGTCCTCGTCCGGGACGATCAGGGCGGGTGCCCCGGGGTTCCGCTCCGCGTGCCCCCGGAACAGCTCGTGCAGGGTGGCGCCGCGGGTGCGGTCGTCGCGCAGGTCGGGGCCGGCGCCCGGCCCCTCGGGAGCCTCGCCGCCGCCGACGATCCGGGCCAGCGGGGTGTCGGGGGCCGCGGCCGTCCGCTCCAGGGCGTCGACGAACAGGTCGAGCGCGCGGGCGGCCGTGCGGGCGCCGTCGCCGTCGAACGCGCCGGGCGCGTGGGCGAGGGAGAGGTCGAGCCCGTCGCCCGGGGTCACGGTCAGGCCCAGCGCGAAGTGGGTGGCGGTGCGCACCCGGATGTCGTCGAGCACCAGGCCGCGGTCGTCGGAGGGCGCCGTCCGCGCCATGGGGTAGCTCTGGAAGGCGACCGCGGTGTCGAACAGTTCGCCGCGCAGGCCGGCCGCGGCCTGCACCTCGGCGAGCGGCAGGTGGGTGTGCGGCAGCAGGTGCACCTGCTGCCGGGCCAGGGCGCGGACCAGCTCGGCGACGGTCCGGTCGGGGCGCAGCTCGGCGCGCACCGGCACCGTGTTGGCGAACAGCCCGATCATCGTCTCGACGCCCGGCAGCTCGGCCGGACGGCCGGAGGTGACGGTGCCGAAGACCACGTCCCGGCGGCCGGACAGGTAGCCGATCGCCACCGCCCAGCAGGCCTGCACGGCCGAGTTGAGGGTGACGCCCTCGGCCGCGCACCAGGAGGAGAGCGCCCGGGTGAGCGCGGGGGAGAGGGCGGCCGAGCGGACCTCGGGCAGCGCCCCGGCGTCCGGTCCGACGGAGTGCGGCGCGAGGCGCAGCGGGCCGTCGAGGCCCGCCAGGGTCTCGGCCCAGGCGGCGCGGGCGGCCTCCCGGTCCTGCCCCGCCAGCCAGCGCAGGTACGTCCGGTACGGGGCGGGCTCGGGCAGCGGCTCGGCCCCGGCGAGGCCCGCCAGGGCGAGCAGCTCCCGCGCGGCGAGCGGCATCGACCAGCCGTCCAGCAGCAGGTGGTGCACCGACCACAGCAGCCGGTGGCGGCGCCGGCCGAGCCGGATCGCGGTGAACCGCATCAGCGGCGGCCGGGCCGGGTCGAAGCGCTCCAGCCGGTCCTCGTCGGCGATCCGGTCGGACTCGGCGCGGCGCCAGCGGTACGGGAGGCCCGCCAGGTCCACCTCCCGCCAGGGGACGTGGACCGAGCCCTCGTCCAGGACCACCTGGACGATCTCGCCGTTGCGGCGGGGCCGGAAGCAGCTCCGCAGGTGCGGGTGGCGGCCCAGCAGCGCCGCCGCCGCCTCCCGGAGGCGGTCGACGGGCAGCTCGCCCTCGACCCGCACCGACAGCTGGAGGACGTACGGGTCGGGTCCGCTTCCCTCGGCGGCGAGGTAGTGCAGCCCCTGCTGGAGCGGGGAGAGCGGCAGTGCTTCGACGATCCTCGGCTTGCCCGTCACAGCATGTCCTCGTTCAAGTCGTTCTCCATCAGGGCCAGTTCGTCGTCGTCGAGGGCCAGCAGGGGCTCCTGCGGCGCGGCGGGCGGCTCGGGCCGGTGCGCCTCGGCGACCTCGGCCAGGGCCGCGACCGTCCGGCCGGCGAAGACGTCCCGCACGGCGAACACCAGGCCTTCGAGGTGCGCCCGGCTGACCACCTGGATCGCCCGGATGCTGTCGCCGCCGAGGGTGAAGAAGTCGTCGTCCGCGCCCACCCGTTCGACGCCCAGCACCTGCGCGAAGACGGCGCACAGGGCCTCCTCGCGGGCGGTCCGGGGCGCGCGCGGCGCGGCGGCGGGGCCGTCCGGGGCGGCAGCCGGCGCCGGGGCGGCCGCCGCCCCGGCCCGCGGCCGCAGCGGCGCGCCCGTGCGGGCCAGCGTGGTGCCGGGGGCGGTGGCGGCGAGGTGCAGCAGCGCGGTGAACCGCTGCCCGACCGCGGCCACCCGGTCGGGCCGGAAGGCGGCGGGCAGGTAGTCCAGCCGCAGCCGCAGCCGGTCGCCGTCCGGCAGCACCGCCATGCTCAGTGGGTGGTGCCGGGCGTCGCGGGCCTCGGCGCGCAGCACCCGCACCCGCTCCGTTCCGGCGCCGCCCGAGGCCGCTCCGGAGCCGATCGGGAAGTTCTCGAACAGCAGCACGGTGTCGAAGGCCTCGCCGACGAGCCCGGCGGCCCGGTGGATCTCGGCCAGCCCGAGGTGCTCGTGCGGCAGGAGCTCGGCGCGCTCGTCCTGCAGGGTGCGCAGCAGGCCGCCGAGCGTGGCGTCGGGGTGCAGCCGGACCCGTACCGGGACGGTGGTGAGGAACATGCCCACCATCGACTCGATCCCGGGGACCTCCGCGGGCCGGCCGGCCGTGATCGCGCCGAACACCACGTCCTGGGAGCCGGTCAGTTCGCCGAGCAGCAGGGCCCAGCAGCCCTGCACCACGGTGTTGACGGTCAGGCCGGCGGTGCGGGAGGTGGCGAGGAGCCGGGCGGTGAGCTCCGGGTCGAGGTCGAGGTGCAGCGACTCCGGGAGGGAGAGCGCCGCCGCGTCCGCGGCCGGGGCGACCAGGGTCGGGCCGGGGAGCTCGGCGAGCGAGCGCCGCCAGGCCTCGCGCGCCGCCTCGCGGTCGCGGGCGGCGAGCCAGGCGTGGTACCGGCGGTGCGGGGCGGGCCCCGGCAGCTCGGCCTTCTCGGTGACGGTGGCGCCCTCGCCGCCCTCGCTGTACTCGCCGCCCTCGCTGTACTCGGCGAGCAGGGCGAGCAGCTCCTCGACCAGGATCGGCATCGACCAGCCGTCGACCAGCAGGTGGTGGCTGGTCCACAGGAACCGGTACCGCTGCGGCCCGGTCCTGAGCAGGGTGAAGCGCAGCAGCGGCGGGGCCGCCAGGTCGAACCGGCGGATGCGCTCCTCGTCGGTCAGGCGCTCCGTCTCGGCCGCCCGCTCCGACTCCGGGATGCGCGTCAGGTCGACTTCCTGCCAAGGGAGTTCGGCGTCCGATGGGATCAGCTGGACGGGGTCCCCGGAGGCGCGGTGGAGGAAGGCGGCCCGCAGCGCCGGGTGGCGCCGCAGCAGCGTCCGGCCCGCGGCCCGCAGCGCCGCGGGATCGAGCTCGCCCTCCAGGTCGGCGGCGATCTGCAGGGTGTAGACGTCCACCCCGTCCTGCTCGGCCTCGTGGTGGAACAGCAGCCCGCGCTGCAGCGGGGTGAGCGGCAGCACGTCCGAGAGCGCCTGCCCCGGGGCGAGCGCTGGGCTCGACCCGGCAAGCGCGGCCTCGTACCGTTCGATCTCCTCCTGGTCGAGGGAGACCAGCGGGAAGTCGGCCGGGGTGGCGCCGCCCGCGTCCGGCGACGCGGCGTACTCGGCCAGGGCGCGCAGCGCCCGGAACCAGGCGTCGGCCAGTTCCTCGACGGACTCCCGGTCGAGGATGCCGTCGGCGTAGGTCCAGTTGGCGACCAGGTGCGGTCCGTCGGCGCGGTCCTCGGTGGCCGGGGTGAGCGCGAGGACGTGCTCCAGCGGCATGGCCGGCTGGGTGCCGGTGCCGACGATGCCGTCCCCGGTGACCGGCGACCAGAGCACGTCCTCCCGGGCGTCGAAGCGGCCCATGTAGTTGAAGCCGATCTGCGGCCGGGGGTACCGGGAGAGCAGCCGCGCGGCCTGCGGGTTGAGGTGGCGCAGCAGGCCGTGGCCGATCCCGTGCTCGGGCACCTCCCGCAGCTGCTCCTTGACCAGCTTGACCGCCCGGCCGAGTGCCTCGTGGGGCCGGGGGCCCGGGTCGAGCCGGACCGGGTGGATGCTGGTGAACCAGCCGACGGTGCGGGACAGGTCCAGGCCGTCCGCGATCTCCTCGCGGCCGTGGCCCTCCAGTTCGATCAGCGTGGCGCTCGTGCCGTCGCCGCGGTGCCGGTGCCGCCACTCGGCGACGGCGACCGCCAGGGCGGTCAGCAGGACGTCGTTGACCTCGGCCCTCAGCGCCGCGGGGACGGTGCTCAGCAGCAGCCCGGTGACCTCGGGCGGGAGCTCGGTGCGCAGGGTGCCGGCGGTGGCCCTGACGTCCCGCGCCGGGTCCAGCCGGCGGGGGCCGAGCAGCGGGTCGGGGCCGGTCAGGATGCGCTGCCACACGGCCAGTTCGGCGCCGCGCAGCTCGGTGCGGGCCCGGTCGGTCAGCAGCCTGCTCCAGGCCCGGAAGGACGTGCCGACCGCCTGGGGCTCGGGCCGGCGTCCCTCGGCGAGGGCGGCGCAGGCGGCGGACAGGTCGGTCAGCAGGATGCGCCAGGACACTCCGTCGACGGCCAGGTGGTGCCCGACCAGGAGCAGGACCTGCTCGTCCGGCTCCGCCGCGGGGCCGGGGATCAGGACGGCGCGGACCATCCGGGCGGCCGCGGGGTCGAGCCGGCTGCGGGCGGCCGCGGCCTGCTGGTCGATCAGCCGGAGCAGCGCCGACCGGTCCGCGGGCGGCCGCTCGTCCGGCAGGGTGAGGACCAGGCCGTCGTCGGCGGGGACCGCGCCGCGCGGGAGCACCTCCGTCTGCCACAGGCCGGGGGCCGGTTCGGTGAGCCGCGTCCTGAGGGCGTCGTGGTGGTCGATCAGGGACCGCAGCGCGGCGGTCAACCGGTCGGCGTCCAGCCCGGCGGGCACCCGGACGGCGATGTGCTGGCTGAAGGCGGCGGCGGGGCCGGTCGTCGAGCCGGTGTCCTCCTGGAGGCGGGCGGCGATGGGGGTGAGGTCGAGGACGCCCACCGGCTCCACCTGCCCGCCGTCCCGCCCGGCGCCGGTGGCCGGTCGGGCGATCCGGGCGAGGACGCGGGCGGTGCGCCCGGTGAAGACGTCGCGGGTGCTGAGCACCAGGCCGGCGCGGCGGGCCGCGCCGACCACCTCGATGGCGCGGATGCTGTCGCCGCCGAGGGCGAAGAAGTCGTCGTCCGCACCGACCCCGGCCAGGCCGAGGACCTGGGCGAACACCGTGCCCAGGGTCTGCTCGGCACCGTTGTGCGGCCCGTGCGGCGGGTCGGCGGGGGTGGCGTTCACGGCGTTCATGGCGTTGCCCACGGCCGGGCCGCTCGGTGCCGAAACGTTTCCGCCTGGCGCGGGCAGCGCCTTGCGGTCGACCTTGCCGTTCGCGGTCAGCGGCAGCGCGTCCAGGACGACCCACCAGCCCGGCACCATCCAGGCCGGCAGGACCGCGCCGACCCGGTCCCGCAGCAGGGCCGCGTCGACGCCGCTCGGGGCGGCCACGTAGCCGGCCAGTCCGGAGCCGTGCGCGACCACGACGGCGTCCAGGACGCCCGGTACCGCGCGCACGGCTGCCTCGATCTCGCCCAGCTCGACGCGCCGGCCGCGGACCTTCACCTGGAAGTCGCGCCGTTCGACGAACTCCAGCTGTCCGTCCGGACGCAGCACCACGCGGTCGCCGGTGCGGTACATCCGGGTGCCGCCGCCGGCGAACGGGTCGGCCGGGAAGACGGAGGCCGTGCGGACCGGGTCGCCCACGTAGCCGCGGCCCACCCCGACACCGCCCACCCAGAGCTCCCCGGGCACGCCGACGGGCATCGGGCGCAGCCCGTCCCCGAGCACGTACAGCCGGGTGCCGCGCACCGGGCGCCCGATCGGCACCCGCCCGGCGGCCGCGTCCTGCGGGGTGACGAAGGCGTGCGTCACGTCGTCGGAGCACTCCGTCGGCCCGTAGGCGTTGACCATGCCGATCCCCGGGAAGCGGGCGTACCAGCGGGAGCACAGGTCGGCCGGCAGGGCCTCCCCGGTGACCATCAACCGGCGCAGGCCCGGAAGCCGGGGTGCCTCCCCACGGGCGCCCCACAGGTCGAGCGCGGCGCGCAGCAGGGAGGGAACCACCTCCAGCACGGCGACGTCCTCGTCGACGGCCAGGGCGAACAGGGCGTCGGGGTCGGCGGCCGTCTCCGGGTCGGCGACCACGGTGCACCCGCCGACCAGCAGCGGCGACAGCAGCTGCCAGACGTGCACGTCGAAGGTGAGCGGGGCGTTGGCGACGACCCCCTCGCCGGGGCGCAGCGCCAGGTCGTCGACCTTGGCCCGCAGGTGGTTCAGCATGCCGTCCCGGTGCACCATCGCGCCCTTGGGGCGGCCGGTGGAGCCCGAGGTGAACATCACGTAGGCGAGATCCTGGCCCGATCCGACCGGGGGCACGGCCGGGACCTGCGCCGCCCGGCCGTCCGAGGCCAGTTCCAGCGGCAGGACCGGGACGCCTCCGGCCAGTTCGGCGGCCTCCCTGCCCTGCTCGTCGAAGCCGTCGCCGGTGAGCAGCACCGTGACCCCGGCGTCGCCCAGCAGCGAGGCGGTGCGGGTGGCGGGCGCGGCGACCTCCAGCGGCAGCCAGGCCGCCCCCACCGTCTGAACGGCGAGGATCGCGGCGAGGTAGCCCGCGCCGGGCCGGGTCAGCAGGGCGACCACGGTGTCGAGGCCGCAGCCCGCGGCCCGCAGCCGGGCGGCCACGCCTTCGACGCGGCGCAGCAGTTCGGCGTGGGTCAGCCGGCGGGCGCCGTCGACCACGGCGACGGCGTCGGGCGTACGGGCGGCGGCGGCCCGCACCAGGGCGATCGTGTCCTCCCGGGTGGCCCCGGCGGCGGGGCCGGTGAGCAGCCCGCCCGGCTCCCCGGGCAGGACCACGTCCAGGCGGTCGACGACCGTGTCGGGCGGGCAGCTCGCGAAGGCGCGCAGGAAGGCCCCGAACCGGGCGGCGTGCGCGGCCAGTTCGTCGCCGTCGTACAGCTCGCTGTTGCCGTCCAGGTGCAGTTCCAGGGAGCCGTCGCCGGTGTTGAGGACGGTCAGGATCAGGTCGTTGACGATGCCGGTGGACAGGTTCACCACCTGGCCGCGGCACGCGCCGAACTCCAGCACCGGTTCCTGGTCCAGGACGTTGACGAAGGGCCCGAACGGGCGCCGGTCGTCCGTGCGCAGGCCGAGGTCGCGGCGGATCCGCTCGCCCCGGTAGCGCTGGTGCCGCAGCGCGTTGGCGATCTCGACCCAGGCGGCGCGCAGCAGTTCGTCGCGGGTCGCGCCGTGGCGGACCGGTACGGCCAGCGGGAGGTAGTTGGCGACCATCCCGGGGACGCCGCGGGCGGCCGCACCGACCCGGGCGGTGACCGGCAGGGTGAGCAGCGGCTCCTCCAGGCCGGTCATCCGCTGCACGTAGGCGGCCATCGCCGCGGCCACCAGGACGGCCGGGGTGGCCCCGGCCCCGCTGGCGGCGGTGCGCAGCCGGTCCGCGTCGGCGGCGTCCAGCACCTCGGTGCGGCGCAGGGCGACGAGGCCGGGGGCGGGTTCGCGGGTGGAGAGCGAGGACGGCTCGGGCGAGCCGGTGGTGAGCCGGGTGGTCCAGTAGGCGCGGTCCTTGGCGAGGCGCGGCGACTCCCGGTAGGCGGCCTCCGCGTCCAGCAGCAGCCGGAACGGCGGCGGCGCCGACGGGGCGAGACCCGCCTCGTCGCCGCCGGCCGCGAGGTGGCGGTAGATCGCCGCGAGGCGCGGGTGGACCAGGTTGCGGCTGTACCCGTCGGACAGGATGTGGTGCATGCACAGGTAGAGCCGGTGGTGCTCGGCACCGAGGCGCAGCAGCGCGCTGCGCAGCAGCGGCGGTTCGGCGGCCTTCATCGGCAGGTCGAGGTCGCGGAGCATCCACGCCTCGGAGGCCGCCACCGGATCCGGTTCGGCGCCGAGGTCGACCAGCGTGAGGGAGCCGTCCGCCGGCGGTGCGACGGACTGGCCGACCACCCCGTCGTGCTCGGTGAAGCGCACCCGCAGGCCCTCGGCCTCCACCGACAGCCGTCGCAGGGCGCGTTCCAGCAGCGCCGGGTCGAGGGGGCCGCGCAGGTCGATGTAGTCGCCCATGGCGTAGCCGAGCGGCCCGGTCGTGAACTGCTCGTCGTACCAGATCTCGGACTGCGCCGCGGTGAGCGGCAGGTTGCCGCCAGGGGACACGGTCAACGCGCTGCCCGCCCTTCGTTCCGCTCCTCGCCGCCGGCCAGCGCCGCGTCGCCGAAGGTGCCGCGGACCCAGTTGTCGTCGTAGAGGGTGTCGAGGTAGCGCTCGCCCAGGTCGGGGGCGATGGTGACGGCCGTGGTGCGGCGGTCGGCGCCGTTCTCCCGCAGCCAGGCGAGTGCGCCGCCGACCGCGGTCCCGGTCGATCCGCCGAAGTGGTAGCCGTGCGCGGCCAGTCGGCGGCAGATCCGAACCGTCTCCTCCTCGTCGACGTGGACGACGGAGTCGACGAAGGTCTCGTCCAGGAGCGCCGGCCGGATGCTGGTACCGAGACCGGGGATGTGCCGCGGACCCGGGACCCCGCCGAAGGTGACGGAGCCGACCGCGTCGACGGCGACCACCCGCACGTCGGGCCGGTGCTCGTGGAAGTAGCGGGCACAGCCCATCAGGGTGCCGGTGGTGCCGGCGCCGATCAGCAGCACGTCGAGCCCGGGGAAGCGGTCGGCGATGGCGGGCGCGGTGGTGCGGTAGTGGGCCATCCAGTTGCCCGGCGCCTCGTACTGGTTGAGCCACACCACCTTCTCGTCGGCGGCGCACATCTCCTGGACGTAGCGGATCCGGGCGCCGAGGTAGCCCTCGGTGGGGTGTGCCTCGGTGATGACGTGGACGTCGGCGCCGAACGCCTTCATGGTGCGGCGGGTGGCCGCGTTGCAGCGGGAGTCCGTCACGCACACGAAGCGGTAACCGCGGTCGGCGGCGAGCATGCTGAGGGCGACGCCCATGTTCCCCGAGGAGGACTCGACCAGGGTCGATCCTGGGCCGAGGACACCTGCCGCCTCGGCCTGGGCCACGATCTCGCGGGCGGCCTTCAGCTTGATCGAGCCGGCGAAGTTGAACCCCTCCACCTTGAGGTAGAGCTGTCGGGCGAAGATCGGATGCAGATCGACGAACAGATCGCTGACGTCGAATTCGTGCGGCGCAGATATGACAGGCATGGCAAGCTCCCGGCCGTCGGCGGTACGTCGTGACGTCGACAGCCTCGAGCTTCCATCCAGGCTCTGACCGGGCGCTGACACGGTGCTGACGCGGCGTCGCCGGGGCCTCGGGGCGGCCCGGACGTCCGCCGTCGGCGCGCCCGGAGGCGGTGCCCCCACCGGGTGCGTGGCGTGTTCCTCGGAGGATCACACCGGCACGGGTGACGGGAACCGCCTCCGCTCAGGGGGGCGTTCGGTCATCGACGCTCGGACCGCGCCGAGGGGCCGGGGCCGGGGGCTCCGTCCGCCCCGGCATCCGGCTGTCCCAGCGACTCCGCCGCGGCCGAGTCGAGTTGGCGGGCCACCCATTCCCCCAGCGTCACCTGGGAGCGCTCGGCCGCCCGCTGCCACTGGCCCAGGCGGTCGCGGTCCACCACCATCCGGGGCAGCGAAGCCGTCTCGCGCGGTTCGGGAGCGGCCTGGCGACCGCCCTTGATCTCCGAACGCAGCCGGTTCCTCGACCACTGGTGGTACTCGGCGAGGGCCATCCAGAGGTCCTGCTCGTAGTCCGGGAGGGCGGCCACCTCGGCGTGGTGCCCGAAGCTGAGGCCTTCCCGGCGCCGTGGCGGCTCGAACCGCCGGGCCACCCAGACGTAGTTGCGGATGGTCTGGTAGTCCAGCCCCGCCGCCTCCATGGCCCGCCGGTAGCGATCGGGAAAACGGTTACGGCCGAAGAGCACCCAGTCGCCGAGGCACCAGGCGGAGGAGTCGGCCATTCGCGCGAGGCCGACGCCGGCCCGCTCCCAGTCCTCGAACGACACCGCCCCGGGAACCCGCAGTCCCACCTTCGTCATCAGGATCCGGGAGCTCGCGTTCCATTTCTCGATTGCAGTCAATTTCGCTTCCCCGCCCATCGTAAGCCCGGCTCTCCACCAGGCAGTTTCCGCTATCGCATGTTCCCGTTCACCGATTGGCGGGGCGAATGCCGGCATTCCAAGATCCACGATCTTGGAATGGCCGTGGCTTTTCCCCCGGACCGGCCAATCGCCCTCGATCGGCGCCGGTGAAGTCGACCGCCGCCGTGAATACTCACCAGTAGACGTGCCTAAAAGCGGCCATACGGCCCCATACGCCCTTTGCTGTCGTGGTGGCGGCCGCCCCGCCCTGTCCCGCCGGCGGGACAGGGCACCCCCGCGCTGCTCCGCGCGCCATGGAAATCGCACAGGTGCCTTGGCGTCCCATCTGATTTCGGCTGTAATGTTCGGGCGTCAGGCCGCCCATTGATTCGGCCCCTCCAGAGGTGCCACTGGGACACGGGGGAATTTCATGTACATCACAATGCTGGGACCGCTGCGCGCCGCAAGCGGAATCGGATCTGCCGCTTTGGATGCCAAGAAGGTCCGCACTGCGCTGGCCGTGCTGGCCCTGCGCGCGGGCCAGGTGGTCAGTTTCGACGAACTCATTGACGAACTGTGGGGGGAGGCCCCGCTCAAGAACACGAGAAACTCACTCCAGGGCATTGTGGCCCGGATGAGAAGATCGCTCGGGCGCATCGAACTGGACCCGACCGACCAGGGCGTCGTCCGCACCGTCGGCAACGGCTACGTGCTGGACATGCCCGCGGACCAGCTCGACGCCGACCGCTTCCTGCGGCAGGCCGCGGAGGGCCGCGGCCTGATCGGACGGTCGCCGCAGAAGGCCGCCGAGCTGCTCCGCGGCGCGCTCGCCATGTGGTACGGACCGGCGCTGGTCGACGTCGGCGACGGGCAGCGCTGCCGTGCCGCCGCACTGCGCCTCGACGAACAGCGCAGGCTCGTCCAGGAGGATCTGATCTCCGCCCAGCTGGAGGCCGGCGAGGCCGGGGCGGTCGTACCGGAGCTGAAGCAGTTGCACGCCGAACACCCCGAGCGGGAGCGGTTCAGCGAGCAGCTGATGCTCGCGCTGTACCGGACCGGCCGGCAGTCCGAGGCGATCGCCACCTTCCACCGCACGCGCAAGCAACTGGACGACGAGATGGGGCTGTTGCCCAGCCGTCAACTGCAGCGGCTCTACCAGGCGATCATCAGTCAGGATGCGTCGCTGTCGCGCTGACCGCACGTGGGGCGGGTGCCGGACCAGGTCCGGTACCCGCCCCACGCGAGGTTTCACACCGATTCCCCCGCGGTCGCCAGGGCGGAGGCGCCGACCGGCTCGCCGTCTCCCGCGACCGGGCCGGCCGGGGCCTCGGGCCGCCGCCCCAGCCGGGCCGGCCACCAGACCCACCGGCCCAGCAGGGCGATCACCGAGGGCAGCACCACGATCCGGATCAGCGTCGCGTCCAGCAGCACGGCGCAGGCCATGCCCACGCCCAGCTGCTTCATCTCGATGAAGGTCAGCGAGGCGAACAGGGCGAACACCGAGATCATCACCAGGGCGGCGCCGGTGACCACGCCCGCGGAGCGGGTGATGCCCTGCTCGACGGCCGCCCGGACGGACAGCCCGGAGGCGGCCGCCTCACGGATCCGGCCGACGACGAACACGTGGTAGTCCATCGACAGCCCGAGCAGGATGACGAACAGGGTGAGCGGCAGCCAGGCCACCACCTTGCCCGTGGACTGGAAGTGCAGCAGCCCGTCGGCCCAGGTGTGCTGGAAGACCAGCTCCAGCACGCCGAACGAGGCCGCCGCGGAGAGCACGTTGAGCACGACCGTCACCACGGCCAGCACGATCGACCGGAACGCCAGCGCCGTGACCACGAAGGTCAGGGCCAGGGCGAAGCCCAGGACCCACGGCATCTTGTCCACCACCTGGGCCCGGTAGTCCACGTCGTAGGCCACGTCGCTGCCGCCGACCGCCCACTTCACGCCGGGCACCTGTCCCACCGTGGCGGGCACCAGGTCGTTCCGCAGCCGGCTGAGGGACTCCCTGGCCTCCGCGGAACCGCTGCTGAGGCGGGTGCCGATGCCGACGGAGGCGTACTGGCCGCCGTGCGAGGTGATGATCTCGGGAGCCGGGGTGGAGGTGAACAGCGGGTCCTGGCCGGTGCGTTGCACCAGGGTCTCGAGCGCGGTGCGGAGCTGTCCGACGCCGGCCTCCGGCACCTGGGCCACCACCAGCTGGGTGTCGGACTGGATCGGGAAGAACTGCGTCAGCCGCGCCTCGGCCTGCATGGCGGGCATGCTCCGGGGCAGGTCGTCCACGCCCGTCGCCTTCAGCTTCAGGTTGAGGGCGGGAGCCGCCAGCGCCAGCAGTGCCACGGCGGACAGCAGCAGGCTGATCAGCGGGTGCCGCAGCGCCGGCCGGAGCAGCGCCGACCACACCCTGCCGCGGTCCCCGCGGCCCTGCAGCCGCCAGATCAGCGGCACCCGCGGCCGCTCCAGCGCCCTGCCGAACAGCACCAGCAGGGCCGGCAGCACGGTGAGCGAGGCGGACATCGCGATGGCCACCACCAGGATGCTGCCGGTCGCCATCGCCGTGAAGGCCAGGTTCCCGCCCAGGTAGAGGGCCGCCATGGAGAGCATCACGACGGTGCCGGAGACCACCACGGAGTGGCCGGAGGTGGCGGCGGCCAGCTCCACGGAGTCGACCTTGCCCAGGCCCCGCGCACGCTCCTCACGGAAGCGCTTGAGGTAGAACAGCGAGTAGTCCACGCCCACGGCCATGCCCATCAGCACGATGAGTTCGCTCACCGCACCGGGGTCCGGGACGAGTTGGGAGGCGGCGCCCCACAGGCCGAGGCCGGCCAGCACCGCGGACAGGCCGAGCACCACGGGGACGCCGGCCGCGACGATGGCGCCGCAGACGAACATCATCACCAGCAGGGTGATCGGCAGGCTCAGCACGGTCGCCTGCTGCACCTGCTCGCCCAGCATCGTGTTGAGGGCGGCCCGGACGGTGTCGGGGCCGACCAGTTCGACCCGCACCGCGGGATTGTCGCGCTGCGCGGCCCGCACCGCGTCGACCAGCGGCTGCACCCGGTCCGGAGCGGTGTCCTGGTCGCCGGTCATGACCACCGGCACCAGCAGCGCCTGCCCGTTCGAGGCCGGCACCTGCTCACCCGTGGAGGCCACGTCGGGCAGGCCCTTGAGCCGGCTCGCCGCGTCCGTGGCGGCACGGTCGGCGGCCTGCCGGTCGAGCTCACCGTGGAGGGCGGTCACCAGCAGGGCCTCGGTGGGAGGCTGCGCCAGACCACCGCTCCTGGCGATCGCGGTGGCCTGCGCGGACTGCCCGATCGAGAGGTCCGTGTTGGTGGCGACCTTCGTTCCGGTGCTGCCGCCGACGGCCAGCGCGACCACCACGAAGACGACCCAGATCACCAGCGCCCACCACGGGTGGGTCGCACTCCACCGCGCCGACCTCGTCAGCACATTTCGCTTTCCCACGTCCCTCTCCTCATTCTCGCGGACTCCCGCGAAGAGATCTGCGTCCAGAAGTGATCCGCACCCAGGCGGTGGAGAAGCAGAACGGGACCAGGTGCTCCACGTGCCGGCCGTTCGGTGTCCCGGCTTCCGCCTTCGTGTCACCACGCTATCGACGGACCGTCATGTGATCGCGGGGGAAAGTTCCCTGACGGTGGTGGACTTTTCTCCCCCACCGTCGCCGGCCGGCGGCTGCCAGCATCGGGACGCGACCCGGAACGGCCCTGGTCCGGACAGGGCCACGGCGCCGGCGTAACCCGGCGCGGGGGTCAGATCCGCGACGCGCCAGGGGCCGGCCAGGGCCCCGCCGCGGCCGTGGACCGTCAGCGGGCCGGGGCCGCGCACCCCCAGACCGAGGCCCTGGCCGAGCCGACCGCCCTCCGCCTTGACGCAGGCCTCCTTGCGCGTCCACAGGCGGGCGAAGACCGCTGCCCGGCCGTCCGGCCCGCGGCCCGCCGGAGCGGCCGCCACCGACCTGAACTCGCCCGGCGGGAAGCAGCGTTCGGCGATCCGGGCGGCGAAGGACGCGTCGGCCAGCCGTTCCACGTCCACTCCGACGGGCCGCTCCGCCAGTGCCACCAACGCGATCCCGTGCGAGTGCGACAGGCTGACGAACAGCCCGTGGCCGTGGACGAGTTCGGGCTTCCCGTTCGGCCCCCTGGTGAACCGCAGGGCTTCCGGCGGGCGGCCGACCCGCGCGCCCACGACGGTGCGCAGCGCCGCGTGCGCGGTGACGAAGCGGGACCTGCGGAGCGGGTCAGGCAGCCGACGGGCGCGGGCGCGCTCCTCGTCGTCGAGGAGCGCGCCGAGAGCGGACGGGACAGGGCCCGGTGCCGTGCCCAGGGGCACCGTCCACACCTCCACGTCCTCGGGGACGGGCGGCGTCAGCACGCTTCGGCTCGTCCCACCCGGCCGGTGTGCAGGCCCTGGAACAGGTTGAGCCGCTGCATGGTGCCGGTGCCCTCCATGAACTCCACGCCCCGGGCGTCGCGGGCGTACTTGTCCAGCAGCGGATGCTCCAGCCGGGCCGCCGGGCCGAAGAAGGAGAGCGCCGACAGGGTGGCGTCCTCCGCGAGTTCGCAGGCCCGGGCCTTCGCGGCCGAGGCGAGGTGGCCGTCCGCCGGGCGCCGGTCCACGGCGACGGCGGCGCGGTGGGTGAGCAGCCGGGTCGCGTGGATCCGCCGGCCCAGCTCCTCGAACAGCGCCAGCTCCGTGCCCCGCAACTCCCGTCGGTGCTCGGCCACGTAGTCGTGTGCGGCACCCGCGATCCCGAGGGCGATGGCGGCCACACTGGGCCGGAGCCGGTTGAAGACCGCGAGTACGCCCCACATGCCGCGGCGGGTCGGCGGCAGATGACGTCCCAGCACCCGGTCCGCCGGGACGCGCACGCCGTCCAGCGCGATCGCCCCCAGCCGGACGCCGCGCAGGCCGAGGGTCGGCAGCGGTTCGGCCGTCCAACCGGGGTCGGCGGTGTCCACCAGGACGGCGCTCACCCCGAGCCGGTCGGCGCCGGCGACCCGGGCGAAGACCGCCGCGACCGACGCCCGGGTGGCGTTGCCGACGTAGCGCTTGGCGCCGTCGAGCCGGAAGGACCCGTCGCCCAGGGGGGTGAGCGAGGTGCTCATCTCGCCGATGGCCGAGCCGCGTTCGGGCTCGGTGAGGGCGAAGCAGGTCCAGGTCGGCCCCTGGGTGGTGAGCCGGTCGCGGAACCAGTCCTGCTGCTCCGGACTGCCCAGCACGTCCACCAGCACACCGGTCATCGACGGACCGGGTGACGCCAGCATCAGGGCGGCGTCGCCGCGGGCGAGCTCCTCGACCAGCACCGCCCGTTCCAGGGTGTCGCCGGAGTCCGCCGACCGGACCCGGGCGGCCAGGTGGCGCACGGCCGGCAGGTGGAGCAGGTCGTGGACGGCCTCCGGGTCGCGGTCCAGCCCCAGGGCCGCCGCACGCAGGTCCCCGGCCCAGCCGCGCGCGAGGTGGCGCAGCTCCTCCAGGTGCGCGGGGAGCCGGGTCATGATTCCTCCAGGGGCGTGGTGGAGCGGGGCTCCCGGTGCACGTCGGCGAGGAGTTCCGAGAGATGGGCGTCACATCCGGGGCCGGGGACGGTGAAGCCGTGCGCGCCGAGAAGACGCAGCAGCGCCCGGTCGGCCAGGGTGATCAGGTCGTGCAGGCGCCCCATCGCGGCGGCGTCCGGCGGGACGTCGGACTCGGAGAGCACGCACTCCGCCTCCAGCTGCTCCATCAGCACGTCGGCCAGGGCGCCCTGGACCAGCTGCTTCATCAGGAGGGGGGTGCCGTCGGTGGTGCGCTTCCCGAGCCTGGCGACGACCGCGTCCCGGAGGCCCTCCGACGCGCCGAGCCGCGCCCACACCAGTCCGGCCTGCCACTCCACCGAGGCCCTGGCTCCGGCGGCCGTGGGTTCGGCGGCCGCGGCGACGAGGCCCGGACCGTCCCGGCCCCCCGGCAGCGGCACGGCGTCGGCCGGGACGAGGGCGTGGCCGCCGGGGCCCCGGGGCGGGGCGTCCGGGGACAGCGCCGTGTTCAGTCCGCGCACGGCCTCGACGATGCCTTCGCGGCGGGCACGGGCGCGGCACTCCCGCCAGCAGCGGTTGACGTCGACCGGCGCCGTCATCGGACTCCGCCCTCTCCGGCCGGCAGCTCCAGGGTGCAGTGGGCCAGGCGGTCCAGTTCGTGGTCGTAGTCGGCGACCACCGCCCGCCCGCCCGGCGCCTCCCGCAGTGCCGCCCAGACCCCGGTGCACGGCAGCCCCGGCTCCGCGTCGCGGCGCCGGGTGCCGGGGGACGGCGCAAGTCCGGGGCCGGCGGCCAGCCCGGTGCCCGCCGCGAGCAGGGCGGCCCCGGAGAGGTCCGAGCGCAGCCCGGGCAGCGCCTGGTCGGCGCGGCCCTGTCCCGTTCCGGCGACGGGCGCGGCCCCGCCGGCCCAGGCGAGCAGCAGTGCCACCGCCGAGTCGTGCTCGGCGGCGTACTGGCCGGACGCGGGCCCGGGGTACGGCTGCGAGCTCTGGTCGACGACCACCAGCAGCAGCCGGCTCCAGTGCGAGCGGCGGGCGTACTCGACGGCGATCCGCAGCGCCGTGAACGGGGCCAGCACCCCCTGGTCGGAGACCGCGAAGCAGAGCGGCTCCCCGGGCAGCCGGTGCTGCAGCAGCGACGCGGTGAGCGTGGTGTGCTCGAAGTCCGGTGTCGTGTAGGCGAGTACGGCCACCTGCGGCGCCTCGTCCGGTGCGAGCGGACCGAGCGCGTCGAGGGCTCCAGCGGCCAGCTGGGGCATCGGCCGCAGCGGGGAGTCCGTGAACCCCTCGCGCAGCACCCGCGTCCCGTACAGCTCGGCCGTCCGCCGGTGCACCTCCTGGACCGCGGGACGTGGGGCGCCGCGGAGTCCCCCGTGGTCGGTGGGCCGGTACCAGCCCGCCCGCAGCAGGCGTGGCACCGTGCCCGCACCCGCGTCGGCGGTGGCGGGCACGGTTCGGGAAAGCGGCGCGGTGGCGCGGAACACGGCTACGAGCCCGCCTCGTTCACGACGAAGTCCACCAGGGTGCCCACCGTCGCGAAGTCGCCCATGTCCAGGCTCTCCACGTCGAACTGCAGGCCGAGTTCGTCCTCGATGACGATGAGCATCTCCAGGGCGCTGCTGGAGTCCAGGCCGAGGTCGTCGAAGATCCGGGCCTCCTCGCCGATCTCCGCGGTGTCCTGGTTGAGCACCTGTGCCAGGGCCTCGCGCACGGCGGCGAGGCAGGCCGCCCGCTTCTCCGGGGCGGACACGGCTGCGATGTCGTCGGTCATTGGTTCCTCTCCGGGGTCGATCCCGCGGCGTCCGCGGGCAGGTGGAGGTGCTGGCGCGCGAGCATCGACTCGGTGTCGTCGCGTTCCCGGACCAGGTGCGGCCGCCCTCCGAGCATCAGCACCTCGGCCGGATGGCCGTGGCTGAGGAAGTGCACGGGGGAGGCGGTCGGGCCGTACGCGCCGGACCGTTCCACGCCCAGCAGGTCGCCGGGGCGCAGTTCGGGCAGCGACACCTTCTTGCCCAGCAGGTCGTTGGGCGTGCACAGCGGGCCGGTGATGTTCCACGGGCCGCCGTCCGGTTCGTCGAGCTTCTGGAGCGCCGTGATGGGGAAGTTGCGCTTGACGAACGAGCCGATGCCGACCGCCGCCATGTGGTGGTTGGTGCCGCCGTCGGCGACCGCGAAGCGCTCGCCCATGGAGCTCTTGGTGTAGCGGACCCGCACCACGTAGGTTCCGTGCACCGCGACGAGGTAGCGGCCCAGTTCCATGATCAGCCGGGTGCCGGGGTGCCGGTCGGCGAAGTCCGCGACCAGCGGGTTGAGCAGTTCGGCCAGCACCGCCGGGTCGGGGTCCTGCTCGTTGTCGAAGTAGGCCACCCCCAGGCCCCCGCCGATGTCCACCAGCTCCAGCGGGAAGCCCAGCTTGGCGGACAGCAGCTCCGCCAGTTCGAAGATGCGGCGGGCGTTGTCCGCGACGACGGCGGGGTCCAGGATGCGGGTGCCGAGGTAGACCTGCACGCCGTGCACCCGGACCGCACCGCAGCGGTCCAGCACCTCCTGCGCGGAGAGCAGCTGCCCCTCGTCGATGCCGAACTGCCGGGGCTTGCCGCCCATGGTCAGGCCCGAGCCCTTGACGGTGAACTCCGGATTGACCCGCAGCACCACGGGGGCCAGGACACCGCGCTCCCGGGCCAGTTCGTCGATCAGCTCCAGCTCGTCCAGCGACTCGCAGACGATGGCGGCGACGCCCTCGTCCAGGCAGGCGGCGAGCTCCGCCCGGCTCTTGCCCGGGCCGAGGAAGAGGATGTCGTGCGGCGGGACGCCGGCCCGGAGCGCGGTGACCAGCTCGGTCAGCGAGGAGACCTCCGCGCGGGCGCCGGCGGAGTGCAGCAGCCCGCAGACGGAGATGTTCGGGTTGGCCTTGAGCGAGTAGAAGATCTCCAGCGCCGGATGGAGCAGCGACTTGAGCTCCTGGAACCGGTCCGCGATCCCGTCGCCGTCGTAGAGGTACAGCGGGGTGCCGAACTCCTCGGCCAGGGCGGTGATCCCCACGCCCTGCACAGTGAACTCCCGGCTCATGCCGGACTCCCTTCCACGGTGTGCAGCAGCCCCGCCAGCCGGCGGGACACTTCCTCGTCGAGGGCCGCGGCCGCGTCGTCGTCGCCGGCGACCACCACGCCGTACAGGCGCCCCTCGAACGGCCCCTCGCCGCCCGCCGCGGCGGCGGCGTTGACCGTGGCGAAGTTGTTGACGAACAGCCCGGTGCCGCCGCGCTCCGTCAGCAGCAGCCCGTCGAGCGCTTCCCGCAGCTCGGCGAACGACACCGGTCGGGCGATGCGCAGCGGGTACTGGCGGGCGACGGCGATGCCGTCCGGTGCCATCAGTCCCTCGGTCAGCACGGCCTGGTAGGTCGACATGTTGTGGCGCGCGTTGATCTCGACCACGGGGTAGAGGCCGCCGTCCGGGTCGACCATGGCGTCGATGCCGACGACACCGAACCAGCCGTCGGCGGCCAGCTTCCCGCCCAGCCGCGCCGCCGCCTCCCGCACCTCGCCGTCCTGCGCGGCGGTGAGCCCGGCCGGCATCCGGTGGCCCTTGTGCACGCCGCGCTCGGTCAGCGCCTCCTTGACGAAGTCGAACCGCACCGAGCCGTCGCGGCTCACGGTGAACTGGTAGTTGAGGTCGGCGGTCTTGGCGACCCACTCCTCCAGCACCAGGGCGAGCCGGTCGCCGCCGGCCCGCGCGGCCTGCCCCGCGGCCATCCGCTGCAGCCGCTCCAGCCGCCGCGGGTCGTCGAGCACCACGATGCCCTTGCCGGACACCCCGTAGGCGTCCTTGACCGCGATCCGGCGGCCCTCGGCCAGCCGTCCGCCGGCCCACTCCACCGCCTCCGCCAGTTCCGCCGTCGTCTCGCAGGTGCGGCCGGGGGCCTGGCGGAGCCCCAGCTCGTCGGCCAGCTTCCGGCTGTACACCTTGCTGTTCACGCGCTTGCACAGGGCGGCGGGCGGCGCGGCGAGCCGCAGTGAGGTGCGCGCGGCGAGCCGCTCCTCGGCCTCGGACACGCCGTGTGCGACGACCTGGACGCCGAGCGGTGCCAGCCGCTGCCGCAGCGCGTCCAGCAGGGCGTCGTCGGCCAGTACGTCCTCGGTGACCGCGCGCAGCGGGTCCTGCCGGGCCGGGACGTGCACGGTGGGCGTGCCGATGCCGAGCCCGCGCAACTGGTCGAGGTAGTCCGGATCGGGTGCCGCCTTCAGCACGACGTGGTCCTGCTCGCCGCCCAGCAGCAGGGCGAACTCGTCCATCCGGTTCACCACCGCGCTCCCGGCGTGGGAGGCGACCCGGGGCAGTGCGGGCTCGCCCTCGGCCCAGTTGTTCTCGACCTCGAAGTTGCCGAGGAACAGCAGTGGGGTGTCCGCGGAGCCGGTGACCGCCCGCCCGAGTCGGGAGCGGAAGCCGCTGTCGGTCTCGTCCAAGGCTCGACCTTGCCTTTCTTGCGTGGGTGGACGGCTGTCAGGAGGACTGTCGGTGCTGGAGGGATCGGTGCTGGGGGCATCGGTGCCGGAGGGGGCGGTGTCGGAGAGGCGGCGCCGGAGCGTTCTCAGTGTTCGAGGACCATGGCCGCGAAGGTCGCTCCCAGGCCCACGCTGGTCATCACGTAGCGGTCGCCGGCGGCCAACCGGCCTTCCTGGGTGGCCTGTTGCAGGTTGACGAAGGGGTCCGCGCAGAAGCAGTGCCCGGTTCGGGCGACCAGGTCGAGGTACACCCTGGTCATCGGGACGCCGAGCATCCGGCACACCGCCACCCACGAGAGCCGGTTGACGTTGTGCGGCAGCACCAGGGCCACCTCGTCCAGCGTGCACCCGGCCTGGTCGAGGGCGGCGCGCACCACTTCGCACAGCGCCGGTGCGTACAGCGCCTGGAACTCCTTCGCGGCCTCCGGGTCCTCCATCAGGAACTGGTCGTGGAAGCGGCTGTGGGTGTGGGCCGCGTAGCCGAGCAGCCGGTCACCGGTTCCGCTCGCACTCAGCAGCACCGCGGCGGTGGCCTCGCCCATCACCGTGACGCCCGGGATGGACTGCGACTGCCTGGACCCGACCTTCTCGCCGGCCAGGACCAGGGCGAGGGCGTCCGGGTCGCCGTCCGCCGCCAGCAGTGTCCCGGCCATGTCGAGGGCGAGCAGGCCGGATGCGCAGGCGTGCTGCGAGACCACGAAACCGGTGGCGTGCCGCAGGCCCAGCTCCTCCAGCAGCGGGGCCGTCGAGGTGTGCGGGTAGGGCATCGGGGACGGCATCGTCCGCGCCTGCAGCACGTAGCGGACGTCGGACTCCCGCCCGCGCAGCTCCGCGAGCGCCGCCACGGCCCGTTGCAGCAGTCGCGTCTCACCCTCGCCGGGCTCGCGGCAGACCTCCGCAAGGCCGTAGTACCGCTCGTACTGGCGCAGTTGGCCGTCGGACATGCCGACGTCCCGCTGCAGCCGGGCGAGCGGCACCGTGGTGGGGCGGTGGCTGGCAACCGCCGATATCGCCGTCATGGGAACACGTTCCACCGGCCTGCTGACACCGCGCTGACCCCTCGCTGATCCCGCGCTGACCGCCCGCCGCGGACGCTTGCCCCGCCCGGGACGGCCCATGAGGATGTGCGCCGTGACAGCCTTCCCGAATGTCGAAGCGTTCGCCGCCGCCGCCGGCCGGCACCTGGGCCGGAGCGACTGGATCCCGATCACCCAGGACCTGGTCGACCGGTACGCCTCCGTCGTCGGCGACGAGCAGTGGATCCACACCGACCCCGAGCGCGCCGCCGAGGGCCCCTTCGGGGTGACGGTCGCCCACGGCTACCTGACGCTCAGCCTGCTGACCGCCATGACGGACAGCGTCCTGTCCATCGGCGGGACGCGGCACGTCCTCAACGTGGGTCTGGACTCCGTGCGCTTCCACCGGCCGGTGCGGGTCGGACGGCGGATCAGGGCGGACGCCACCCTGCTGACCGCGAGACGGCTTCCGTCCGGCTGCCTGTTCGGGCTCCGCATGGAGGTCGAGGTGGAGGGTGAGTCCGGTGTGGCCTGTGTGGCCGAAACCCGTTCGCTGGCCGTTCCCTGGCCATAAAGTGGATATTCCTCCCCTGTGGCGGGCGGTCGCCGTTCCAATAATGGAGGGCGGCGCATCAATCAGGGATGCGGAACCCCAGGGGGCACCGGATGAACACCAGGCAGCAGGGCGCATCGATGGCCGCACACACGCCGGCACCCCCGTCGCCGGGCGGTTCGGTCACCGGCCTGCGGCGCTCCCTCGTGCTGTTCGGCCTCTCGATGCGGGCGCTGGTGCTCGGCCTGTGGCTGACCGGCCTGTACGTCTTCCTGCCCGTCGGCCTGGGCGTGTCGCTGCTACCGGGCACCCAACGCGCCGTCCGCCGACTGGTCGACCGGCAGCGGGAGTTGGCGGCGCAGTGGTCCGGGGTCTCGGTGCCCGCGCGCTATCCGCCGCTCCCGGACGCCCGGCAGGGCCAGGCGCTCCACGCCCTCCTCGTCGCGCGGGACAACCAGGTGTGGCGGGACTGGCGGTTCGTCGTCATCGACCCGCTGCTCGGCGGCGTGATCGCGTTCGTTCCGGCGGCACTGCTGCTCAGCAGCCTGTGGGGGCTGACGACCGCGGTGTTCGGCACCCGGCTGTCGCACGACCTGGGCAGCATCTGGTACCTGTTCATCCCGGTCGACGGCCCCTTCACCGCGGTGCTCGCCGGACTGCTGGCCGTCGTGGTCGCGCTGTTCGCGCTGTGGGACGCGCCGCGCACCGCGTCGCGCCACGCCCGGTACCTGTTCCGCGTGCTGGCGCCGGGGGCGGACGAGGCGATGGCCGAGCGCATCGAGCACCTGACCACCACGCGCTCCGACGCGATGGACACCCAGATGGCCGAGATCCGCCGCATCGAGCGCGATCTGCACGACGGCGCCCAGGCCCGCCTGGTCGCGATGGGCATGACCCTCAACGCGGCCGAACGACTGCTCAAGACCAACCCGGACGCGGTGGCGGCCCTGCTCGCCGAGGCCCGCGAGTCCTCGACCAAGGCGCTGGACGAACTGCGGGACCTGGTCCGGGGCATCCACCCGCCGGTGCTGGCCGACCGCGGCCTGGGCGACGCGATCCGCTCCCTCGCCCTGCTCTGCCCGCTGTCCACGGAGGTCAGCATCGACCTGGACGGCCGGCCGGAGCCTCCCGTCGAGTCCGCCGCCTACTTCGCCGTCTCGGAGATCCTCACCAACGCCGCCAAGCACTCCGGTGCCGAGCGCGCCTGGATCGACGTCCGGCACGAGGGCGGCATGCTCCGCATCGACATCACCGATGACGGGCGCGGCGGCGCCGACCCGGCCGGGGGGACCGGACTGCGTGGGATCGAACGTCGGCTGGCGGCCTTCGACGGCATCCTGGCCGTCAGCAGCCCGCCGGAAGGACCCACCCTGATCACCATGGAGCTGCCGTGCGAATTGTCCTGGCCGAAGACCACTTCCTCCTGAGGAACGGGTTGGTGCAACTGCTCACCGCCTACGGTCACGAGGTGGTCGAGGCGGTCGACAACGGCCCCATGCTGTTGCGCGCGCTCACCGAGAAGCGTCCGGACGTCGCGGTGGTGGACGTCCGGCTGCCGCCGGGCCTCAGCGACGAGGGCCTGCGCGCGGCGGTGGAGGCCCGCACCCGGATCCCCGACCTGCCGGTGCTGCTGCTGTCGCAGTACGTCGAACCGCTCTATGCCCACGAGCTGCTGGCCACCGGCTCCTCGGGCGTCGGGTACCTGCTCAAGAGCCGGGTCACCAACGGCGACCAGTTCATCGACGCCGTCGAGCGGGTGGCCGCGGGCGGCACGGCGATGGACCCGGAGGTCATCCAGCAACTGCTCACCCGCAAGGTGCGCGACGAGCGCCTGACCGCGCTCTCCGCGCGCGAGCGGGAGGTGCTGGAGTGCCTGGCGCAGGGCCGCTCGAACGCCGGGACGGCGGAGGAGCTCTACATCTCCGAGAAGGCGGTGGCCAAGCACATCGGCAACATCTTCACCAAGCTCGGCCTGCCGCCCTCGGAGACCGACAACCGCCGGGTCCTGGCCGTCCTCGCCTACCTCGACCACTGAGCCGCGATCCACCGGACCGGTTTCCCGGGTGATCCTCTTCGACTCGTCGGGACCCGGGAGTCGACCGCCGGGGGGAGCCTCGGGGAGAGGGGGCGTCCTGGCCGGCTGGCTCGATCCCGCTGCTGGTCGTCCTCAGCGTGGCGAACGGCGCCCTGTCCGCGCTCTCGCTGCCCGCCTCGGCGGCGCTGACCCCGCAGACCGTGCCCGCGGACGTGCTGCGCCCGGCCAACGCGCTGATGCGGATGGCCACCAACCTCCGCGCTGCTGTGGGGCGCCGCGCTGGTGGTGCCGGCCACCGGGGCGGCGCTGCTCAGCCGCGACCTGCGGCGGCTCACCGTCGCCTCGGCGGCGGAGGGGCGGCCGGCCGAGCAGCCCGCCGGGGCCGCGTGGCGGGCTGGTTCCCGCACGGTCGGCGGTTCCCCGTACGGGCGGTCGGTCGGGCGAGGCCCGGGTCGGACGGCATCCGGCCCGGGCCGTCCGCTGTTTCCCTGGACTGTCCGCTGTTCCCCCGGGCCGTCCGCCGTTCTAGGCGCGCCAAACTCCGCCTTTCAGCACAACGGACCGCCTTCGCCCCCACCGGATATCTGCCGAACGGCAGATGGCAGGAGGCCGCGGATCGGCCAGGCTTGCGAGCGTGCTCACCTGCCCAGGGAGCGCGCCCCGAAGCCGAACCCGGCCGCAAGGAGGTCCCGGTGGATCGACGCCCGTCCGCACCAGTCCTGCTCGCCCTCGCGGTGGCCGCCCTCGTCCCGCTCGCCGGGTGCGCCGACGCCATGGACGCCACGCCCGAGGACAGGACCTTCGCGTTCGCCGGCACCAGCCTGAACGTCAAGGCACACGGCGCGCCGGCCGACCTCGTCGCGGCCGATCGCCAGGACGTCAAGGTCACCCGCTGGTTCGACACGAGCGGCAAGGTCGGCACCGCCAAGGAGTCCTGGACGCTGCTGGACGGTGTCCTCGAACTCCGGGCGGGCTGTTCCGGGCTCGCGAACTGCGACACCAAGTACCGGGTCGAGGTCCCCAAGGGCGTCGCGGTCCTGCGGGACGGGCGCGAGACGGACCTCAAGGGCTGAAGCCGACGAGCCCTTCCGCGGGGAAGGCCGGGAAGACGGAGACCATGCTCGAACTGATCGACATCACCAAGGACTACAAGGGCGGCAAGCGGGCCGTCGACGGCATCACCATGCACCTCGGCCCCGGGATGCTGGGCCTGCTGGGGCCGAACGGCGCCGGGAAGTCCTCGCTCATGCGCATCGTGGCGACGGTCACCCGGCCCACGGCCGGCCGGGTCCGCTACCTGGGCGCCGACGCGGTGGCCGAACCGGACCGGCTGCGCCGGGAACTCGGCTACCTCCCACAGGACTTCGGCGTCTACCCGAACCTGACGTCGCGGGAGTTCCTGTCCTACCTGGCGGCCGCCAAGGGGATCGGCGCCCGCTCCGCCCGGGCCCGGGTCGACGAGCTGCTCCAACTGGTCAACCTGACCGAGGCGGTCAAGCGTCCGCTCGGCGCGTACTCCGGCGGCATGCTCCGCCGGGTCGGCATCGCGCAGGCCCTGCTGGCCGACCCGAGGGTGATCGTGGTCGACGAGCCCACCGCCGGCCTGGATCCGGAGGAGCGGGTGCGCTTCCGCAACCTGCTCAGCGAGCTCGCGGCGGACCGGGTGGTGATGCTGTCCACCCACATCGTCTCCGATGTCGAGTCCGTCGCCTCCGACATCGCCGTGGTCGCGCGGGGCCGGCTGCTGCGCCGCGGCGCGCCCGACGAACTGCTCCGCGAGATCGACGGTCAGGTCTGGGAGGCCGTGGTCGCCCCCGCGGACCTCCTGGAGGTACAGGCCCGCCACGTGGTCAGCCGGATGGTGCGGACGGGGAACGGCGTACGGCTGCGGCTGCTCGCCGCCGAGCAGCCGCGGCCCGACGCGGTCCGGGTGCCGCCCGACCTGGAGGACGCCTACCTGGGCGTCGTCCACGGGGCGGGGGAGCGGGGCGGCGCCGGGTGGCCGGCCGGTCGGCGGGCGGTGCGGCGATGAGCGCGGCGGTGAACGCGCCCAGGAGGGCGGCGCCCGGGTCGTTGCTCGCCGCACTGGCGGTCGGCGACTTCCGCGACCGGGTGCGCCGGCCGGTGTACGCCGTGACGCTGCTCGCCGCGGTCGGGCTCGGCTACCTGGCCGTACCGGACGCCGGCGGCCACTGGACGATCATGGACGTGGGTGGCAACCGGGGCGTCTACAACAGCGCCTACGTCGGCGTCGTCACCGCCCTGGCCGGTGCGCTCTGGCTCACCTTCGGCGGCTTCTACGTGGTGCGCAGCGGCATCGCCCGGGACGGGACGACCGGGGTCGGCCAGATCCTCGCCGCGACACCGCTGCGCACCCACCACTACCTCCTGGCCAAGTTCCTGAGCAACCTCCTGGTGCTCGCCTCCATGGTCGGCGTGCTGGCCGTCACCGCGCTGCTGATGCAGCTCGCCCGCGGCGAGGACCGCACGGTCGACCCGATCCGCCTGCTCGAGCCGTTCCTGCTGCTCTCGCTGCCCCTGATGGCGCTCACCGCGGCGGCGGCGCTGCTGTTCGAGACGGTGCCGCTGCTGCGGGGCGGCTTCGGGAACGTCGTCTGGTTCGTGCTGGCCATGGTGCTCGCGATCGGCGGGCAGTCGGCCTCCGCACCGCTGGACGGCCTCGGGGTGCACCAGGTCGCGCGGTCGATGGGCGCGGCGCTGGAGGCCCGGCACGGGACGGCCGACCCGGGCGGGTTCAGCCTCGGCCTGACCAAGGTCGACACCCCGCTGGGCACCTTCCGCTGGGACGGCTTCGACCCGTCCGCCGGATTCGTCCTCGCCCGGCTGGCGCTGCTCCTGGCGGCGGTCGCGCTGGCGCTGCTGCCGGCCCTGTGGTTCGGCAGGTTCGACCCCGCGCGCGGGTCGGCCGGTACGGCCGCGGTGCGGACGGGCGCCGGGGCGGCCGAGGCGGCGGGCGGGCCGTCCGCGCTCGACGGGCCGGAGCCCGCGGGGGTGCGCTGGGCGGCCGCGCCGGGCGCCCTGCCGCGGACCGAACCGCGGCGGGCGGGGGCGTTCGGCCGGCTGCTCGCGGGCGAGCTCCGCATCCTGGTGCAGGGCGTCTCCCGCCGGTGGTGGCTGGTCGCGGCCGGGCTGACGTTGGCCGGGTTCGCGCCGCTGAACGCCGTCACCGGCCTGCTCCTGCCGCTGGCGTGGCTGTGGCCGGTCCTGCTCTGGTCCCGGCTCGGCAGCCAGCAGGTCGAGAGCGGTCTGGAGGTGCTGCTCGGCGCCTACCCGTCGGCCCGGCGCCGGCTCCTCGCCGAATGGGCGTCCGGGCTGGTGCTCACCGCGGTGACGGGCGCGGCCCCGCTGCTCCGCATGCTGGTGGCGGGCGACGCCGCGGGGGCGGCCTGCTGGCTCGGCGGCGCGCTGTTCGTCCCCTCGCTGGCCATGGCGCTCGGCGTGGTGAGCCGGAGCCACCGGCTCTTCCAGGCGGTCTACCTGCCGCTCTGGTGGATGCTCGTCAACAACGTCTCCGCCGTCGACTTCATGGGCGCCATACGCGTGAACGGCAGTCCGGCGGGGCCCGGGCCGCTGCTGGTCGGGGCGCTGTCCGCGGCGATGCTCGCGGTGGTGTTCCTGGTCGGTTCCATCCGACGGAACGTCAAGGGCTGAAGGCCCGGCCGAAGCCGGGAGCCCGGCCCGTCGGCGGACGGACCGGGCTTCACGCGCGCTTCGGGCGGCCACCCGGCCACCCGGCCGCGCGACCCGCCTGTTCGGCAGCTCGCTACTCGTCGTCGCCGAGGTCGCCCGCGAGGTCGCCGTCCGGGGTGCCGCTGATCGCGTAGCCCTGCCGGCGCGCCTCGTAGCAGGCCACCGTCGCGGCCGCCGAGACGTTCAGCGAGCCGACCCGGCCCAGCTGCGGCACGAACACCACCTGGTCGCACAGCGCCAGCGCCTCGGGCGTGATCCCGCGGTCCTCGTGCCCGAGCACGAAGGCCACCGCCGGGGTCAGCTCGGCGGCGAACATCGGCACCGCCTCGTCCGCCAGCTCCAGGCCGACGACCTTGTAACCGTCCGCCTTGGCCGCCGCCACGGCCTCGGCGACGGTCGGGAAGTGCTCCACCTTCAGGTACTTGTCGGTGCCCATCGCCGCCTTCTGCGCGCCGGACGAGCGCACCGACGGGGTGTCCCCGACCAGGTACAGCTTCTCGGCGCCCATCGCCGCGCCGGTGCGGACCACCGAGCCGACGTTGAACGGCGACTGGAGGTTCTCCAGGATCATCGCGAGCCGGAACTCGTTGCTGCGCCGCCACGAGCGGTGCAGACGCTTCAGTTCGGTCCCGCGCAGCTGCTTCACGTCGTCGTACCTCGTCCACTCTCGGAGCCCTCGCCCACCTCGGGGCGGGGCCGCGCTTCCAGGATCCGCACCCCGTTGACCGATGTGACCCGGGTGGTCGGGTAGCCCTGCTCGTTCAGCCACTTCTGGAGCGAGTCCGAACCCAGGTGCTTCTGCACCACCAGGAACGCCGAGCCGTCCGGGGTCAGCCGGTCGAGCCAGTGCGTGAGCAGGCGGCGCAGCGCGGCCTTGCCGATCCGGATCGGCGGGTTGGAGTAGATGGTGGCGAAGCGGACGTCCTCCGGGACGTCGTCGGGCAGGGAGGCCTGGACGTTGCCGAGCCCCAGCGCCTCGGCGTTCAGCCGGACCAGCTCCAGGGCGCGCTCGTTGACGTCCACCGCCCAGACCGGGAGGCGCTTGCGGCGGCTCGCCCAGGTCAGGGCGATCGGACCGTAGCCGCAGCCGATGTCCAGGATCGGGCCGCGCACCCGCGGCTGCGGGGCGTGCTCCAGCAGGATCCGGGTGCACGGGTCGAGCCGGCTGCGGGAGAACACCCCGGTGTCGGTGGTCAGTTCCAGGGTGAGGTCCGGGAGGGAGACCGTGATCGGCCGGCGGTCGCTGGCGACCTCGGGTGCACCGGTGAAGTAGTGCGAGCCGGACATGATTTCCCCGTCGTTCGTATGGGCCTCGGGGCCACCGGTGGGTGTGGGTTAGCCCTTTGTACGGCACCGATCGTACCCCCGTGGTCCAGACGGCGTTCCGGCCGCCGCCCCGCTCGCCGCCCCGCTCGCAGCTCCGGCCGCCGCCCCGGACGGAGCTGCGGCCGGGCGGCGCGGTCAGGCGGTGCGGTCAGGCGGTGCCGGGGGTCTTGCGGGTGGCCACGTTGATGCGGTTCCAGGCGTTGATCGTGAAACAGACCGAGATCAGCTGCGCCAGCTCGGCCTCCCCGAAGTGCGCGGCGGCCCGGGCGTACACCGCGTCCGAGACGCCGCCGTCGATCCGGGTGATCTCCTCGGCCAGCGCCAGGGCGGCCCGCTCGCGCTCGGTGTACACCCCGATCGGGGCCTCCGGCCAGACCGGCAGCAGGTAGATCCGCTCGTCGGTCTCACCGGCCTTGCGGGCGTCCTTGGCGTGCATGTCCAGGCAGTACGCGCAGCCGTTCAGCTGGGAGGTGCGCATCTGGACGAGCTCGACCAGGGCGGGGTCCAGGCCCTCGCGGGCGGCGGCGTCCAGGGCGATCATCGCGCGGAACACCTTGGGGGCGGTGCGGGCGTACTCGAGGCGGGCGGGGGCCTCGGTGATCTCGGCGGCCCGGGTGGTCCCGGTGTTCTCGTTCGTCGTCATGGCTACGACCCTAGGCGCGGAATGAACCACCTCTCTGGGTCATTCAGGGGGTGGTTTCGCGGGTCAATCGGCCCGGTCGGCCGGGGAATCCCGCAAGCCCCGGCAACACGCCGGAGCAGTGTCGGCACGTCGCGTCCGGGCGCCGGGCGGCGGATACTGCCAGTACCGCCAGCCGGGCCCGTGAAGGCCTCCGAACAGCGAGGACGGATGCCATGCCGCAGGAACAGCACGAGGAATACCTGATCGAGGAGACCGCCGAGACCGTCGAGCCCGACGAGGAGGCACCCGAGGGCGACACGTACGACGAGGTGGCCGAGCGCCGGGCCGTCGGCGCGGACCCGGCGACCAACGTCGCCGACGTCGTGGAACAGAGCCGGCCGGTGCGGCACGACGAGGAGGAGTACCGGGAGTAGCGGGCGAGTGCCCCCGGCGGCTACAGGGCCCGGCGGCGTTGCAGCCAGACGAAGGCCGCCCACCCCGGCAGCACCGGCAGGATCAGCGTCAGCAGACGGTACAGCGCCACCGCGGCCAGCTCGCCGCCCCGCTCCATCGACGCGGTCTGCTGGAGCAGCCCGAGCAGCATCCCGTCCACCGCGCCGGCCCCTCCCGGGGTCGGCGCCGCGCTGCCCACCGCGTTGCCCACCAGGAACACCACCGCGACCGCGGCGAACGACGGCTCCCGGCCGATCGCCCGGACACTGCAGTACAGGCAGGCGATCAGGCAGAGCGACACCAGCAGCTGGCCGGTCACCCCCACCGCCAGCCGGGACGGGCTGCGCAGCAGGTCCAGCAGCCGCGGCAGCACCTCCGCCGTCAGCGGCCGCAGCCGCGTCGCCAGCCACCGCCGCGCCACCGGGATCGCCGACACCACCGCGAGCAGCGCGACCGCGCCCGCCAGCCCGCCGACCACCGCGGGCAGCGCGTCCAGTTCGGAGCTGCCCGGCGCGAAGTCCACCAGGTAGACGAAGGCGCCGAGCTGCAACAGGTGCAGCGCCAGCCCGATCAGGTTCCCCACGCCGACGCTGGACAGCGCCTGGGCGGTCGGGATCCCGGCCCGCTGCAACAACCGGGTGTTCAGCGCGATCCCGCCGACACCGCCCGGCGACACCAGCTTCACGAACGACCCGGCCACCTGCGCCAGCACCGCGTTGCGGAAGTCCAGCCGCTCCGGAACGAAACCGACGAAGCCCATGGCAGCCGCGACGTGGCTGGTCGCAGCAGCCAGCACCGCCAGCAGCAGCCACCAGGGATCGGCGTCCGCCAGGGCGGAGACCGGGTTGTCCTCCGCGGCGAACAACTGCGGGAGCAACAGCCACCCGGCCATCACCCCGCCCACCACGACCAGCAGCGTCCGCGGCCGCAACCGCTCCAGCCGCACCGGCCGGCCCACCACCTGCGGGCGGGTGCGCAGGACCTCCGCGCGGATCTCGTCGAGCAGGCCGGCGGGCGCGGCGGCGGGGGACTCCGGGCTGGCCTCCGGGCGGGCGGCGGCAGCGCGGGTGTTGGACCCGTCGCCCGCCGGGGCGGCGACGGCACCCCCGGCCGCGCGGGCGTCGCGGTCCGCTGCGTCGGCGTCGTCGCGTTTGCGTGGGGCGGCGACGGCGCCCCCGGCCGCGCCGCCGGTCGTGCCTGCGTCCTTCACCGCGCCCGCGCCCGCGCCCGCGCCCCCGGCCGCCCCGCTGGCAGCGTGCTTCGCGTGCTGCTTGAGGGCGCGGCGGGTGGTGTGGGTGAGGGCGATGGGCTGGAGGAGCGGCAGGGCGGCGCCGACGGGGTCGGGGCCGAGGACGGCGGTGGCCGTGCGGACGGAGCGGGCGGCGCCGGCGCGCAGGGCGAGGGTGGTGAGGAGTTGGGCGAGGTCGCAGCAGAGGACGAGTTCGGTGGCGGCGATGTCGCCGTCGGCGAAGTCGACAAGGTGTACCGCGCCGGAGTCGTCGATCAGCAGGGAGGAGGGGACGAGGGCGCGGTGGGCGATCTCGCGGCGCTGGAGCAGGGCGAGGTGCCGCCAGGCGTCGGTGAGCAGCTCGTCGGTGATCTCCTCGTCGGTGAGTTCGTCCAGGGTGCGTCCGGCCAGCCGCTCGTACGCGATGAGGGCGGTGTCCTGGCCGAGACCGGCGGTGGCCGCGATGCGGCGGGTGCGGACGCCGGCCGCGAGGGCCGCGTAGGTGACGAGTGCCTCGTGCTCCAGCCCGGTGCGCGGGGAGCGCAGGACGCGCGGGTCCGGGGCGGTGCGCAGGCGCAGTCGGCGCCAGGCGCGCTGGACGGCGGCGGCGGTGACGGCCTGCCGGTCGAGGATCTGGACGTCGAGCTCGGGGAGGCCGTCGGCCTGCCGGACCCGGTAGCGGTCGGGCCCGGCCGGCTTGGCCTCGACCGGGCGCAGGCCGCTGTCGCGTAGGGCGCGCAGGACCTCGCCGGGTAGTGGGCAGGGGTCGGGGGTGCCGACGGCGTACAGGGTGCCGTGGGCGCCGGTCCAGCCGATCAGCAGCCCGAGCAGGAGCGCGGTGGGGGTGGCGTACCCGCCGGTCAGCCCGGCGAGGCCGGAGAGGGCGAGGACGGTCCAGGACAGGCGGCGTTCCCGGCTGCCGGAGGCGGTCATGAAGGCGAGGACGGGCGCGAGGTAGCCGTAGACGGGTTCGGTGTGCCCCAGCCCGCCGCCGGGCGGTGGCTGGGTGAGCGCGGTGAGCAGCGAGACCGGGGCGAGGCCGTCGGCCCACAGGTCGAGGCCGAGGGTGGCGCCGTAGGCGAGGACGGCGGCGAGCAGCCCGTCGGAGACCTGTTGGAGGGCGCGCCGCCGGTCGGGGCCCAGCAGGCGGCGGACGGCGAGGCCGACGGGGAGCAGCAGGACGGCGGCGGTGGTGAGTCCGCCGGCCAGGCCCGACAGCGGGCGCGGCACCAGTGCGGCCGCCTCGGCGACGTCGGCGGCGATGCCGCTGGTGGTGGCGCGGGCGTAGTCGGCGAGCAGCAGGGTGAGGGCGATGGCGAACAGGCCGCCGAGCAGCCGGATCAGGGCGACGGGCTGGCGGACCCGGCCGGTGGCGGGCAGCGGGCGGGTCCGGAACCGGCCGCCGCCGCTCTGCCCGGGTATCCGGGTGGTGGCCCGTGCGGCGCTGCCGCCGGCCGGGGCCCCGGTGTCGCGGCCGCCGCTTCCGACGTCGGCGCCGCTGTCGTCGCCGTCCCGCGTTCCCGCGCCGCGCTGCCGCGCCGTCGCACCGCCGGGGTCGCCGCCGGTGTCGCCGTTCGTTCTCCCCGTCACGATCGCCACGGATGGCATGCTCCCATGCCGTCCGGGGGCGCGGAGCGGGGATTCGGCACTGTCCCCGGGGCGGGCGCCGCGCCTGCCGGGCCAGCGGCGTCGGCGGTGCGGGAGGGGTGGATCATCGTGGGCAGGGGGATCGGCGGGATCGCCCCCGGGACGCCCTGCCGGGACCGTCGCAGGACCGCGCCGGGAGGACCCGGCCCCGGGCGCGCCCCGGTGGGCGAACTGCCGCCGGGTGGCGCGGATTTCGGCCGGTGCCGTCGTCACCGGCCGTCGCCATCGTCCGTCGCGACCAGCTGGCGCCCCGGGCCCGCGCCGCGCCCCTCGCCCGGAGTGGGCGCCCCGCGCCGGGGCGGCATAGCCTTCAGTCATGAGCGCCTGCGAAGACCTCGCTCTGGCCCCTCGGAACATCGAGCCCCGGCCGCCCGCGGACGGCTGCGCCGACTGCCTGGCGCAGGGCCGTCGGGACTGGGTGCACCTGCGGATCTGCCTGGACTGCGGGCATGTCGGCTGTTGCGACTTCTCGCCGCAGCGGCACGCCACCGCGCACTTCCACAACACCTCCCACCCGGTGATCCGCTCGTACGAGCCGGGGGAGGACTGGCGCTGGTGCTTCGTCCACGAGCTCATGGGCTGAGGCGGCCGAGGCGGCCGAGGCGCGCTCTCCCTTCCCGCACGGCTTCTCCGCGGTGGCGCGGCCCCGCAACCCGGATAAAATCCGGACATAACGCCCGTGCGGCCGCTCCGGCCGGCGTCCGTCCGGCCGGTGGCCGACGAAGGGAGGTCGACGATGACCAAGCGAATGCCCGGCAGCACCGCCAAGTTCCGCCAGGGAACGCAGGAACTGCTGGAGCGCCGGGGCATGGCGAGCCCGCCCACCCGGCTGGCACCGGAGCCGAGCGCCGGCACGATGACCCGGACCGCCGCCGGTTTCGGCGCCGGCGGGGCCTTCCGGCACGGCGGAAGGGACGCGCCGGGCACGGCGGTGCACGCGGCCCCGGCGATGCACGCCGAGCTCAAGGGGCACCGGCACCGCGGCGCGGAGAAGCACTCCGCCCACTGAGTCGCGGCACACCGCGGGGCGGGCGGCCGGATCGTGGCCGCCCGCCCCTGGCGTGCGGTCAGGGGGCCTGTCGGGTCGGGCCGCGAGGAGGACCGCCGCCGCCACCCTCGCCCCCGCTGGGCCGTGTGGTGCCGGAGGGGCGCTTGTCAGTGCTGTGCGCTACGTTCCTCCCGTTCACCAGGGCACACGGCACGGCAGGACGACGGGGGCGGGGCGCACCATGACCGACGTGATCACGGAGGAGCCGGTCGAGCTCCAGCTGGAGCGGTACCGCACCGAGCTGACCGGCTACTGCTACCGCATGCTCGGCTCGGTCTTCGAGGCCGAGGACGCCGTGCAGGAGACGATGGTCCGCGCCTGGCGCGGGCACCGGGGCTTCGAGGGGCGGTCCGCGCTGCGCTCCTGGCTGTACCGAATAGCCACCAACGTCTGCCTGGACGCGTTGAACGGCCGCAACAGCCGGGCCCGGCCGATGGACCTGGCCGGTCCGGTCACGGTGGCCACCGCGTACGACACCCAACTGCCCGAGGTGACGTGGATCGGCCCGGCGCCGGACGGCCGGGTGCTGTCCGAGACGGGGGATCCGGCGGACGTGGCCGCCCAGCGCGAGTCGGTGAAGCTGGCCTTCGTCGCCGCGCTCCAGCGCCTCGCGCCCCGGCAGCGGGCGGTGCTGATCCTGCGCGAGGTGCTCGGCTGGAAGGCCGCGGAGGTGGCCGAACTGCTGGGCGTCACGGTGGCCTCGGTCAACAGCGCGCTCCAGCGTG
This sequence comes from Kitasatospora sp. NPDC001095, assembly GCF_053598615.1. Taxonomy (NCBI): domain Bacteria; kingdom Bacillati; phylum Actinomycetota; class Actinomycetes; order Kitasatosporales; family Streptomycetaceae; genus Kitasatospora; species Kitasatospora sp. NPDC001095. The sequence goes on along the minus strand of NZ_JBSFKQ010000004.1, from coordinate 64,810 downwards.
CCCGGGCGGCGCTCGCCGCCGACGACTCGGCGGCCCGGCCGGCACCGGAGCTGGACGAGGAGCACCGCGCGCTGCTGGACCGCTACGTCCGCGCCTTCGAGGCGTACGACATGGACGGCCTCGCCGCGCTGCTGCACGAGGACGTCACGCTCAACATGCCGCCGTTCGCGATGTGGCTGCGCGGTCGGGACGAGCTCCGGGAGTGGATGCTGGGCCCCGGGCACGGCTGCCGCGGTTCCCGGCTGCTCCCGGTGACGGCCAACGGCGGGCCGGCCTTCGGCCAGTACCGGCCGAGCCCGGAGGGCGGGCACGAGCCGTGGGCACTGATCGTGCCGGAGGTGTCAGGGGGCAGGATCACCGGCTTCACCAACTTCCTGGACACCGACGTGCTCTTCCCGCTCTTCGGCCTCCCGCCCCGGCTCGACGCCGAGCCCGCCGTGCCGGCCGAGCCCGCCGTGCTGGCCGAGCCCGCCGTGCTGGCCGAGCCCGCCGCCGGGTAGCTCCGGCAGCTCCGGTGACAGGTCGGTGAGGTCGGCCGGGCCCGGCAGCAGCGCCGAGAGCCCGCTGAACGCCAGCAGTTCGCGCAGCGGGCCGCCGACGTTCCGCAGCACCACGGCCACCCCGTGTCGGGCGGCGGCCAGCCGTAGCCGGGCGAGCGCGTCGACGACGGCCAGGTCGGGGGCGGTGAGTGCGCCCAGGTCGCAGGTCAGGAGGGCGCTACGGTGCGGTGCGGTCGTCATGGTGTCCATGGCGGATAGGACCGTTGAGGCGGCCGGGAGTCATCGGTCGGGTGGCAGAGTGGGGGCGACCGAACCCACTCTGCCCCTGGAGGAGCACCGTGACGACCGAGCCCTTGAAGTCCCGCGAGGAGTGGCTGGCGTCCCTGCCCCGGATCTACGCGGCGGCGGGCTGCCTGCTGCGGGACGAGTCCGGCCGGATCCTGATCGTGAAGGCCGGGTACCGCGAGCACTGGCAGTTCCCGGGCGGCACGATCGACCTCGGGGACGGCCCGGTCGAGTGCGCCGTGCGGGAGTTGGAGGAGGAGACCGGCATCGTCCGGGAGGCGGGCGAGCTGCTGGCCATCTCCTGGACCCATGCCTCGGCCGAACTCGACCACCCTGCCCAGCACTTCCTGTTCGACTTCGGCACCGTCCCGGACGGCACCCCCGTGACCGTCCCGGCCGGTGAGCTGGACGACTACCGCTGGGTGTCGACCGAGGAGGCCCTGGGCCTGCTCGGGCCGGCCCGTTCGGCCCGGCTGCGGGCGGCGCTGGAGGCGGCGGAGGCCGGCCGGGTCCGGATCGTCACCACCAACGTCTCCGGGTTCTGATCGGACGCGGCAGCGGACGGGGGCGCGGAAGCGAACACCGAAGTCGAAGCCGGAGCCGAAGTCGAAGCGCAAGTGCCCTGCCCCGGGCGGTCGTCGTGCCCGGGGCAGGGCATCGGTGGCGACTCACTCCTTCGACTCGGACTCCGGGTTCCGGGCGGCGACGATGGCGGCGATCGCCTCCGAGACGAAGGCCTCCGTCTCGGACTTGTCGACCTTCAGCCCGGCCAGCACGCCCTGGCCGTTCTCCAGTTCCAGCAGCGCGAGCAGGAGGTGCTCGGTGCCGACGTAGTTGTGCCCGAGCTTGAGCGCCTCGCGGAAGGTCAGCTCCATCACCTTCTTGCCCTGGGCGTCGTAGGGGATCAGGGCGGGCACCGTCTGCTCGACCGCGGTCGGCAGAGCGGCGGTGGCCGCCGTGCGGACGGCTTCCGGGGTGACGCCCTGGGCGGCGAGCGCCTTGATCGCGATGCCCTCGGGCTCGGCGAGCAGGCCGAGCAGCACGTGCACCGGGGTGATCTCGGCGTTGTTCGCCTTCCGGGCCTCCTCCTGCGAGGCCACCACGACCTTGCGGGCCCGGGGGGTGAACCGGCTGAAGCCCTGGCTCGGGTCGAGGTCGTTCGGGGTGCCCGGGTCCTTGGGGACGAAGCGCTTCTGGGCGGCCTGCTTGCTGACGCCCATGCTGCGGCCGATGTCGGTCCAGGAGGCGCCGGAGCGGCGGGCCTGGTCGACGAAGTGGCCGATGAGGTGGTCGGCGAGTTCGCCGAGGTGGTCGGCGGCGATGACCGCGTCGGAGAGCTGGTCGAGCGCGTCGGTGTGGACCTGCTTGATCGCGGCGATCAGGTCGTCGAGGCGCAGCGGAGTGGTGTTGGGAGCAACGGGATTCTCCATGCGTCAACCGTAGGTTGTCGATCCGAGGATCGTCAACCATCGGTTGACGATGGTTTCGGAGGTCTTCTTGCGGGTCCCGACGCGCCGAAGGGGCTCCGGCGGCCCGCGTTACGCGGTGGGCAGCAGTCGTTCCCGGACGGCGGCGATCCGCTCGGGCGTGACGCCGGCCGCGAGCAGGTAGCCGACCGGGTCGAACCCGTCGAGCGCGGCGGCCAGGGCGGCCTCGGCGGTGGTCCCGGCCTCGGCGAGCACCGCGTCGATCCGGCGGTACGGGTCGGGCAGGCCCAGCATCCCGTACAGCGGGCGGATGTTGGGGTCGCTCATCAGGTAGTCCTCGGTGATCGCGGACCGTTCGACCCCGGCCAGGGAGAGCAGCAGGAGGGTGGCCAGGCCGGTGCGGTCACGGCCGGCGCCGCAGTGCACGACCACGCCACCGGGGCGGGCGCCGGCGATCACGGAGACCAGCGCGGCGGCGGCTTGCGGGCAGTGGTCCAGGTACGGGCGGAGCGCGAGCGGGGTGCCGTCCAGTCGTCCGTGGGTATCCCACCAGGCGGGGCCGGCCAGTTCGTCCAGCGGGACGCGGACCAGCTCGACGTCCTCGGGGAGCGGGAGGAGCGGCTTGTACTCCTCGGCGTCGCGCAGGTCGACCACGGTGCGGACGCCGTGGTCGAGGAGGGCGTCCCAGCCCTCGGCGGTGAGGCGGTCCAGGTTGTCCGCCCTGACCATCGCGCCGCGGGCGGTGAGCCGGCCGGCGGCGGTGGGCAGCCCGCCCAGGTCGCGGACGTTCAGGCAGCCGTCCCAGACGAGGGTGCGTTCCTCGGTGCTGCTCGGCGCGTACGTCGTCCGGTTCATGGGGTCCCCGTTTTCCTCGGTCGGGGGTCCCGTTACCCCCTCGTTATGAACGACTCCCGGGAGATCCGGATGGTTCCTCGCTGTTCGAGTCCTCGGAACCGGCTGTTCAGCGAAGCCGGAGGGGAGGGGAACCGCGGGGAGGGGAGCGACGGGGAGGAGAGGGTGCGGCGCGCTCAGGCGGCGGTCGGGGCCTCGGCCTCGGCGCGGACCAGCCGCTCCATCGGCTCGACCGCGATCTGGCCGAGCATCGAACCGGCCACGATCGCGCCGATCAGGAGGACGGTGGACAGCCAGGCCATGGTCGACACCGGCAGGGTGAAGGCGCCGACCACCCGGGCCGCGCACTCGGTCAGCAGCGCGGTGCCCCAGATGCCCGAGAACAGGCGCTCGTGGCGGCGGAACGCCCGCGACCCGGCCGCCCGGCCCTCGACCAGCCGCTGCCAGGCGGCGGCGCGCTCCGTCCGGCCCTTGGTGAGGAAGGGCATCAGCATCGGGGTCATCACCGGCCGGCCGATCAGCGCGGAGACCAGGATCGCCAGCGCCACGGTGCCGCTCAGGCCGCCGTCCTTGGCGATCATCAGCCGGGCGTCGCCGGTGACGAAGGTCAGCGCCAGGCCCGCCAGGTTGACGGTCAGCATCAGGGCGGCCCACAGGTTCAGCCTGCGCTCGCCCAGCAGGCCGAGGACGGTCCGGGCGGCCGGGAAGGCGCTGCTCCAGGCCAGCGCGGCGAACTCGCTCAGGCCGAGGGCCGAGTGCAGCAGGTAGTAGCCGGCCAGCGGCGCGGCCACGTCGAGGGGCGAGCGGGCGGAGCCCGGAGACCAGCGGGTTGGGCGTCTTGGCGTGGGCGGCGGTGACGGCCAGGGCGGGAGCGGCGGCGGTGCTGGTGACGGCGGCGGCACTGACGGTCTGGCTCACGGTGGGTTCCTCCCCGGCTGGTGGCCGCGGGCCACTGCCCGCGTCGTGCCTCCAGTCTTTCCGCCGGACCCTCCGTCAGAGCAGTGCCGTCCGTTGCGTCATCCGCGTGACAGTTGTCATGGTGCGCGCCGTGACACCGCCTCCGACCTGCTGCTTTCCTCGCCCCGTCGGGGAGGCGGACTGCCCCCGGGGGCTACTCCCCGACGGGGAAGGCCCACAGCTCGCGGCCCAGGGTGTCCAGGCAGCGGACGGTGCCGAAGCGCTCGTCCCCGGCGGACAGGAAGCCCCGGGCGGCCCCGGCCAGGACGGTCCGGGCGACGCCGTCGCCGCCCGGTGAGGCCCAGGGCGCGCAGGGCGGGTGCGAGGTGCTCGCGCAGGCCCTTCGCGTGGAGCCCGTGGTGCTCGTGGAGCTCGTGGGCGGTCGTCATCGTGGTCTTTCCCTGCTCGTCGTGCTGCCGGTGGCGGTCCCGCCGGGAGCCGTGCCCTGTCGGTGGTGCTCTCCGCGGGGACGGGCCCCTGCGTCGGGGACGGGCCCCTGCCCCGGGGGGAGAGGCCCGCCGGTGGGAGTTCCCCGTCGGTGCTGGTCCCCGGAGGGCCGGCCCAAACCCGGGAGGGGCGTGCGACCGGGGCCGGTACGGGTCGTGCGTGCGCCCTCGAACGGGGGCGGGGTCGCGGTGGCGGGCCGGGAGTGCCGGCGGACCCGGCGTCCGGGTGCGGCGGCGACCGGGTTGCTTCGCCTACCGACAACGTAGGGCGGACGGGCCCGCCCGGGCCGTGGGCGAACGGCGGCAGTTCTCGGGACCTTGGCCCCGGCCGCGCCGGTCGTTCGGCCGGAGCCGAAGTGTTCGCCCGAATGGCGCATCATGTGGCGGGTGCAGAGTGCAGAGCGCCCCGGAGCGGGCACCGGCGGCCCCGTCGGCCGGTCCGGACCAGTACCACCCGACGGCCCGCCACCGGGCCCGGCCTCCGCCCGCCCCGACCTGACCGAGGCGGTCCGGGCCGCGCAGGGCGGCGACGAGGAGGCGTTCCGGCTGCTGTTCCGGACGGTGCAGCCGGGCCTGCTGCGCTACCTGCGGGTGCTGGTCGGAGGCCGGCCGGAGGACGCGCAGGACGCCGAGGACATCGCGTCCGAGACCTGGCTGCAGATCGCCCGGGACCTGCGCGGCTTCTCCGGGGACGGGGACGCCTTCCGCGGCTGGGCCGCCACCGTCGCCCGCCACCGCGCCCTCGACCACCTGCGCGCCCGGCGTCGCCGTCCGGTCGCCGACCTGCCCGTCGAGCAGTTGGCCGAGCTGGCGGCGGGGGACGACACCGCGCGGGCCGCGCTGACCGCGGTAGGCACCGCCGACGCGCTGGCCCTGATCTCCCGGCTGCCGCGCGACCAGGCCGAGGCCGTGCTGCTGAGGGTGGTCATGGAGCTGGACGCGGAGAGCGCCGCCCGGGTGCTCGGCAAGCGGGCCGGCAGCGTCCGGATGGCTGCCCACCGGGGCTTGCGGCGGCTGGCCAAGCTGGTCGAGCCGCTCGCGTCCGGGGGCGGCATCCCGGCCGCCCGGGCCGGCGGACGGGCGGCCCGCGCCGAGGCCGGTGCGGGGCCCGAAACCGCCGGAACGGCCGCCGGAACCACTGCCGGGACCGCCCCCGGAACAGCCGCCGGAGTGAGCGCGGGCGAGGCCGCCGGGCGACCCACGGGGAAACCCGCGAAAAAAAGTTCTCCGCAGGGTGTGACAGAACGCCGGGCCGCGACGCTGAAGGACATGAGATGAGCACCAACCGATCCCGTCGGATCGACCGTGATGCCGCCGAGCAGCTGCTCGGCGGTGCCGTGGGCGGCCCGTCGGCCGGGCAGGACGCCTCGCTCACCGGACCGGACGGCGGTCCCGGGCAGCTCGCCCGGGTGCTCGCCGCGGCCGCCGCTCCCGCGACGGCCGAGGAACTGGCCGGGGAGGAGGCCGCCCTGGCCGCGTTCCGGAAGGCGAGTCTCGCGCCCGACCCGACAGTGACCCCCGTCCGGAGACGATCGATGGCAACCGCCGCGCTGGCCAGGGCCTTCAGCACGAAGGCCACTGCCGTCGTGCTCGGCGCCACCGCGCTGTGCGGGGTCGCCGTCGCCGCCGGCACCGGCAACCTGCCGTCCCCGCTGGGCGGCGGCCCGTCCGCACCGGAGCACGGGCTCGCGGGCGGGGACGCGGCCGGCGGCCCCGTGCCGGCCTCGTCGACCGTCGGCCCGTCCGCGGGCGTGGCCCCGTTCGGTGCCGTGACGTCCGGCGCCGCCCGTCCGTCCGGCGGACCGCAGGCGGTCGTCCCGTCCGACCCCACGACGCCCGGCACCCCCTCGGCCGAGGGGCGCGGCCTGCGAACCGCCGCCCCGCCCGCGCTGCTCGGCCTCTGCACCGGCTTCACCGACCGAACGGCCAAGGGCGAGCACCCGAGCAAGCTGGTCGGCGACCCGCTGTACGGCCCGCTGGTCACGGCGGCCGGCGGCGCGGACCGGGTGACGGACTACTGCAAGGCCGCGACCGGCGACGAGGACGGCGACCACCAGGGCGCCACCACCTCGACGCGGGGGCCCGGCCGCCCCGGCACCGTTCCCGGTGCGGGCGCGGGCAAGGGCCACAGCGACGGCGGCCGGACCGGTGGCAGCGGCAACGGCACCGGCACCGGAAGCGGCGGTACCGGAGGCGGCAACGCCGACGGCGGCGGCAACGGCCAGGACACCGGCGGCGCCGGCAGCAGGCCGGGCAAGTCCGGCGTCACTCTCCCGCCCGCCCCCGGCGCGCAGGACGTCCGCCCGAGCAAGCCCGACCGGTCCGAGAACCAGCAGTCGGCCGAGAGGTAACCCCGAGAACTCCGGGTGGGCGGCGAGCGACTCCCCCCGGGCTCGCCGCCCACCCGGAACAGCACCACCCGCAGTACCCGCACCATCCCGCACCACCCGCGGGAAGCAGCACCACCCGAAGACCCCGGGTGGCCGGTCGGCTCCCCCGTGCCCACCGGTCCGCCCGGCCGGCCCCGGCCGGACCGGTAGGCGCACCCCCGGACGCGCCGCCGGACCGGCCGGCCCGGAAACGTGCGGCCCGCCCGCCCGCAGTCAGGGCGGGCCGCACCCCCGTGCCGGCGGCCGGGGGACCGCTGCCCGGTCCCCCGACCGCCACCCTCCGCCCCTGGTCGGGCCGTTCGGCCCGTACGGCGGTGCGGCTATCGTGCACAGGTGCACGAGGCGGCCCGGGACCCCGGGCAGGGCACGTGAGGGGAGCTCCAGGTGATCGGACGGGCGCTGAACGGGCGTTATGAACTCGTCGAGTTGCTCGGCGTCGGCGGCATGGCCACCGTGTGGCGCGGCGTCGACCGGGTGCTGGGCCGTCAGGTGGCCGTCAAGGTGCTCAACGGCGGCCTCGCCGACGACCCCCGCTTCGCCGAGCGGTTCAGCCGCGAGGCCCAGCACGCGGCCATGCTGGCGCACCCGAGGATCGTCATGGTCTTCGACTCCGGCGTGGACCAGGGCACCCCGTTCATCGTCATGGAGCTGGTCAGCGGCCGTTCGCTGGCCGCCCTGCTGGCGGAGCGGCAGGCGCTGCCGGTGGAGCGCGCCGTCGGCATCGCGGCGGCGGTCTGCGAGGCGCTGTCGGTCGCGCACGCGGCCGGGCTGGTGCACCGGGACATCAAGCCCGGGAACATCATGATCACCGACGACGGCGGGGTGAAGGTCGTCGACTTCGGCATCGCCAGGGCCGGTTCCTCCAACAACCTCACCCAGACCGCGAGCGTGCTCGGTACGGCCGCCTACCTCTCGCCCGAACAGGCCACCGCCTCGGAGCTGGACGGGCGGACGGACCTGTACGCGGTCGGCTGCGTGCTCACCGAGATGCTCACCGGCGCGACCCCGTTCACCGCCGACACCCCGGTGGCGATCGCCTTCAAGCACGTCAGCGAGCAGCCCCTGCCGCCGTCCGTCCGCCGCCCCGGCCTGCCGCCCGCGCTGGATGCGGCGGTGCTGCGGCTGCTGGCCAAGAACCCGGCCGACCGCCCGGCCGACGCGGCCGCCGCACGGGCCGAACTCCTCACCACCGTGCCCGGGTTGATGGTCGGCGATCCGACCGCCGAACTGCTCGCGAACACCGCCGGGGCCGAGACCCGGTTCCTTCCGCCCGTTGCCGCCGCCCCCTCGCCGAACCAGCAGCACACCACCGTGCTGCCGCCCCAGCCGCCGGCCGCCACCTCGGTGATGGCGCCGGTCCCCACCCCCGCCCCGGCGCCGGCTCCCGTCCCCGCCCCCGCCCGCGGCCGGCGCAAGCCGCTGGTGCTCGGGGCACTGGGCGTGGCGGGCCTCGCCGGGGTCACGGCGCTGGCCCTCACCGCCTTCGACGGACCGGCCGAGGGCGCGGCCGCCGCCAAACCGGCCGCGGCCACCGCTGCGGCGGTGACGCCCACCACCCAGGCCACGACCCCCGCCCCGAAGGCCTCCGCGCCGACCTCGGCGGCGCCCACCACCACCGCGCCCTCCGCGCCCCCCGCGCCCACCTCGGCCGTCCCGCGCAACCAGCCCGCCGCGCTGCAGATCCAGTCCTTCCGTCAGGCCGTCGCCCAGGCCCAGGTCGGCAAGGAACGGGACAAGCAGGCGGAGCTGCTGAGGATCCTCGACACCACCGCCGCGCGCCTCAACGAGGGCAACCCGGACGACGCCGCCCAGGAGCTCAGGAACGCCCAGAAGGTGGTCCGGGACATGGGAAAGAAGCACGCCGTCGACGTCCCGACGTACGCCAGCTGGAACACCCGCCTCTCGGCCCTGTTCGCCACCCTCCACACCGCCGCCGACCTCCAGGACGACTGACGGTCCACCAGAACGGGCCCGTGCTGACGATCGGATCCCTCACCCTCGGCGTCTGCGGCGTGTCCCGCGCCGGCGCCTTCCGGACGGCCGCCCTCGACCACGTCCCGCGCGGCGGCCCGGTCGGGGGCGACCGGACGGTCCTCGCCCCGGCCGGCAACCGCTCCTGCGTGATCGACACCAGCCGCTCCTGAGTCCACCGCCTTGTCCACAACCTGTGGGCAAGGCGGTGGGTCCGACCCGGCTCCACGGCCCGTGCAGGCCGCTGGTACGGGCCCGCCCGCGCCGGCCGGCGGGTTCACTCCTGCTTCCGGATCCTCCGCTCGACGTTCCCCCGGATCGCCTGGGACGCCGTCCCGGCCGCGGCCGCGAGGAACACGAAGTTGTACCCGATCTGGATCGTCACCACGAGCCGGGCCGTCTGCCCCGCCGGGGTGATGTCGCCGTACCCCACGGTGGCCATCGTCACGACCGTGAAGTACAGCGCGTCCAGCCGGGTCTCCAGCCCGGCGAACTCCGCTTTGCGCGAGCCCAGTACGAAGTACGTCCCCGCGAAGATGGTCAGCGCGAGGAAGATCAGGAAGATCAGCCAGACCACCGGCCGCTTGGCGGTGCCCCGCATCACGCCGATGATCTTGGCCAGCATCAGCCAGCTCATCCCGACGAGCGCCCCCACGAAGGCCAGCCAGCTCAGCCGCGGCCGGCGCTCGCCCAGCCACTCCAGCGGCAGGACGAAGTACCCGACCATCAGCAGCGTCGACGCGCACAGCAGCCAGAACCAGGCCCTCAGGTCGGTAGGCGGCGGCGGGTTCTCGGACATCCCGTCCAGCCTCGCCGCACCTGCTCCCGCCCGCCCTCCCGCCTGCTCCGACCGGGCGAGCCCCGCCGGACCCGGGCTCCCCTTCAGGCCACCGGCCGAGGAGGCCCGGCCCGCTCGGCCCGTCCGGCCCCCGGTTCGTCCAGCAGCTCCAGCACCGCCAGGACGGCGAGCAGCCCGAGCGCCAGACAGAGTGTCACCAGCACCGTCGGGTAGCTCCACAGTACGAAGGCCAGTGCCGTGAGCGCGACCGCCAGCCAGCCCAGCGGGGCCTTCCAGCGGTGGACGAACCGGCCGACCGGCCCGAGCCGCAGGCCGGCCCGTCCGGCCACCCGCCGTACCCCGCCCAGCCCGGCGCGCCAGCCGCCCCGGACGGTGCGCGCCCAGCGCCCCGGGCCCGTGACCCAGGCGCCGAGCGCGACCAGCAGACCGAGGGTGACCACCACCCGGACGGCCGAGCGCAGGTACCGCACCAGGGTGTCGTACACCGCCTGGGCGGCCGCCTGGTCGACGTCGGCCGGCAGCCGGTCCAGGTAGACGGCCCGGAACACGCTCAGCCCGACGCCCAGCAGCAGCGCCCCGCCCGCCATGCCGAGGGACGCCACCACCACGGCCCGGCGGCGCCGCGCGGCGAGCAGCACCCCGCCGAGCGCGCAGGCGCCGGCCAGCACCGGCACCCAGAACCCGGCCAGGTTCAGGATCCGCAGGGTGGTGCGGATCTCCGGCAGGGCGTCGGACTGCACCAGCGGGTAGGAGGTGTGGATCTCCGGGATCCGGGAGGCCAGCGGGATCCCCTGGTCGACCAGCTTGGACTTCACCCGGGCGATCACCGGGGCGAGGTCGAGCACCACGGTGTCGCCGTGCACCTCGACGGCGCCGCCGCCCTGCCCGGTCACCATCTGCACGACGGCGGCGTGCGCGTCCCGGTTGGCGTCCGTCCAGAGGGTGACGAAGGCGTCGCTGTCCACCAGCCGCTCGACCTGGGTGTGGACGAAGCCGCTGAGTCCGCCCTCCAGGGCCTGGCCGACGCCGCCCAGCAGCGCGCCGAGCTTGGGCTTGTCAGCCGGGGCGAGGCCGTCGAGCAGCGAGTCGAGCGGGAGCTTCTTCATGATCTCCGCGGTCGCCCGGTCGGTGACGGCCGCCTTGATCCGGGGGTCCTCGGCCAGCGGGGCCATGGTCGCGAGGTAGCGGTCGGTGTCGCTGATCTCGGACCTCGCCCAGAGCGCGAGGGCGCCGAGCGGGGTGAGCACACAGGCCAGCACGATCAGCAGGGCGGCGAGGAAGGAGCGCACCAGGTGCCGGGGCGGGCGCGCTGCCGAGCCGGCCGCCAACTGCTCGGCGAGCCGCGCCTCCTGGGCCTCGACGGCGCTCAGCCGGGCCCGCAGCTCGGCCAGTCCGTCACCGGACCCGTCACCGGGACCGTCGCCGGGACCGTCGCCGGACCCGTCGCCGGGACCGGAACCGGCACCGGGCTCGCCCTCACGCTTACCGTCGCGCTCGCCGCCGGGCTCGTCGGTGGGCATGCCGGGACTCCGTTCCTCCGGTGGTGCACCCAGGAGACAACGGATCAGATCGGACGGCCAGTCGGGAGGGGCCGGATGCCCGGACGGCCCCGGAACGCGGAAAGCCCCTGGTGGGTCACCAGGGGCTTTCCGGAGTCACGGAGGCAGGATCAGGCGGCCGTCTCGGGCCGCTTGGTCTCGGTGGCCTTGGTCACGTTGGTCGGCGTGACGGCCGGGCGGTCGGCGCTCTGCTGGGGAGCGGCGGTGCTCTGCGCGGTACCGGCGGCGTCCACCGGGGTGTCGTCCTCGCGCATGGCCTTGGTCTCGGCCTTCAGGATGCGCATGGACTTGCCCAGGCCACGGGCCATCTCGGGCAGCTTCTTCGATCCGAACAGCAGGACTACGACCGCCAGCACCACGAGAATGTGCCAGGGCTCAAGACCGTTCCGCAGCATCCCTGGCCACCGGTCCCTTCTTGTCTAGAGTCATGGCGGGCGCTAGCGCCCGTGCTGGCCAGTATGCCTGGCCCTGACGGAGAACGGATACACCGGCCGGGAAACGCTGGCCAAAAACCAGGTGCCGTTCAGGCGGATCGCGAGGACCGCGGTGCCCGGCTGGCCGAATACGGGTGCCGAAGCTCACATGCGCCGCTCGTGTCGGTGCGTTCGGCGCGTTCACCGGTGCGTTCGGCGCGTTCAGTAGACGAACGGCACCAGACGCTTCGACACCCGACGGTACTCCTCGTACTCGCTGCCGAAGGCGTCCAGCAGCAGCCGTTCCTCGGCGGAGATCCGCCAGCCGTACCCGGCCAGCAGCAGCGCCGCGGCCACCAGGGCGGCCACCCAGCTGCCGGTGCCGACCGCGTAGCCGGCCCAGACCAGCAGGCTGCCGGTGTAACCGGGGTGCCGGATCAGCCGGTACGGGCCGCCGCGGACCAGCTGCTGGGTCTCCACGGTGCGCAGGGTGCGGGTGTAGTACCGGCCCAGGGTGCGCATGCCCCAGGCCCGCAGCGCCAGCCCGGCGGCCACCATGGCGACCCCGAACCAGCGTGCCCAGGCGGGCAGTTCGCCGATCCCGGCGTGGTCGAACAGCACCACGACCAGGACCGAGGCCGGGTAGCAGCCGAGCAGCAGCCGGGTCGACCCGCGGTCGCGGCGGTCGGCGTGCCAGGTGCCGGCGGAGGCGTCCTCACGCCGGCGCAGCAGCAGCTCGTAGGCGATCCAGCAGAGCAGGCCGAAGAGGGAGAGGAGGGAGGGCAGGGACATCAGGGCTCCCGGCGGTCGGATCCGAGGTGTGCCTCCACGGTCCTCCGACCGGGCCGCCGGCACACCCACCCGGGGGTGGACCCGCCGCGATCCTCCGACCGGGCCGCCGGCACACCCACCCGGGGGTGGACCCGCCGCGATCCACCTCCGGGTGGAGTTCCGGCGGGCCGTGACTCGCGTGGATCGGCCGGGTGGGTCAGACGGTGGCGGGCTCGGGGGCGGGCGCGGTGGTGGCGGCCGGGAGGTGGCGCATCAGGCGGTAGGCCAGGGTCGCGGCGCCCAGTGCGAAGACCAGGCCGACCACGGCCGCGACGTGCAGGCCATCGGTGAAAGCGGTGCGGGCGGTCTCCAGCAGGTCGGCGCCGACCCGGCCGGGCAGGTGGCCGGCGACGGTGACCGCGCCGCCGAGGGTGTCCTGGGCGGCCCGGGCGGCCTCGCCGTCGACGCCGGCCGGGAGGGCACCGTCCAGCCGGTGGCGGTAGACCGCGGCGCCGGCCGCGCCGAGCAGGGCGATGCCGAGCGAGCTGCCGAGCTCGACGGCGGTCTCGGAGGTGGCGGAGGCGGCGCCGGCCCGTTCGACCGGGGCGGCGGAGACGACCATCTCGGCGGTCATCGTCATGGTGCCGACCGTCCCGGCGGCCAGCACGCCCGCCGCGGTGAGGATGAGCGCCAGCGGGGAGTGCGCCCCGACCCGGGTCATCATCGCGAAGCCCGCCGAACCGACCAGGAACCCGCCGCCCATCAGCACCGCCGGGCGGACCTTCCCGGCCAGCGCCGAGCTGATCCCGACCGCCGCGCCGACGCCCAGGCTCGGCACCAGCGACCAGAGCGAGGCGGTCAGCGGGCTCATGCCCTTGACCAGCTGGAGGTACTGCGAGGTGAAGAGCGAGAAGCCCATCATCGCGAACATCGCGATGCTGTTGACGCTGATCGCGCCGCTGAAGGTGCGGATCCGGAACAGGCTCAGGTCGAGCAGCGGGTCGGCGGCGGTGCGCTGGCGCCGGACGAAGGCGGCGGCCAGCAGCAGCCCGACGGGGATGGCGAGCCCCGGCAGCGGGCTCCAGCCGTCGACGGCGACCGTCTTGACGCCGTAGACCAGCGGCAGGATCGCGGCCAGTGAGAGCGCGGCGCCGAGCAGGTCGAAGCGGCCGGTGCGACCGGGGGAGCGGTACTCGGGGAGCAGGACGGGCGCGGCCAGCAGCACCAGGGCCATCACCGGGACGGCGAGCAGGAAGGCCGAGCCCCACCAGAAGTGCTCCAGCAGCAGGCCGCCGGCGACCGGGCCGAGGGTGGCCCCCGCGGTGAGGACGCCGCCCCAGGCGCCGAGGGCGATCTGCCGCTGCCTGGGGTCGTGGAACATGTTGCGGATCAGCGCGAGCGTCGAGGGCATCACGGTGGCCCCGGCCGCGCCGAGCACCGCGCGGGCCGCGATCAGCTGGCCGGCGTCGTGCGACCAGGCGGCCAGCAGCGAGGCGCCCGCGAAGCCGGCGGCGCCGATCATCAGCAGCCGGCGGCGGCCGATCCGGTCGCCCAGGGCGCCCATCGTGATGAGCAGCCCGGCCAGCAGGAACGAGTACATGTCCATGATCCACAGCTGCTGGGTGCCGCTCGGCGCCAGCGTGGTGGAGATGTACGGGACGGCGAAGAAGAGCACACCCATGTCCATGGTGAGGACGAGGGTCGGGAGCAGGAGGACGGCCAGGCCGATCCATTCGCGGCGGCCTGCGCGGCCGGTGGTTGCGGTCATGGGGTAGACGGTACGAATGTGTCAGACGCCTGTCTAGTACAAATGTGCAAGACATCCGTCCAGGACTTCCGTAGGATCAGGGCATGGGAAACCGCGAAGACCTGATGGCCGGCGCCAAGCGCTGTCTGTACGAGAAGGGCTACGGGCGCACCACCGCCCGTGACGTCGCGACCGCCTCCGGCGTCAGCCTGGCCGCGATCGGCTACCACTTCGGCTCGAAGGAGGCGCTGCTCAACGCGGCGATGATCGAGGCGATCGGGGAGATGGGGGCGGCCATGGGAGCGGTCGTGATCGCCGCCAACCGGGTGTCGGACGACCCGGAGGTGCGCTTCGCCGCCGTCTGGGACGGCCTGCGGGGCGTCTTTGTCGAGCACCGCGGGCTCTGGGCGGCCCAGTTCGAGGCGCTCGCCCAGGCCGGGCACGCCCCCGACCTGGCGCAGGCCTTCGCGGAGGCGCAGAAGGAGGGACGGCTCGGGCTGGCCGCCGTGTTCCAGGGGGTGTCCGAGGTGCCGGACACCGAGGAGGAGGTCGCCCGCGGGGCCTTCTGCCAGACCCTGCTGGCCGGCTACTGCGCCCAGTGGCTGGCCGCGCCCGAACTCGTGCCCAGCGGGCAGGACTTCCTGCGCGGACTGCGGCTGGTCAGCGACAGCGTGTTCAACCCCGTGGAGCCCCCGCCCGCTACGCGGTGACGGCGGTCAGCAGCACCACCGAGTCGACGTGCGCCAGCAGCCCGTGCCGCTCCTGCGGGACGGGCTCCAGGTGGCCGGCCGGCAGTTCCAGCCGCCGGCCGGCGATGGTCAGCGAGACCCGGCCGCGCAGCACTTGGACACTGCCCGCGGTGGGCGGGTTGTGCTCGTCCAGTGCGGTGCCCGCGGTCAGCGCGATCACGGTCTGCCGCAGCATCCCGTCGTGCAGGACCAGGTGGGCGCTGCGCCCGTGCGGACTCTCGGCCGCCCGGGCGGCGTGCTCCACGGCGAGCTGTTCGAGATCGGGCATCGCGCCTCCTCCTCGCTCCGGGTCCGGGCGCACTCCGTGTGCCCAGGGTCGCGGACGCCCGGGCGGCCCGCACCCGGAGGCGCCGCGCCCTGATCCGACGGAATCCAGGGGGGCCGGCCCCGGCCGTCCCGCCCGAGCAGTCCGAGGTGCGGCCCCCGCCGACTGCCCGCATCGTGGAGGCATGGCGACCAACCAGAGAATGTTCAGCGGTTTCCAGGTCAACCGTCCGGTGCTGGCCGGCGGCGTGGCGCTCACCGCGATCGGCACGGTGCTCAGTGCGGCCGGGGCGACGATGGTCTGCGTGGCCCTGCTCGCCGCGGGGCGCACGTGGGTGCGCGGCCTGGAGACGCGACCGGCCGCGATGGCCCAACGGGCCCTGCGCGAGGCGCGGGTGGCGTCCACGGCGGGCTGGGAGGCCTGGCGCGCCGAGCACGGCTCGCCCAACTGATCCGGGACGGCCGCCGGTGAGGGTGCCGGTACGGGTACGGCGGGCCGCCCGAGGGCGACCCGCCGCAGCGTTCGAATGGCCTGAACAGCCCTACAGGCCGAGCGACTTGGCGATGATGCTGCGCATGACCTCGCTGGTGCCGCCGTAGATCCGGAACACCCGGTTGTCGGTGTAGAGCCGGGCGATCGGGTACTCCAGGATGTAGCCGTAACCGCCGTGCAGCTGAAGGCACTTGTCGATCACGGTGGAGGCCGACTCGGTGCAGAACAGCTTCGCCGCGGCCGCGTCCGCGACGGTCAACTCGCCGTTCTGGTACAGCTCCAGCGCCCGGTCCACCATCGACTGCTGCGCCACCACCTGGGCCTCGCAGTCGGCCAGGGTGAACTTGGTGTTCTGGAACTCGGCGACCGCCTTGCCGAACACCTTGCGGTCCTTGACGTACTGCACCGCGAACCGCACCGCCGCCGCGGCCGCCGCGTACGCGCCGACGGCGATCGCGAGGCGCTCCTGCACCAGGTTGTGGGTCAGGTAGGAGAACGCCCGGCCCTCCTCGCCGAGCAGGTTCTCCACCGGCACCCGGACGTCGTCGAACGCCAACTCGGCGGTGTCCGAGGTGCGCAGGCCGATCTTCTGGAGCTTGCGGCCGACGGTGTAGCCCGCGGAGGCGGTGTCCACGCAGAGGATGGACAGCCCGGCCCGGCGGTTCTCCGGGTCGTGCGGGGCGGTGCGGCAGACCACCAGGACGAGGTCGGCCAGCACGCCGCCGGTGATGAAGGTCTTGGCGCCGTTCAGGACGTAGTGGGTGCCGTCCTCGGAGAGCCGCGCGGTGGTGGAGATGCCCGCGAGGTCGGAGCCGGCGCCCGGCTCGGTCATCGCGATCGCGGTCATGATGTCGCCGGAGACGAAGCCGGGCAGCCAGCGCCGCTTCTGCTCCTCGTTCGCGTACTCCAGCAGGTAGGGCAGCACCAGGCCGGTGTGAACGCCGGAGGAACCGAAGCTGACGCCCGCCCGGGCGGTCTCCTCGGCGATCACCGCCTGGTACTTGAACCCGCTCTCGCCCGCGCCGCCGTACTCCTCCGGCACCTCGATGCCGTAGACGCCGAGCGCGCCGAGCTGCCGGTAGAAGTCGCGCGGCGGGTGGCCCTCGGCCTCCCAGCTCTCGTAGACCGGGACGACCTCGTTGGCGATGAAGTCCCGGATGGTCTCCCGGAAGGCCTCGTGGTCCTCGTTGAACACGGTGCGGCGCACGGCGGCGCTCCCTTCGACGGCACCGGCCGGAGCTGCCGACCGGAGCGGAACATGCCTGGTGATGGCCCCACAAGTTAATCGGGGCTAGCTTCGGCTGTCCAGAGTCGGCCGGGGGTGAAAAGCCCGTGGGGAAAGGCCTGGAGGGGCGTGAAGTGAATCCTTGCTAGCCTTCCGTCGACGCTCGCAGGAGAGGGGGCCCGCCATGATGGTCCGACGGCCGCCCGGGCGGCGCGCCCAGATCCTGGCCGTGGCCGCCGACCGCTTCCACCGCAGCGGCTACCACCAGGTCTCGATGACCGAGGTCGCCGCCGGCGTCGGGATCACCGCGCCGGCGCTCTACCGGCACTTCCGCGGCAAGCCCGAACTGCTCGACCGGGCCGTCCTCCTAGGCCTGGACGCGCTCGCCGAAGGCCTGCGCGCGGCCCGTACCACCGCCGACCTCGGCACCGCGCTGGCCGCCGTGGCGGTCGGCCACCGTCCGCTCGGCACCCTGGTGCAGCGCGACGCCCGGCTGCTGCCGCCGGCCCGGCGGGCGGCGCTGCGCCGTGAACTGCGCGCCGACGTCGCGCTGATGGCCGCGGTGCTGCGCGCGGAACGGCCCGAACTGGTCGCTGAGGACGCCGAATTGCTCTGCTGGTCGGCGCTCTCGGCCTGCGCCGGGCTGTCCTACCAGTCGGCGGCGCCGCAGCCCCGGCGGGCCGAGGCGCTGCTGCGCGAGATGGTCGCGGCCGTCCTCGCGGTCCGCCTGGACGGTGCGGTTCCCCCGGACGGTGCGGCCACAGGGTCCGTCGGCGTACCGGTGCCGCGGCCGGTGGCGCGGCCGGCGCCGGAGCCCAGAGCGCGGGCGCGCCGGGAGGAGCTGCTCGCGGCGGCCGTGCGGCTGTTCCACCAGCGCGGCTTCGACAACGTCAGCACCGACCAACTCGGCGCCGCCGTCGGCATATCCGGCCCGAGCGTCTACCGGCACTTCGACAGCAAGGCCGAGCTGCTCGCCGCCTCGCTGGTGCGCAGCCGCGAACGGCTCTGGCACGAGGTGGACGGCGCGATCCGGGCCGCCGCCGGGCCCGGGGCGGCGCTGGAGGCCGGGCTGGGCGCGTACGTCGGCTTCGCGCTGCGCAACGGCGACTACCTGGGCGCGATGCTCAGCGAGACGGAGCGGCTGGCCCCGCCCGACCGCCGGGCCGCGGTGGACTTCCGTCGGGACTTCCTGCGCACCTGGGTCGGACTGCTGCGGCAGGTGCGCCCCGGGTACGACGCGGCGACCGCCCGGATCCGGGTGCACGCGCTGTTCGCGCTGGTCAACGACGGGGTGCGGAACCGTCCGCACTGTGCCCGGCCGGACCTCGGGGACTGCCTGCTGCGGCTCGGTCGGGCGGTGCTTGGTGTTCCCGGGGAAGGGGCGCCCTGAGCGGCGAGCGGCGAAGCGGCGCAGGGGCGTGGCGGAGGAGGACGTGGGGGTAGTGGTCCCGCGCGTCGGCGCCGCGGTCGGACCGGGTGGTGCCCGCGTTCCCGTCGTCGCCCTGCCGGGCGTCGGCCGTCCCGCCGTTGCTCTGCCGGGCGCCGACGTTCCCGCCGTCGGGGCCGTCACCGCGAGGCCGTTGGGCTGGTGGCCTGCAGGAGAAAGAAATGGTCGACGGATAGTCGCACTGGCACACTGAGGACCCATGTCTGATGGTGCCCCGCCCGAGCCCACCCCCGACGAGGAGCTGCGGACGACCGAGGTCGATCTCGGCGGCCTGGTGAACGTCCTCGCCACCCACCTCTACTCCACCCCGCTGGTCGCCCTGCGCGAACTCGTCCAGAACGCCCACGACTCGCACACCCGCCGGCTCCTGGAGGACCCGGACGGTGACCACCGCCCACTGATCCGGGTGCGTGCCGACGCCGCCCGGCGCACCGTCGCCATCGAGGACACCGGCGCCGGCCTCACCGAACCCGAGATCCACTCCTACCTGGCCACCGTCGGCACCGGCTACACCCGGATGCTGCGCGAACTGACCGGGAACCAGGAGCTGATCGGCGCCTTCGGCCTGGGCTTCCTCTCCGCCTTCTCGATCGCCGACGAGGTCACCGTCACCACCACCTCGCACCGCGAACCGCGGCTCGGCCACCGCTACCGCAGCCGCGGCGGCGAGCAGTACCAGGTCGATCCGGTGCCCGCCCGGCCCCACCCGGGCACGGTGGTCGAGCTGGCGCTCAAGCCCGAGCACGGCCACCTCGCCGACGAGGACGTCCTGCGCGACGTGCTCGGCCGCTACTGCGTGCTGCTGTCGATCCCGGTGTACGTCGGCGCGGACGAGCGGCCGGTCAACTCCGTCGAGGTGCCCTGGCGGCAGCAGGCCCTCCCGTCGCCCACTGCCACCCCCCGCCGGGACGCTTCGCGCCGCCCCTCCGACGGCGAGCAGTACGCCGCCCGGATGCGCTTCGCCGCCGCGTTCGGCCGCCGCTTCGAGCCGCTCACCGCCTTCCCGGTCCAGCCGGTCGAGGGAGTGACCGACGCGGTCGGCCTGCTCTGGGTCCAGGACGGCGGCAGCTACGGCACCAGCGACAACCGCGACCTCGCCGTCTACCTGCGCGGCATGCTGCTCGCCGAGGACGCCCGCGACCTGCTGCCCCGCTGGGCCGGGTTCATCGGCGGCGTGGTCGAGTCCAACCGGCTCACCCCCACCGCCAGCCGTGAGGACCTCCAGCGCGACGAGCACTACCACGCGCTCCGGAAGGTCCTCACCGACGCCATCGTGGACGGCCTCTACGAGACCGCCCGGTTGCGGCCCGCCGCGTGGCGCCGCATCCTCACCCGGCACGGCACCGACCTGCTCGGCGCCGCGCTCTGCGACGAGCGGCTGTTCACCCTGCTCGCCGACGACGTCCCGGTGCCCACCTCCCAGGGCGACCTCACGGCCGGCGCGCTGCGCGCGGCGGGCGGCGGCGCGGTGCACCTCGCGATCGGCAGCGGCGGCGGCTTCGAGGAGATGCTGTACCGGGCGATGCGGGTGCCGATCGCGCGCGGCGACCGCTACGCCGTGCGGCCGTTCCTGCACCGCTACGCCGAACTGCGCGGCTGCCGGGTGGTCGAGCTGGGCAGCGAGAAGGGCGACCGCGAGCTGTTCCGCGACCCGGAGCACCCGCTGCCGCAGCACGAGGCGGCCTGGCT
Source organism: Kitasatospora sp. NPDC001095 (assembly GCF_053598615.1). Lineage (NCBI taxonomy): Bacteria > Bacillati > Actinomycetota > Actinomycetes > Kitasatosporales > Streptomycetaceae > Kitasatospora > Kitasatospora sp. NPDC001095. The sequence continues at coordinate 44,826 of NZ_JBSFKQ010000004.1, read as the reverse complement.
GGCGGGCGCCCTCGCCGACCCGGGCGAGCAGCTCGTCCCGGCCCGCTTCGACCCGCCCGGCCTGCCGCTGGTGCTGGTGCCGGACCGCGAGGCCGAGCTGAAGGCCAGGATCGAGGACGACCAGGCGGACGCCCGGATCCCGTCCGCCGCCCTGCGGCTGGCCCGCGCCTTCACCGCCCGCACCGACGGCGGGGTCCGGGCCCGGCTGTACCTCAACCTGGACAGTCCGGCGGTCCACGACCTGCTCGCCGCCTACCGCGCCGGGCACACCGGCAGCGCGACGGCGGCCGGGCTGCTCCGCTCGATCAAGGTGATCATGGCCGCGGCCTCGTCCGGCCCGTCCGAGGGCGACCTCACCACCGCGCTGAACGGCATCGGCACGGCGGTGTCCGCCCTGACCGCCGCCGTCCCGGCCGGTCTGCCGGAGGTCCCGGACAGCCCCGGCGTCCTCTCGGAGGAGCCGTGACGGACGGACTGTCAGTGGGGTGCGGTAGACAACTCATCAGCACGACGCAGGGGGAACGGGCATGACCACCGACATCTGGGCCTGGGTGCGCGACACCCACCGGCAGCTCGCCGAGGCCGGCCATCACCGGCTGGCCGACGCCATCGTCGAGCTGCCCGAGCACGCCACCGAGGGGCGCAACGAGCAGCTGGACGCGCTCTACCCGGAGGCGGTGGCCGCCGCCCGGGCGCTCGGCCTGCCCTGGGTCGAGGTCTACCTGCGGCACTGGCGGATGCAGAACCTGCTGAACAAGCGCCAGCAGGGCGAGGCGGTGCTGCCCGAGGCGGTCGACCTGCTGGACTTCGCGCACCGGGAGGAGACGGCGGGCTGCCCGCAGTCCGTCTGCGTGGTGCAGGACTTCGCGATCTGCCACGCCCGGGTCGACGGACCGGGGTACGTGGCCGAGCGCCTCGCCGTGGTCGGCGAGACGCTCGGCCGGATCGAGCCCGACCGGGCCTGCTACGACTGCCTCTCCCGCGAGTACTCCGACGCCCTGGAGGACGACGGCCGGGCGGGCGAGGCGCTGGACCACCTGGACTCCGCGGCCAACCGGATGCGGGCGGCCGGCCAGTCGGTCTCGCTCCGCTTCCACCAGGCCCGGGCCGGCACCCTGCACCTGCTGGGCCGGCACGAGGAGGTGCTGGAGCTGCTGGACACCGCCGAGCGGGCCGAGCAGGCGCAGGGGCGCCGGCTGGACGAGCGCGACCAGCGCTGGGGCGCCCTGCTGCGGGCCCGCGCCTTCGCCTCGCTCGGCCGCACCGAGGAGGCGCTCGCCCTGCTGCCCGAGCGGGCCGAGGCCGAGCGCCACGCAGACCTGCGCCCCGCCTGGACGCAGACGGTCGAGCTGCTGGTCGCGGCCGGAGCACGGGAGAACGACGCCGAGCTGGGCGCCGTCCTGGCCGGCTGGGTCGGCTACCTGGACGGCGTCGGCGCGCACCGCCCGTGCGTGGACCTGCTGCTGGCGGCGGGTCGGCTCGCGCTCGCCCGGGGCGCCCGCACGGTGGCGCTGACGCTCGCCGCGACGGGAGAGCGTAAGCTCACCCGGTTGCGTCGTACCGACGGCGTGTCGGAGCAGGTCGCGGCCCTGCGCGCGGCCGCCGAGGCACTGCCGGAGCCCGAGCTGCCCGTCCCGCCGGGCGAGCTGACGGCGCACCTGGCCGAGACCGGGGTGCCCTACGAGACCGGCGCCGACCTGCTCTCCGTCGCCCTGGACCGGTACCGGGGTGAGCAGGCCGGCGCCACCGGGCTGGCGGTGCTCCTGGCCACCGTGCTGGGCGGCCTCGGCCACGCCCGGGCCGCGGCCGAGCTGCTGTGGCGGTACGTGGAGCAGGACGCGGCGGACCGCGAGCTGACCGGCGCGCTCGGCGAGATGCTGATCGAGGCCAGGGACGCCGAGGGCATCCGCCGGCTCGCCGACCGGGTGTCCGCCACCGCCCCCGCCGACGGGCACTGGATCCGCGCCCGCTGGGCCGCCACCGAGGGCCGCTGGGCCGAGGCGCTGGAGCGGTGCCGGACGATCCTGGCACTGGACGACGAGGTGATCAACACCCGCCGCCTCGCCGCCCACGCCGCCACCGAGCTGGGGGACCACGCCACCGCGCAGCGGATGTACCTGGAGCTGTTGGAGCGCGCGGCGCCGGCCGACGGCGCCGCCGAGGGGGAGGGCCACCGGCAGGTCCAGGAGCCGGACCTGTGGCACCTGATCACCGCGGCCACCGCCAACCGCGACTGGGCCGTGGTCCGCTCCACCGGCGCGCTGCTCGACATCGAGTTCGACGAGCCCGAGGGCCCGGTGGACGAGGAGTGGCAGCTCGTCACCATCCGCGCCACCCGGACCAACGGCGCCACGTCGGACCTGCCCGCGCTCCGGACGGGCCCGGCCACCGCCCGCATCCTGCCGGTGCTCGGCGACGACCTCACGCTCAACCACGGCGACGTGGTGGTCTTCGCCCCGGCCCTGCTGGAGCGCCCGCCGGCCGAGGACGCGCCCGAGGAGGAGCGGCGGCACTGGCGCCCGGTGTTCGAGCTGCTCACCCTGCTCGACCCGGCCGGGTACACCACGTACTGGATCGACGGCGCCTGGCCCGGGGACGAGCGGTGGTCGGCCCTGCGCGAGGAACTGCACGACGCCGGCTACGCGGTCTGGGTCTACAGCGGGGACCAGTACCGGATCACCGACCCGGCGGACGGCGGCGACACCCTGCCCGGCGTCTACGCGGCCCTCGGCGTGCCGCCGACCGCCTCGGCCGCCGAGGCCGACGCCCTGCTGCTGCGGCTGACCGACGGCCTGGCGCACCCGCTCGCCTGGCCGGCGCTGGCCAAGGCGGCCGGCGCGGACCTCGCCCGGCACGAGGAGACGGTCGAGCGCTACGGGCTCTGACCGCCCCCGACCACGCGGCCCCGGTGGGCCGGCCCTCCCGGGCCCCCGCCGGGGCCGCGTGCTTTCCGTCCGCGTCCCGTCCGCGTTCCCGGCTGCGTCCCGTCCGTGGTCCCGGCCAGGGAACCATCCGGCCCCCCGCCGAGTCTTTGTCAATGCTTTACTGTTTCATTGCCAAGACTCGACCCTCCCGGAGTGCCGCACCGTGACCAGCCTCGCCCTCGGCCCGTCCTGGCTCGATCCGACCACCCTGATCTCCACCTTCGGCCTGATCGGCATCCTGGCCGTCGTCTTCGCCGAGTCCGGTCTGCTGATCGGCTTCTTCCTGCCGGGTGACTCGCTGCTGTTCACCACCGGCCTGCTGGTGGCCGGCGGCACCTACCTGCACCAGCCGCTCTGGTCGGTCTGCGCGCTGGTCGTGGTTGCCGCGGTGGCCGGGGACCAGGTCGGCTACCTCTTCGGCCGCAAGGTCGGCCCGAGCCTCTTCCGCCGCCCCGACTCCCGGGTCTTCAAGCAGGAGAACGTCGAGAAGGCCGCCGCGTTCTTCGACCGGCACGGGCCCAAGGCGATCGTGCTGGCCCGCTTCGTGCCGATCGTGCGCACCTTCACCCCGATCGTCGCGGGGGTGAGCAGGATGAACTACCGAAGCTTCGTGGTGTTCAACGTGCTCGGCGGGGTGCTGTGGGGCGGCGGCGTCACCGTGCTCGGCTACTTCCTCGGCCGGATCCCGTTCGTCCGGGACAACATCGAGGCCATCCTGGTCGGCATCGTGCTGGTCTCGGTGATCCCGGTGGCGATCGAGCTGCTGCGGGTGCGCCGCTCCGGCGCGGCGCGGGCCGCCCGCCACCGCGCCGGGTAGGCGTCCGCCGCTCCGGCCACGGGACGCCGCGTACATGTGCGTCAAGCTGTTCGATCAGGCAAGGTGTAACCCGAGATCGAGCGGCGGCAGACGGCCGCCAGGGGTGGCGAGGAGCGGAAGTGCCTAAGCGGGGCCGACCGGGAGCGGGCAAGCGGGCGAGGGGAGGCCGGGCGGTCCGACAGGCGCGGCAGACACCCCCGACGCCGGTGCACCCCGCCGACGCCCCGCCGACGGAGGGCCTGCTCGGCCACGCCGCCCCGCCGGTCGAGCCCACCACCGTCGTCCCGCTCGCCCCGCCCGTCCCTGAGACCAAGGGGCTGCTGGCCCCCGAGCCCGAACCGGTGCCCGCGTCGGCGGCCCGCCCCGAGACCGGCCGGACCGAGACCGGGCGGGCCGAGGCCGGACGGACCGAGGCCGAGCGCCCGGTCCGCCGCCGCTCGGTCGCCGAGGACACCCTCACCCCCGAGGAGTGGCGGGCGGCCGGCTACACCCCGCCCACCGGCATCCCCATACCGGAGCTGACCGCCGGCGCTCCCGGCGAGGCGCCCTGGCCGGACCGGATGCGCACCCTGCTGCGCACCCCGATGTCCGAGCGGCCCGCCTTCGAGCGCACCGCCCGCGAGATGCACCCCTCCTCGGGCGTCACCCGCAACGTCCCGCGCATCCTCGACCTCACGCTGCGCATCGGCGAGCTGCTGCTGGCCAGCGGCGAGGCCGCCGAGGACGTCGAGGCGGCCATGCTCGGCATCGCGCACGCCTACCGGCTGGACCGCTGCGAGCCGCAGGTCACCTTCACCCTGATCGGCATCTCGTACCAGCCCTCGCTGGTCGAGCCGCCGGTCACCGCCGACCGCGTGGTGCGCCGCCGCACCTCCGACTACACCCGGCTCGACGCGGTGTACGAGCTGGTCGCGGACATCACCGCGGAGAAGGTGACGGTCAACGACGCCTACCGCCGGCTCGCGGTGATCCGCCGCAACCGGCACCCGTACCCGGCCTGGTTCCTGGCCCTGACCACCGGCCTGCTGGCCGGTGCGGCGACCTTCCTGGTCGGCGGGAAGATGGACGACAAGGGCTGGCTGGTGTTCGCGAGCGCCTTCGTCGCCGCCGTCCTCGGCGACCGGCTGGCCTCCGCGCTGGCCAAGCGCCGGCTGCCGGAGTTCTACCAGTTCGTGGCGGCCGCGATGCCGGCCGCCGCCTCCGGGATCATCCTCTCGCTCAACGACTGGGGCCTGCGCGGCTCGGTCGTGATCACCGGCGGCCTGTTCGCCCTGCTGCCCGGGCGCGCCCTGGTCGCCGCCGTGCAGGACGGCCTGACCGGCTTCTACATCACCGCCGCCGCACGCCTGTTGGAAGTGGTCTACCTGGTCGCGGGCATCGTGATCGGCGTGATGGTGATCCTCTACCTGGGCGTCGGCTTCGAGGCGAACCTGCGCCCGGACGAGAGCCTGGTGGGCGTCAACTACCCGCCGGTCCAGATGGTCGCGGCGATGGTGCTGACCCTGGCCTTCGCGACACTGCTCCAGACCGACCGCCGCGCCCTGGCCCTGGTCACCGTCAACAGCGGCATCGGCTGGGCCAGCTACGGCGCGCTGGTGTACAACGCGGGCGTCAACCCGATCGCGGCGACCGGCGTGGCGGCCGGCCTGGTCGGCCTCTTCGGCCAGCTGATGGCGCGCTACCGCAACGGTTCGGCGCTGCCGTACGTGACCGCCGCGATCGGCCCGCTGATGCCCGGTTCGGCGCTCTACCTCGGGATGCTCGCCTTCGCCCAGGGCCACTCCAGCGCCGGCCTGGTGTCGGTCTTCCGGGCGGCGGCGATCGCGATGGCGCTGGCGGTCGGGGTGAACCTGGGCGGGGAGATCGCCCGGCTGTTCATGAAGCTGCCGGTCGGCGCCGAGCTCCCGTCGCTCTACCCGGCCATGCCGCGCCGGGCGGCCAAGCGCACCCGAGGATTCTGACCTGACGTCGGCCGGTGCCGGGGGCGGGTCGGGCCCCGGGCCACGTCACGTCAGGCAGGACGCAGGACCAGGAACGAAGGTAAGACCCATGACGACACTGCTGGACGGCTACCGCGAGCACATCGTCGCCGCGCACAAGCAACCGCTGTTCCTGCTGTTGGTCGGATTCATCACCTCCTTCGTCTGCATCCGGTTCAGCGTCCGGATGATCCGCGCCCAGGTGCGCTGGTGGCCGGGCAACGTGACCCCGGGCGGCCTGCACATCCACCACATGGTGTTCGGCCTGGGCTTCCTGCTGCTCGGCGGCATCGGGGTGTTCGCCACCTACGGCGGGCACCCGTGGATCAACTGGTTCGGGCTGGCCTTCGGCATCGGCTGCGGCCTGGTGCTGGACGAGTTCGCGCTGATCCTGCACCTGGACGACGTGTACTGGAGCGAGCAGGGCCGCAAGTCGGTGGACGCGGTGATCTTCGGCATCCTGTTCACCTCCCTGCTGCTGGTCGGGTACGTGCCGCTGGGCGTGGTGCCCGGCGAGGAGACCAGATGGGGCCTGGTCACGATCCTCTCGGTGAACGCGCTGGCCTCGGTGATCACCCTGATCAAGGGGAAGGTGTGGACCGGCCTGCTCGGGATCATGGTCCCCGGCCTGTCCTGGATCGGGGCGATCCGGCTGGCCCGCCCGAGTAGCCCGTGGGCCCGCTGGCGGTATGCCACGCGCCCCCGCCGACGGGCGCGCGCGCTCCGGCGCGAGCGCCTGCTGCACCGGCGCGCGGACCTGGCCCGCACCTGGCTCTTCGACCTGATCGCCGGGGCTCCCGACAAGGTGCCGGCCAACCACCCGGCCGCGCACCGGGTGGCCGAGCGGATGGCCGCCCGGGCCACCGCCCACCTCGACGCGCACGCCGCCCGGGCGCTGGCCCGCCGACAGGCCCGGCTGGTCGACCGCCGCTCGGCGGCCGCGGCGGGGGCGGGGGACCGGCGCCCGGGCGCGGTGGACCCGGCGCCCGGGGTGGCCGAGGCCGGTCCGGCCCGCTCCCGCCAGGCGCAGCAGCGCCGCCGTACCGTCCGGGCCGGGCGCAGCCGGGCCTTCGCCGTCGCGCCGGCCGGGCCGGAGAGCCGGCCCGAGCGGCAGCCCCGGCTGCGGAAGCACACCCGACGGATCGGCCGGTAGCCCGCGGCGCTCCGCGCGCGCCGGGTGCCGGTGCGACGGCCCGGCGTGCCCGGCTGTTCGCTCGGTTGTCGCGCTGGGCCTGTTCGCTCAGCCAATGGCGAGATTAGTCAGATCATCTGATAGTCACCCGACCCGCCGAGCATTTTCCAGGTGTGAAGGCCGCCGGAATTGAGAACATGAGCGCCATGTGACCGTTCTGTCACGTGATGGGATGATTCATCGGACCTCCCGCCGCCCCGGCCGCCGTCCACCCGCGGGCCGCGCACCGTCCGACGCCGTCCCCTCCGGACCCGTCAGAAGGGATGCCGCGTGGCGCGCAGGATCCTGCCGGCCCTCCTGTTGTCCCTCACCGCCCTGCTCGGGCTGCTCCCCGCCGCCCAGGCCGCCCCCGCGGCCCCCGCGGCCCCCGCGCCGACGGTCGGCCGGGCCGCGGACGAGGACCCGTACCCGACCACCGAGGAGATCGACCGGGCCGGGGCCGAGGCCGAGGGCAAGGCCTCCTCGGCCGCCGCCCTGGAGGCCGCGCTCACCGCCGCCCGGGCCGACCTGGACCGGGCCGGACGCGCCGCCGAGCAGGCCGTCGAGGCCTACAACGGCGCCCAGCTCGCACTCGCCCGGGCCCGCGCCGAGGAGGCGGCCGCCGTACGGCGCGCCGCCACCGCCGAGACCGAGCGGGCGGCCGCCGCCGATGACGCGGCCCGGCTCGCGGCCGAGACGTACCGGCAGGGCGCGGGCGCCGAACTCTCCGCGCTCAACGCGCTGCTCGGCTCCCACGGTCCGCGCGAGGCGGGCGACCGCGCCGCCGCGATCGGCCAGGTCAGCGAACGCACCCGGCACGTCCTGGACGCCGCCACCTCCACGGCCGCCGCCGCCCGCAGTGCGTCCGCCGCCGCCGGGGCCGCCACCGAGGCCGCCGGGCGGGCCGCCGCCGAGGTCGGCGCGGCCGAGGTCCGGGCGGAACAGCGGCTGGCGGCCCAGCAGGCCGAGGTGACGGCCGCGGCGCAGCGCCGCGAGCAGCTGCTCGTCGAGCTGGCCGCCGCCCGGGACACCACCGTCGAGCTGGAGCGCCAACGCCGCGAGGCCCTGGAGGCGATCGCCGCCCGCGAGGCCGAGGCCGCCGCCCGGGCCGCCGCCGAGCAGGCCGCCCGGGAGGCGGAGGCCGCCTCGGCCGGCACCAGGGCCCAGACGCCGCCCTCCCGTCCGTGGTCCGCCGAGGGCGCGGCCGCCGCCGTCGCCTTCGCCAGGTCCAAGATCGGCCTGCCCTACGTCTGGGGCGGTGAGGGCCCGGGCGGCTACGACTGCTCCGGGCTGACGATGATGGCCTGGCGCGAGGGCGGCCGGCAGCTCAACCACTTCGCCGCCGACCAGTACGCCCAGAGCACCCCGATCGGCTACCGCCAACTGCGCCCCGGCGACCTGGTCTTCTGGACCGACACCGGGCGCGCCGCCGACATCCACCACGTCGGGCTCTACATCGGCGACGACCAGATGATCGAGGCCCCGCGGGCCGGCATGCCGATCAAGCAGGCCAGCCTCTGGATCATGGGCATCCCGAACTTCTACGCCAGGCCGTAGCGCCTGTCCTCGAACTCGCGTCCGCGGGGCGCCGCCGGGCCCCGCGGCGTCGGGTCCGCGGTGTCGGGTGCCGCGGCGGCGCGGGACGGTCAGCGGCCGTTCAGGGCGGCGGCCAGCTCCTTGCGGCTGTCGCGCAGCCGCAGGACGGCCCAGCCCCAGGCGGCGGCGAGCGGAAGCGACACCAGCAGGACGGCGACCGCGCCGCCGATCCGGCCGATCATCTCGGAGTCGCAGGCCTCCTGCATGTGGAAGCCGGTCGGCTCGTAGAAGGCCGGCGAGCCGCAGAGCCCGTTGCCGGGGACGAAGACCAGCCAGAGCGCCCAGAGCCAGCAGGCGACGGCCAGCGCGCCGACGAGCTTCGCGGTCGACGACCGGCCCTCGTACTCCTTCAGCTTGCGGAAGTACTCGTCCTCCATGGATTCCCCCCGGGATGCGGATCGTCTGTGCCTGAACCGGCACGAGGATGCCAGCCCGGGCCGTCCGGACGCCACTGTCGGTGGGCCGCGCTAGCGTGGCCGCTCGGACCGGTGCTGAGGAGGCGTCATGCGGTTGCGGGATGTTCGGGCGGGGGACGTCGAGGCGTACGTCCGGATGCGCTGCGACCCGGTGATGATGGCCGAACTGGGCGGACCGCTGCCCCGGGAGCGGGTGGAGGCGCGGCTGTGCAAGGACCTCTCCCTGGTGGCCGCGGACGTCTCCTGGATCAGGATGATCGTGCCGGACGGCGCCGCGGACGACGAGGCGGTGGGCACGGTCACGCTCTGGTCGGACCAGGACGGCGGTGTGACGGTCTCCGAGATCGGCTGGATGGTGCTGCCCGGGTACCAGGGCCGCGGCCTCGCCAAGGCGGCCGTGCGCCAGGTGCTGGACGCCGCCGCCGAGGACGGCCGCTGGGGCGAGGTGCACGCCAACCCGGGGGCGGGCAACGGGCCGTCCAACGGGATCTGCCGGGCGCTCGGCTTCCGGCTGCTCGGTGAACGGGACCTGGACTTCGCGGACCGCGTCCTGCGCACCAACCACTGGGTGGTGGTGCCGGGTGAGCACCTGGGATCGGGTACGGATTAATTCGGATGCCGCCCCGGGAGGGCCGCCGTACGGTGGCCCGCATGGGCAACAGCATCGATCACGCGGCCGTCGACACCGTGAACGGGATCCTGGTCCGAGCCGTCTCCCAGGACGAGGTGGAGGCCTGGGACAAGGCGCTCGCCTTCGGGTTCCTGCGCCCGCACCTGCCCCCGGCGACGGACATCCGCCGTCGGCAGTGGCAGCCGGGTCGGCTGCTGGCCGGTTTCGACGGCGAGCGCCAGATCGCCACCTTCCGCAGCTTCGACACCGAACTGACCGTCCCCGGTGGGGTCGCCGTCCCGGCCGACGCCATCACCAACGTCACGGTGAGTGCCACCCACCGCCGCCGCGGCCTGCTCAGCGCGATGATGCGCCGGGACCTCGCGGCCGCCGCCGAGCGCGGCAGGGCGGTCGCCGTCCTGATGGCCGCCGAGTACAACATCTACGGCCGGTTCGGCTTCGGCCCGGCGACGTGGGGCGGGGGCCTGCACGTCAACCTGCGCCGCACCCGGGGCCTGCGCGACGGCCTGCCGGGGGTCCCCGGTGGCCGGATCGACTTCGTGGGCGTGACGGAGCTGCGCGAGCTGGGCGCGGACCTGTACGAGCGCTGGCGGCGCACCCAGCCGGGCGCGATCGAGCGCGACGAGCTGTGGTGGCTGCGCACCACCGGCGAGGTCCGGACGCCGGGCGTCGACTTCAAGGAGCCGTTCGCCGCCGTCCACCGGGACGCCGACGGGACGGTCACCGGCCTGGTGCTCTACCGGGTCGAGGGCAAGTGGGACGGCGCCTACCCCGACTGCACGCTCGAGGTGAGCGAGTTCATCGCGCTGGACCTGCCCACCGCGGTCGAGCTGTGGCGCTTCGTGCTGTCCGTCGACTGGGTGGGCCGGGTCACGGTGCCCAGGCTCGGCCCGGACGACCCGCTGCCGCTGCTGCTCCAGGATCCGCGCGCGGCCACCCCGTACGAGGGCAACGGCGACGAGCTGTGGCTGCGGGTGCTGGACGTCGAGGCGGCGTTCGGCGCCCGGACGTACAACACCTCCGGCCGGGTGGTGCTGGAGGTCGACGACAAGCTCGGCTACGCGTCGGGGCGTTGGGCCCTGGAGGTGGCGCAGGACGGCACCGGTCGCTGCGCCAGGACCACCGACGAGGCCGATCTGGCGCTCGGCGCCTCGGAGTTGGGCTCGCTCTACCTGGGCGGGCAGACCGCGTCCGGGCTGGCCGCGGCCGCCCTGGTCGCCGAGCTGCGCCCGGGCGCGGCGGCCGCCGTCGACCTGCTGCTGCGCACCCCGGTCCAGGCCTGGACGCCGACCGAGTTCTGAGCCCCGCTGCGACGGGAAGGGCCGGCCCGTCCGCGGGCCGGCCGTTCCCGTCCGCCCGGGCGCTACTTGACCGCGGTCTTGCCGATGGTGGGCAGGATGAAGTCCTGGATCAGGCCCTTGGCGTCACGGACGATCGGGCGGAAGACCCGGTAGCGGGACAGGTTGATCACCCGGGCCGCGAGCGGCGTCGAGCGCCGCACGAACTCCCTGGTGCGCTCGGTGTCCGGGGTGCGGTCGAAGACCCAGTAGAGCACCACGATCATCAGGTACAGCCAGAGCACGTCGGGCAGCAGCTCGACGAGTTCGGCGTCCAGCTTGGGCGCCAGCTCCGAGCCCTGGAGCACGTCGCGGAACAGCTCGACCGCCGTGGCCCGGGCCGGGTGGGACTCGTTGGAGAACGGGCTCAGCGAGCTGGTCGGGTCGGCGGCGGTGCGGAAGAACTGCGCGGAGAACTCGTGGTACGGCGCGGCCGTGTCGAGCCAGGAGGTCAGCGCGATCTGCAGCCGCTCGGAGAAGTCCCGGGTGTGGGCCATGCGGCGCTTGGCGTCGGCCGCGTGCTCGTAGGTCATCCGGTCGTAGAACCCCTGGATCAGGAATTCCTTCGCCGAGAAGTAGTAGTACGCGTTGCCCACCGACACGCCCGCCTCGGTGGCGATGGCGCGCATGGTGGTCTTCTCGTAGCCCCGTTCCTGGAACAGCCGCATGGCCGTTTCGAGGATCAGGGCCCGGGTGGCCTCACTCTTGTCGGTCTTCGGCTTGGCCCGGCCACCGGGCAGGGCCTCCGGCCCGGGCCCGCTCTCCGGCCCGGGCACGGCCGAAGCCTCGGCCGTGCCGTTCCCGCCGTCCGTTCGGTTCGTCGCTGCCAGGTCGTCCACGGGCACGAGCCTAGCCGGAGACGACGTTCCATCCGGTGTCGGTGTTCGTGGTACCGGACGACCCCTCCGCACCCGGTGCCACGATGACCGCCATCGTTTCGAACGCGTTCAAAATCTGGACAGCACTGTAGACGTATCGGTTGAACATGTTCAACTCCATCTCTGTGGGAGGCTGGTCACATGATCAGTTCAGGGCGGACCGTCATCCGGCGCGGCGGAGTGCAGGACGCCGAGTCCATCGCCGAACTGCACGCCGCCAGTTGGCGCACCACCTACCGGGGGATCGTCCCGGCGGAGGGGCTGGGCGACGGGATGGTCGCCCAGCGGCGTGAGCTGTGGAAACTGCGGTTGGAAGTCGACTACGGGGAGCCGGAGAACACGCCCGAGCTCCTGGTGGCCGAACAGGCCGGTGCGATGGCCGGGTTCATCTATCTCGTCCCGCAGCCGGACGGCGGGGTGCTGATCGACAACCTGCACGTGCGCCCCGGCCTGAACGGGGGCGGCATCGGCCGCGAGCTGCTGACCGCCGGCCGTGCCCATGTCGCCGAGCGGCACCCCGGGGCCGGACTCTCCCTGGAGGTGCTGCGGGACAACACCCGGGCGATCGCCTTCTACGAGCGCGAGGGCGCCGAGCGGGTCCGGGCGCAGGAGGGTGAGTTCCCCGGCGGATTCCTGCTGCCCGAGTACGTGTACGCCTGGCCGGCCGGGCGCGTGGCGCCCGGTCCCGACCGGCCGGAGCCGGTGGATCGGTGAAGTGGAAGTGGTCGGGTCGGGTCAGTCGACGTCGTAGACCGTCACCGGTACGCCCCGGGCCGTCAGCCGGGCGGTGACCAGCGGCTCGACCCGCTCCCAGCGCCCGCCCGCCAGGCCGCAGCCGATCCGCGGCATGTGGACGGAGGCGCCGAGCCGGAGAGCGTGCTCGCCGAGTGCGGCCAGCCCGGTGTCGATCGCCTCGTACCGCACCGGCACCCCGGTGGAGCGCCCCGTGCGGATGCCCCGCTGGCCGACCAGGTTGGCCACCCAGAGGTGCGGATCGACCGGGACCAGTTGGACGGCCCCGAGGCCGAAGTCGTTCTTCGCCCGCTCCCGGTGCCAGCGCCGGTACGCCGCCTCGGGCTCGGGCCAGCGTCTGGAGAGCGCGAGCACGAAGCCCCTGCCCCAGCCGCCGAGATCGTTGCAGACGTGCGCGATCACCTTCACGCCCTTGCCCTGGGGCGTGGTGGCATCGCCTCGGACGTAGGTGATTTCCCCCATGCCTCGACGTTAGAGGGTGCCACTGACAATCTGCTCGGCATTTTCCGCCGCGCTGTCGCCCGGCGAACCCGCCGCCGCCTTCCGCACCGTCAGGTGCCGCCGCCCGGCCAGCGCGATCAGCAGCGCGAGCCCGGCGGCCGCGGCGGGCAGGGCGTAGCCGGTGCCCGGAGCGGCCTGCTCGGCGACCGTCCCGGCGAGCGCCGCCCCGGCCGAGATGCCGACCACGATGCCGGACACCGCCATCGCCATGCCCTCGTTGAACTGCCGCTGCGGCAGCAGCTCCTGGACCAACGTCATCCCGGTCACCATGGTCGGCGCGGTGGCGGTGCCGGCCGCGAACAGCGCCACGCCGAGTGCCCCGAGCCCGGCCCCGCCCAGTCCGGCGGCGAGCGGCAGCAGCAGCACCGCGGCCATCGCCGCGGCGCAGAGCAGGAAGCGGGGGCCCGGAGCCCGGCGCGGCGTCAGCAGGCCGAACAGCAGCCCGGCCGCGCAGGAGCCGCCCGCGACCAGGGCCAGCAGCAGACCGGCCGTCGCCTTGTGGCCGAGCGCGTCGGCGTACGCCACGGTGGTGATCTCGGTCGCGCCGAAGACCATGCCGGTCGCCAGGAAGGTCAGCACCAGCACCCGCAGCCCGGGTGCCCGCAGCGGCGAGCCGTGCCGCCGCTCGGTGGATCCCCGGACGGGTAGCGGGGGTTCGGTGCGGCGCTGGGCGGCGAAGAGCAGGGCGCCGACGGTGCCGAGGGCGCCGGTGGCGATCATCCCGGCCTCCGGGGCGAGCGTCGTGCAGAGCAGCATCGCGAGCACCGGCCCGGCCATGAAGCAGAGCTCGTCCAGCGCCTGCTCGAAGGAGTTGGCCAGGTGTCGCGCGGCCGGGTCGTCCCGGTAGAGGTGTGCCCAGCGGGAGCGGGCCATGCCGCCGAGGTTGGGCGTGGCCGAGCAGGCCGCGGAGCTGAGGAACAGCGTCCAGTCGGGCGCGCCGAGGTGCACGCAGAGCAGCAGGGCGGCCATCGGAACGGCGCTGTACAGCGCGGCCGGCACCGTCACCCGCGCCTGCCCGTAGCGGTCCACCAGCCGTCCGATCAGCGGCATCCCGATCGCGCCGAAGACCAGCCCGGCCGCCGAGACCGCCCCGGCCAGCCCGTACGAGCCGCGCCGCTCGGAGAGCAGAACCACCAGCGAGACGCCGTACATCGACAGCGCCAGCCGGCCCAGCAGCCCGGCCAGGGTGAAGGCGACGGCGCCGGGGGCCGCGAACAGCCGCCGGTAGGAGGCGAGGAGGGCGGGCGAGGGCATGGTGCTCCTGTGAGCGGGGGAGGGCGGGGGTTCCCACAGCCTGGCGCCGTCGGCGGGCGGGCGTCCAACACCTGTTTCGCCGCACTCACGACACGCCGTTGTTAATCTGCCGCCCATGCCCCGTGACCTGCACCCCCGACTGCTGCGCGGCTTCGTCGCGACCGCCGAGACCCTGCACTTCGGCCGGGCCGCCGAGAGGCTGCACATCGCCCAGCAGGCGCTCAGCCGGGACGTCCGGAGCCTGGAGGGGCTGCTCGGCGACGCGCTGTTCGCCCGCACCACCCGCAGCGTCGAACTCACCCCGGCCGGGCGGCGCCTGCTGCCCCGGGCGCGCCGGTTCCTGGCCCTGCACGACGAGATCCTCGCGGAGGCGGCGACCGGAACCGGGGCCGGTGCCCGGCCGCTGCTGATCGACCTCAACAGCGACGTCACCGGTCCGGACCTGACCACCGACCGGGTGCTCGAACGGGCCCGCGCCGCCTGGCCGGAGGGCGAACTGCTGGCCCGCTTCCACGGCGGCCTGGCCGCGGCCGCCGCCGAGCTGCTGGCCCACCGGCTGGACGCCTCCTTCGGCCGCTTCGCCGGGCTGCCCGCCGGGGTGCGCGGCCAACTCGTCCAACTGCCGGTGCGGTTGGAGCGGATCTCGGTGATGATGGCGGACACCCATCCGCTGGCCGACCGCCGCGCGCTGCGCCTGGCCGATCTGACCGGGCACCCCGTGGACGTCTGCGCGGGCAACCCGGCCACCACCGAGTGGGCCGACCTCGGCGCCCGGCTGCTGCGCGAGCACGGCCTGACGGCGGCGGCGCCGTACGTGCCGCCGGTGGGTGTGGACGAGACCGCCCGTTACCTCGCCCGGCACGGGGACCCGATGCTGACCACGGTCGGCGGCCCGCGGATCCCGGGGACGGTGAACGTGCCGCTGGTGGAGCCGGTGCCGCTGAGCCTGGTCAGCCTGGTGCACCGGCCCGGCGACCGTCATCCGGGGCTGCGGGCGCTGGCCGCCGCGGCGGGCGCGCTCGGCGCGGCCGAGGGCTGGCTGCGCCGCCCGGCGGGCTGCTGGCTGCCCGCGGCGGACGCGGCGCTGCTGCCGCCGCCGGGGTAGGCGGCCGGAGGCCGTCAGGGTGCGGTGCGGCGGGGGGAAACGTTGGAAACCGCCCCTGCCCCGGGGGGAAGGGCAGGGACGGTGCTCCTGGGGGTCAGGCGGCTCAGGCCGCCTTGACGGCGGAGATGTCGAAGCTGAGCTTGACCTTCTCGCCGATCAGCACGCCGCCGGTCTCCAGCGCCGCGTTGTAGGTCAGACCGAAGTCGGTGCGGTCGACGACGGCCTTGCCCTCGAAGCCGACCCGGTTGGCGCCGTACGCGTCGGTGGCGCTGCCGGTGTACTCCAGGTCCAGCACGACCGGGCGGGTGGTGCCCTTGATGGTGAGGTCGCCGGTCATCCGGTACGAGTCGCCGTGGACCAGCTGGGCGGAGGTGCTGCGGAAGTGGATCTCCGGGTGGGTGTCGACGGAGAAGAAGTCACCGGTGCGCAGGTGCTCGTCGCGCTGGGCCTGGTTGGTGTCGATGCTCCCGACCTTGATCACCAGCTCGGCCGAGGAGTTGCCCGGGTGGGTCCCGTCCAGGTGCAGCTTGCCGTCGTACTCGGTGAAGCGGCCCTTGACGTTGGTGACCATCGCGTGGCGGACGGAGAAGCCGATCTCGCTGTGGGTGTTGTCGATGGTCCAGTCGCCGGTCAGGTGGGCGAGGTCCGGGCCGGCCGGGGTCTGGACGGCGGTCGCGGCGGGGGCGGTGACGGTCTTGGTGCGGTTGAACAGGCCCATGGCTTCCTCCTTGGTTCGAAGCCAGTTGTTTAGGCTTCAACTTGTTGGCTCCACCCTAGGGCAATGTCGTTCAACTTTCAACCACAACTTCCCGGCTTCCCCCGAACGGCTCGACGGACCGGTCTGTCGGCCCTCCCGGTTAGGCTGCGAAGGACGGTCCCAGTACGCCCGGAAGGCCCCCGATGTTCGTCCTCCACGCGCTCTGGCGGGCGGACGGGCGGCTGGCGCTCTGGGCCGAGGACGCCCGCGCCCACCCGGGCGCCGCCGCCCCGCGTCCCGACCACCCCGCGCCGCGCGCCCACCCCTACGTCTGCCCGGCCGCCGAACTGGCCGCCGTGCTCGGCGGCATCGGCCCGGGCCTCGGCTGGCTCGCCGGGCAGGCCCCCGAACGCTGGGCCACCCTGCTGCTGCCCACCGTCGGGGTCGTCCCCGCGCCCTCGCCCGACCTGCCGGTCACCCCGCCGCGCGGCGGTGCCGTGCTCGCCCCCTGGCGGGTGCCGGCGCTGCTGTTCGACGCCGGGGCCGCCGCCCAGCTGCTCGGCGAGGTCTTCGACCCGGTCTGGGCCGTCACCGGCACCGACCTGCCCGGAGCCGGGCGGGTCGAGGTGGTCCACGGCCCCTCGCTGCGCTGGCTCACCGGGGTGCACGACCTCGCCTGGCGGACGGTCGGCCGGGGCCGGGTGCTGCCGGTGCCCGTGGCCGCCGCCGACGGCCGGCCGCAGGCCCGGTGGCTGCCCGACCTCACCCCCGCCGGGCGCCACGAGGCCGCCGCCCTGGCCGCCGGCTGCCCGCCCGTCCTGCTGGGGGAGTGGCCGCACGGGCCCGGCAGCGGCGAGGCGCTGCTGGACGCCGCCCTGGGCGCGCTGGTGGACGCCGAGGCCCGCGCCGCGCTGGCCGACACGCCCTTCCCGCCGCCCGGTGGGGCCGGGGCCGCCGCCGAGCGGTGGCTGCACGCCCTCACCGCCCCCGACGCCGGGCTCGACGGCGCCCAGCCCGAGGAGTTCGCCGAACTGCGCCGCCGGCTCGGCGCCTGGTACGCCGCCGCCGAGCCCGTCGATCCGGCGCTGCGGCTCTGCTTCCGGCTGGTCGAGCCGCTCGGCCCCGACCCGGACGACCCCGAGGGCAGCCCCTCCGACGACGCCTGGCGGCTGGAGTTCCTGCTCCAGGCCGTGGACGAGCCCTCCCTGCTGGTCCGCGCCGCCGACCTGCTCGAAGGCGGCGCCGCCGAGGCCGCGCTCGCCCGCAAGGCCGCCGACCCGGTCGACGTCCTGGTCGCCGAACTCGCCCGCGCCGCCCACCGCTGGCCCGCCCTGGACGGGCTGCGCCACCGCTCCCGCCCGTCCGCCCTGCCGCTCGACCGGGCCGGCGCACTGGACTTCCTGCGCACCGCCGCGCCCGCCCTCGCCGAGGGCGGCTTCGGGGTGCTGCTGCCCGCCTGGTGGCGCCGCCGCCCCAGGCTCGGACTCGCCCTGCGCGCCACCACCTCGCCCGCGCCCGGCTCGCTCGCCGTCACCAGTCAGGTGGACCGGGACGCCGTGGTCGCCTTCCGCTGGCAGGCCGCGCTCGGCCCGGAGGAGAGCCCGCTCACCGAGCAGGAGCTGGCCGAACTCGCCTCCGCCAAGCAGGGGTTGGTCCGGCTGCGGGGCACCTGGCTGGAGGCCGACCCGGCCCAGATCGCCGCCGCCCTCGCCTTCCTCGCCGACCGGCGCGAGGGCGTGCTCGCCACCGGCGAACTGCTGCGGCTCGCCCTGGACCCGGCGGCGACGGTCGCCGGGCTGCCGGTCACCTCGGTGTGCGCGGACGGCCCGCTCGGCGAACTGCTCGCGGGGCGGGCCGGTGCCGCCCCGGCGCCCGAGCTGCCACCGGACTTCCGGGCCGAGCTGCGCCCGTACCAGGAGCGCGGGCTGGCCTGGCTGAGGACCATGTCCGGGCTCGGCCTCGGCGCCGTGCTGGCCGACGACATGGGCCTCGGCAAGACCGTCCAGACCCTCGCCCTGCTCGCGTCCGAGAAGGCCTCCGAGAAAGCCCCCGAGGAGGACTCCGAGGAGGACTCCGAGCGGCCCGCCGGCCCGACCCTGCTGGTCTGCCCGATGTCCCTGGTCGGCAACTGGCAGCGCGAGGCCGAGCGCTTCGCCCCCGGCCTGCGGCGGTACGTCCACCACGGCGCCGGCCGCCTCGGCGCGGAGCGACTCGCCGCAGCCGTCAGGGGCGTGGACCTGGTCATCACCACCTACGGGCTGGTCCAGCGCGACCTCGCGGCGCTGCGCGCGATCCGCTGGCGCCGGGTGGTCGCCGACGAGGCCCAGCACATCAAGAACACCGGCACCGCGCAGTCCAGGGCGATCCGCTCGCTGCCCGTCACCCGGCACCGGATCGCCCTCACCGGCACCCCGGTGGAGAACCGGCTCTCCGAACTGCACGCCGTCCTGGACTTCGCCAACCCCGGCCTGCTCGGCCCGGCCGAGCGCTTCAAGGAGCGCTACGCGATCCCGGTCGAGCTGCACCGCAGCCCCGAACGCACCGCCGAACTCCGGCGCCGCACCGCCCCGTTCGTGCTCCGCCGGGTCAAGTCCGACCCAGCCGTGGCGGCCGAGCTGCCGGCCAAGCAGGAGATGACCGTCTGGTGCAACCTCACCGCCGAGCAGGCCGGCCTCTACCAGGCCGTGGTCGCCGACCTGCTGCGGCGGGTCGAGGGCATCCGGGGCGTCGAGCGGCGCGGCACCGTGCTGGCCGCGATCGGCAAGCTCAAGCAGGTCTGCAACCACCCGGCCCAACTGCTGCACGACGGCTCGGCGGTGGGCGGGCGCTCGGGCAAGGTCGCCCGGCTGGCCGAACTGCTGGAGGAGGCGCTGGCCGAGGGCGACCGGACGCTGGTCTTCACCCAGTACGCCGAGTTCGGCGCGATGCTCCGCCCGTACCTGCGGCGCCGGCTCGGCGAGGAGGTGCTCTACCTGCACGGCGGACTGTCGCGGGCGCGCCGCGAGGAGCTGGTCGAGCGCTTCCAGTCCCCGGACGGGCCGAGGGTGTTCCTGCTCTCGCTGCGGGCCGGCGGCACCGGACTCAACCTGACCGCCGCCAACCAGGTGATCCACCTGGACCGTTGGTGGAACCCTGCGGTCGAGGAGCAGGCCACCGACCGCGCCTTCCGGATCGGCCAGCGCCGGGACGTCCAGGTACGCCGGCTGGTCTGCGTCGGCACCGTCGAGGAACGGATCGACGAACTGCTCACCGCCAAGCGCTCGTTGGCCGAGACGGTGGTGGGGGAGGGGGAGCGCTGGCTCACCGACCTGCCGGTCGAGGCGCTGCGCGAACTGGTCGCCCTCACCCGGGAGGACGCCGTGGCCGAGGAGGACGCGTGACCGACGAACCCAGACCGCCCGTGGTCAACGTCGCCGCCTACTGGCGCGGCGACTTCACCCTGCGGCCCGCCCCGGCGGAGGACGAGGACGAGAACGGTCCGGACGAGCCCTCGCTGCGCCGTCTCGGCCGCTCCGGCATCACCGTGCACGGCCGCGACCTCGCCACCGTGCTCGGCCCCGCCTACGAGGCCTTCCGGAGCTGAGCACCCGAGCGCCGTGGCTACCATGCGGTAACGTCGCGAGGGTGACCGACACCCACGAGACCGGCACCCGGCTGGCCGACTTCGAGCAGCACCGGCGGATGGTCTTCGGCATCGCCTACCGGATGCTCGGCAGCGTCGCCGACGCCGAGGACCTGGTCCAGGACACCTGGCTGCGCTGGAGCGGCGTCACCGGCCCGGTCGCCAGCCCAGGCGGCTTCCTGGCCCGTACGGTCACCAACCTCGCGCTCAACAAGCTGGACTCGGCCGCCGTCCGCCGCGAGTCCTACGTCGGCCCCTGGCTGCCCGAGCCGCTGGTCGCCGAGCCGGACGCGACCGACGGCGTCGAGCGGGCCGAGACCGTCTCGCTGGCCCTGCTGGTGGTGCTGGAGAGCCTGTCCCCGCTGGAGCGGGCGGTGTTCGTGCTCAAGGAGGCCTTCGGCTTCTCCTACCAGGAGATCGCCGAGGCCGTGGGCCGCACCGAGGCCGCCTGCCGCCAGATCGGCAGCCGGGCCCGGGCGCACGTGCGCGCCGGCCGGCCGCGCTACGACGCGCCGCCCGAGCTGCGCCGCCGCGCCACCGACGAGTTCCTGGCGGCCTGCGTCGGCGGCGACCTCAACCGGATGCTGGAACTGCTCGCCCCCGACGTCACCGGCTGGACGGACGGCGGTGGGGTGATCCGCGCCGCGCTGCGGCCGATCAACGGTGCCGAGAACATCGCCCGCTTCGTCCTCGGGGTGCTCAGCCGGCTCGGCGAGGGGGCCGGTGCCCGGCCGGTCCTGGTCAACGGGGATCCCGGCGTGCTGATCACCGTGGACGGCGCCGTCGACTCCGTCTCGGTGTTCGAGTTCGCCGAGCAGCCGGACGGCACCGTGCGGATCGCCGAGATCCGCAGCGTCCGCAACCCGGACAAGCTGGCCCACCTCGCCGACCCCGACCCCCGCCCCGACCCCGCCTCCACGTCCGCCCCCGGCCGGACCGGCCCGGCTTGACCCTCGACCAGGTCGAGGGCGCAGAGTCACCGGGCATGGAGAGCGAGCTGCACAGCATCGGCGAACTGGCCCGCGCCAGCGGCCTGGGCGTCGGCACCCTGCGCTACTACGACGGCGCCGAGGTGCTCACCCCGGCCTGGGTCGATCCGCAGACCGGCTACCGCTGGTACCGGCCCGGCCAGCTCGCCGACGCCCGGCTGCTGGCCCGGCTGCGCAGGGTCGGCCTGCCGCTGGCCGGCATCCGCGCCGTGCTCGGCGCCGCACCCGGCGGCGGCGAGGCCCGGCGGGTGCTCGACGCACACCTGCGACGGCTGGAGGACGGCCTCGCCGACGCCCGCCGCGAACTCTCCCTGATCCACGCGATGATCGACCAGAGGGAGCAGCCGATGACCACCACCCCCGCCGCACTCCGGCTCACCGTCCCGGCCGAGGACCTCGCGGCCGCCCTGGACGCAGTCCGCTTCGCGGTCTGCGGGGACCCGGAGCTGCCCGCGCTCGCCGGGGTGCTCTTCGAGCCGGACGGCCCGGTGCTGCGCCTGGTCGCCACCGACCGCTACCGGATGGCCCTCGCCGAGGTGCCCGCCACCGGCGGGACGCCCGAGCGGCCGGTGGCCGGCACGATCGTCCCGACCGCGCTGGTGGACGCGCTGCGCGCGCTGCTCGTCGCCGGACCGGCGGACGTGGTGCTCACCCTCGGCGGGGGACCGGTCCGGGCCGAGGTCGGGGAGCACCGGATCGAGGGCGTCGCGCCGGACCTCGACTACCCCGACCACCGGGCCGTCACCCGGCTCGAACCGGAGCACCGGATCACCCAGTCCGCCGCCGGACTGCGCGCCGCCGTCGAGGCCGGCGCCACCCGCACCCTGCCCTCCGGCCCGGACGGCGCCGACTGCCAGGTCACCGTCCTGACCCTGACCGGGGACGGCCGCCTGACCGTCGCCGACGACCCGGCGCCCGAGGGCTACCGGCTGGCCGTCAACCGGGACTTCCTGCTCGACGCCCTCGACGCCCTCGACGCCCTGGACGCCGGGCGGCCCGAACAGCTGCTCCTCGAACTCGGCGGCCCGATCGCCCCGTTGGCCGTCCGCACCCCGGGCCGGGCGGGCACCTTCTCCGTCCTGATGCCCATCCGGCTGCCCGAGACGCCCTGACCGTCCTGCGCCCGGGCCGCCTGGCCGAACGGCCTGACAGCGGCTCTGGAATGATCACCGCATGAGCCGGAACATCGAACCCCCCGTCACCGAGGTCCACGTCCCCGCCCCCGGCGGCGGCCTGCTGTGGGCGGAGCGCCGCGGCTCCGGCAGCCCGGTGGTGCTGCTGCACGGTTCCGGCATGGACTCCCGACTGTGGGACGCCGTCGTCCCGGAGCTGTCCCGGCACCACGACGTGATCCGCTACGACGCCCGCGGCCTCGGCCGCTCCAGCGCGCCGGAGCAGGTCTTCGACGACATCGCGGACCTGGGCGCCGTCCTGGACCACTTCGGTCTGCGCAGTGCCGCGCTGGTCGGCCTGAGCATGGGCGGGGAGACCGCGCTGGACTTCGCCCTGGCCCACCCGGACAGGGTCGCCGCGCTCGGCCTGGTCGGTGCCTCGGTGAGCGGTCACGACTGGCCGCCGTCCCCGGAGACCACCGCCTACGCCGAGGCCCGGCGGCGCGGCGACGCGGCCGCGCTGGCCGAGCTGGAACTCTCCGTCTGGGCGGCCATGGGCCGCACCGCACCGGGCGGCGAGCTGATCGCGAGGATGGTCGAGGAAAACGCGGCCCGCCGGATCGTCAGCGAGCACCACCTCGCCGGCGCCCCGGCCCGGGCGGCCGAGCCGGTCCTCGGCACCGTCACCGCGCCCACCCTGGTCGTCCACGGCGACCGCGACCACCCGGAGATCGCGGCGATCGCCCGGCGGCTCGCCGCCGACATCCCCGGCGCCCGCGGCCACCTCGTCCCGGACGCCGACCACTACCTCCCGCTGCGCACCCCCGAACGGCTCACCGAACTCCTCCTCAGCCACCTGGCCTGACGCCCCCACCCACGGGCCGGTCGGAGGGCCCGGTCCCCGCCCAGGCGGCCGGACACGAGGGCCCGGCCCCACCCCGGCGCGTTTGCTGTCGCTAGCACCCTGCTTGCATCTGCAAGCAGGGTGCTGCAGGCTGTCCGCATGGCCTCACTGAACGTCGGCTCGCTGGGCGAGTACATCCGGGAGCAGCGCCGCAACGCCCAGTACTCGCTGCGGCAGCTGGCGGAGGCCGCCGGCGTGTCCAACCCGTACCTCAGCCAGATCGAGCGCGGGCTGCGCAAGCCGAGCGCGGAGATCCTCCAGCAGATCGCCAAGGCGCTGCGGATCTCCGCGGAGACGCTGTACGTCCAGGCCGGGATCCTGGAGGAGCGGCGGGGCGAGGGCCTGGAGCTCAGGGCCTCGATCCTGGCCGATCCGCTGATCAACGAGCAGCAGAAGCAGGCGCTGCTCGCGGTCTACGACGCCTTCCTCAAGGAGAACGCCGCGGCGGTTCCCACCCCGACGGCCGACGGCGCCGCCACCCAGAACACCCACCGGGAGGATCGGTAACGATGCCCATCACCGATGAGATCAAGAAGACCCTCGGCGACCCGACCCCGCTGTACGCCCTGGCCGGCGCGGGGGACCTCGCCTACGAGAAGCTGCGCGAGGTGCCCGGCCGGGTCGAGGCGCTGGCGGCGGACCGCAAGGGCGCGCAGGGGATGGCCACCGCCAGGCTCCAGGAGGCGCAGTCGCTGCTGACCGGGGCACAGGCCAGGGTCACCGAGACCGTCGCCGCCCTGCCGACGGACCTCAGGGCGCTGCAGGAGCGGGCCCAGGGTTTCGCCCTGCAGCAGGTGGCCCGCGCGGTGGAGCTGGCCGTGAAGGCCAAGGAGACGTACGACGAGCTCGCCGAGCGCGGCAAGGTCGTGGTGGACAAGGCCCGCCCTGGCGCGGCGGACGAGGCCGAGCGGGTCGAGCTGACCGTCGAGCGGGTCGAGGCCGAGCCGGTGGGGGAGAACGACGACGCGCCCACCCCGAAGAAGTCCGCCCGGGCCCGCAAGGACGCCGCCGACGCCGCGCAGTGACCTCGTGCCCCGCGGGGCACAACCGGTGACCGTGGGACGTTGACCCCGTTGCGGACGGTCGTCGTGCCAGGATGGACGGCGGTCGCATCGCCGGAGTCGAGAGCAGAGGAGATCGAAATGGTCGGAGTGTTTCAGATTCTGGCCTTTTCCTACCTGAACCCGATCTGGTGGGCGACCATCGCCATCCTGGCCTACAAGATGTTCGCGCTGGTCGACGCGGCCACCCGCCGGGAGGATGCCTACCGGGCTGCCGACAAGAAGACCAAGGGCTTCTGGGTGGCGATCCTGGCGATCTCCTTCGGCTGGGACTTCCTGTTCGGGGTGAACTTCTTCACCGGCATCGGCACCCTGGCCGGTCTGGTCGCCTCGATCGTCTACGTGGTGGACGTCCGCCCGGCGATCCGGGCGCTGACCGGGGGCGGTGGCCGGGGCGGCCGGAGCAACACCGGCCCGTACGGCCCCTGGTAGGCCCTGCGCCGGACAACGCGGCGGCCCGGGCGGTGAGTTCACCCGCCCGGGCCGCCGCGTTTGCGCGCCCGGGCCTTCGCGCCCGGGCCTTCGCACCCAGGCGTCCGCGCTCGCGCCGCCGAGCCCGTCAGCCGAGGATCAGCTGCACCGGGTTGCGCTCCAGCAGCAGCACCGCGACGTCGTCGGTCAGCGCGCCGCCGTTCAGCTCCTCGACCTCGGCGATGGCGCTGTCGACCAGCCGCCCCCGGGTCAGCCCGGCGGCCTGGTGGTCGCCGACCAGGTCCGCCAGCCCCTCCTGGCCCAGGCGGCGCGACCCGGCCCCGACCCGTCCCTCGATCAGCCCGTCGGTGTAGAGCAACAGCCGCCAGCCGGGCCGCAGTTCGAGCTCGTGGGCGGGCCAGGCGGCCTGCCCGTCGTGGCACGGAAGCAGGCCGAGCGCAGGCCCGGCGAGGTCGGCGGGCAGGGTGATCGGGGCGTGGTCCCGGCCGAGCAGCAGCGGCGCCGGGTGCCCGGCGAGGTAGAGCCGGGCCCGTTCGGCGGCGCCGAGCGAGTCGAGGTCGCTGCCGACCCCGCCGGGCTCGATGACCAGCATGCAGAGCGTCGCGAAGATCTCGTCGCTGCGCCGCTCGTGCTCCAGCACGTGCTGGAGGGTGGTGAGCAGGGCCTCGCCGGTGAGGCCGGCGAAGACCAGGGTGCGCCACGCTATCCGGAGCGCGACGCCGAGCGCGGCCTCGTCCGGGCCGTGGCCGCAGACGTCGCCGATCACGACGTGGACGGCGCCGTCGTCGGTGCGCACGGCATCGTAGAAGTCGCCGCCGAGCAGCGCGCGGCGGCGGCCGGGGCGGTAGCGCCGGGTGAAGGAGAGCCCGGCGCCGTCGAGCAGCGGGGTGGGCAGCAGGTGGCGCTGGAGGCGGGCGTTCTCCTGGCCGCGCAACTCGGCCTCGACCAGGCGGCGCTGGGACTCGTCGGCGCGCTTGCGCTCGACGGCGTAGCGCAGGGCGCGGGCGAGCAGCGGGCCGTCCGTCTCGTGCTTGAGCAGGAAGTCCTGGGCGCCGGCCGCGACGGCGGCGGCGCCGAGTTCGGCCCCGGCGGCGTCGGTGAGCACCACGACCGGGGTGTGCGGGGCCCGGCGGAGCAGTTCGTGCAGGCCCTCCAGCCCGTCCGAGGAGTCGGACGGGTGCGGCAGGTCGGCGGCCGCGGCGAGGTCGAGCAGCACGCAGCCGAACTCGGGGGTGCGGGAGCGGCCGCGCCGGGCCCAGGGCGCGGGCGGGGCGAGCAGTTCGGTGGCCTGGTCCAGGCCGCGGGCCCAGTGGATCTCGATCGAGGTGCCGCTGTCGGCCACCGCGGCCTTGATCAGCTGGGCGTCCGAGTCGTCGTCCTCGATGACCAGCAGCCGCAGCGGCGCGCCGTCGGCCGGTCCGTCCGCGGCCGGCGGGCCGGCCGGGTCGGAGACGTGGGACGGGTGGGAGGCGTGCGCGGCCCGTGAGCGGGGGTGGGGTATCGGAGGAGCCGTCGTGGCCGGTCCGGTCGTGGCGCGGCTGCGGGCATGACCGACGGGGGCGCCGTCATGGGCGCCCGACAGGTCCGCGGCACCAGGTGCCCGCCCGTCTCCCGTTGCGGGCATCGGTGGTTCCTCCCTTTCCCTGACTGCGTAACGGTCGGCGTCCGCCCGCAGTGCCCGCCTGGCACCGCGCGTCGGGGAACTTCTCGCGACCATAACGTGATCTCCGGGGATTTCTCTGGCCGACCGGCGCCGTTGTGGTTATTGCCACGCCGGTGGCGGTGTGGTGACTGGACGAGGACGGCGAATCGGCCCCGGCCCGGCGGGAGCCGGGCGGCCGGGGGAGAGGAACGGGCGATGACGACACGGATCACTCTGGCGGAGGGTGACATCACGGAACAGTCGGTGGACGTGGTGGTGAACGCCGCCAACTCGTCCCTGCTGGGCGGTGGCGGGGTGGACGGAGCGATCCACCGCAAGGGCGGGCCGCAGATCCTGGAGGAGTGCCGCAAACTGCGGGCCTCGCACTGGGGCAAGGGGCTGGCCACCGGTCGGGCGGTGGCGACGACGGCCGGGCGGCTGCCGGCCCGGTGGGTGGTGCACACCGTCGGGCCGGTGTACCGGGCGGAGGAGTACGAGGAGCGGGCGGGGCTGCTGGCCTCCTGCTATCGGGAGTCGCTGCGCACCGCGGCGGCGCTGGGCGCGCGCACGGTGGCCTTCCCGGCGGTGTCGGCCGGGATCTACGGCTGGCCGCCGGCGGACGCGGCCCGGATCGCGCTCGGCACCGTCGCGGAGGTGCTGGACGGCGGTGACGCGCAGGCGGGGGCGGAGCTGGCGGAGGTGCGGTTCGTGCTGTTCGGGTCGGAGATGTACGAGGTGTTCGAGCGGGCTCGGGGGGAGCTGTCCGAGCAGGACGGCTGACGGTGGAGCGTGGGGCGTGTTGCGTGGGGCGTGGTGCCGACCGAGCGGCGTGTGGTGCCACCGCTCGGTCGGCACCATCGTGGCGTGCCGGGGCGTCAACACGCCATAGGTATTCGATAACTCGTTCGAGTGAATGCGTCGGATCGCTCACCAGATCCGGCGTGCACCAACCTTCCGCGCGCTCCCGGGCCTGTCGCGAACTCCCGTGCGTCCCCGCGCTCGCAGGCTCCCCGGTCGGTCCGGTCCGGTCGGCCGCCCGCTACGGCGCGAGCGCCGACCAGGGCACCGTGACCTCGCCCTGCCGCCACCGGCCGCGCGCGTCCACCAGCGGCCAGCTGCCCGAGAGCGCCGCGCAGGCCGCCGCCCAGCGCTGCCGCGCCCCGAACGCCCCGTACGGCGCGGCCGCCGCCCAGGCCCGGTCGAAGTCGGCCAGGAAGGCGTGCACCGGCCGCCCCGGCACGTTGTGGTGGATCAGCGCCTTCGGCAGCCGCTCGGCCAGGTCGGAGGGCTGGCCGAGGCCGCCCAACCGGGCCGCGAAGGTCACCGTCCGGGGCCCCTCCGGGCCGAGCGCGACCCAGACGTGCCGCCGTCCGACCTCGTCGCAGGTGCCCTCGACCAGCAGCCCGTCCGGGGCGAGCCGCGCGCACAGCCGCTCCCACACCCCGGCCACCGCCGACTCGTCGTACTGCCGCAGCACGTTGGCGGCCCGGATCAGCTGGGCCGGCGCGCCCCCGTCCAGCGGCACCTCGAAGCCCCCGCGCCGGAAGGTGAGCAGCGGCGGCTCGGCGTACGGCAGCGCGGCGGCGACCCGCTCCGGTTCGATCTCGATCCCGACCACCCGGACGTCCGGCCGCACCGTGCGCAGGCGCCCGGCCAGCTCGACGGCGGTCCACGGCGCGGCCCCGTAACCGAGGTCCACCGCGACCGGCGGGCGGTCGGCGGCGCGCAGCGCGCGGCCCAGGGTGTGGGCGATCCAGCGGTCCATCCGGCGCAGCCGGTTGGTGTTGGTGGTGCCCCGGGTGACCGTTCCCACCGGGCGTCCGGTCCGTCCGCGGGCGGGCGCGGCGGGAGCGGGGTCGAAGGAGGCAGCCATGCCCAGAAGGGTAGTCGGGCCGCCGGGCCGACCGCGCTGACCTGGGGCGATGGTCCTCGGTCCGGCCGGTGGGCGGCGGCGGGAATGCCCCGGGCGGTCCGTGTGGTTGGCACACTGGTGGTGATGTGTGCCCAGGACGGGGCAGCGCACACCGGACAACGGGCGGCCCGGCGCGGGCGGCCTAGACGGGCCGCACAGAGGAGGCTTCAGCCAGGTGATCCAGCACCCCGTCCGTTCGGTACGCCGTGCCCAGTCCGCCGCCCCCGCGCGCGGCCGGCTCCAGTCGCTCGTCCCCGGCCGCCGCCGCCCGCGCCGGATAGCCATGCTGAGCGTCCACACCTCGCCGCTGCACCAGCCCGGCACCGGTGACGCCGGCGGGATGAACGTCTACATCGTCGAGCTGGCCAAGCGCCTGGCCGACCTCGACATCGAGGTCGAGGTGTTCACCCGGTCGATCTGCTCGGACGACGCGCCGACGGTCGAGCTGGCCCCGGGCGTGCTGGTGCGGCACGTCACCGCCGGGCCGTACGAGGGCCTGGTCAAGGAGGACCTGCCGGCCCAGCTGTGCGCCTTCACCCACGGGGTGCTGCGGACGGAGGCGGGCCACCGCCCCGGCCACTACGACCTGGTGCACTCGCACTACTGGCTCTCCGGGCAGGTCGGCTGGCTGGCCGCGCAGCGCTGGGGGGTGCCGCTGGTGCACACCATGCACACCATGGCGAAGGTCAAGAACGCCGCGCTGGCCGTGGGCGACACGCCCGAGCCCGCGGCCCGGGTGATCGGGGAGACCCAGGTGGTGGAGGCGGCCGACCGGCTGATCGCCAACACCACCGAGGAGGCCGCCGAGCTGGCCCGGCACTACGGCGCCCGGCCGGACCAGCTGGCCGTCGTCCACCCGGGGGTCAACCTGGACGTCTTCCGCCCCGGCGGGCCGCGGACGTCCGCCGCCGCGCGGGCCCGGCTGGGCCTGCCGCAGGACGCCGCGGTGCTGCTGTTCGCCGGCCGGATCCAGCCGCTGAAGGCCCCGGACGTGCTGCTGCGGGCGGTCGCCGCGCTGCTGGCCCGCCGTCCGGAGCTGCGCGAGCGCCTGGTGGTGCCGGTGGTCGGCGGTCCGTCCGGCACCGGGCTGGCCCGGCCGGAGAGCCTGCACAAGCTCGCCGCCCAGCTGGGCATCTGCGACGTGGTGCGGTTCCACCCGCCGGTCGGCCAGCCGCAGCTCGCGGACTGGTACCGCGCGGCGACGGCGCTGGTGATGCCCTCGTACAGCGAGTCCTTCGGGCTGGTCGCGCTGGAGGCGCAGGCCTGCGGCACCCCGGTGGTGGCGGCCGCGGTCGGCGGCCTGCCGGTCGCGGTGCGGGACGGCGAGACCGGCTCCCTGGTGCAGGGCCACGACCCGCTGGACTGGTCGTACGCGCTGGAGCCGTACGTCACCGACCGGGGCCTGGTGGCCCGGCGCGGCGAGGCGGCGGCCCGGCACGCGGCCGCCTTCGGCTGGGACACCGCCGCGGCGACCACCGCCGAGGTGTACGCCGGCAGCATGGCCCGCCCTGGCGGCCGGTTCGCCGGGGCCAGGCAGCGCCTGGCCTGAGGCCGCGAGCGGGTGAGGTCGGGGGGCGTCTGGGCTGCGCCCGCCCGGTACCGGCGAGTAACGTCACCCTCATGGCAATCCGCACCAAGGACGAGGCCCTGACCCTCCTGCGCACCGCCCTGGACGACGCCGGGGTGGCCTGGGAGCCGGCCGCCGCCGACCCGTACACGCTGGTGGCGGCCCTCCCCGGCACCCGGAAGCTGAGCACCGCCTGCGCCCTGCGGGTCGGCGACCACACCCTCTCGGTGAACGCCTTCGTGATCCGCCGCCCGGACGAGAACCACGAGGCCGTCTACCGCTGGCTGCTGGAACGCAACACCCGGATGTACGGCGTCGGGTACGCGATCGACGCGCTCGGCGACGTCTACCTGGCCGGCCGGCTGCCGCTGGAGGCGCTCACCCCGCAGGTCGTGGACCGGCTGCTCGGGACGGTGCTGGAGAACGCCGACGAGCCGTTCGACACCCTGCTGGAGCTGGGCTTCGCCACGGCGATCCGGCGGGAGTGGGAGTGGCGGACCAAGCGCGGGGAGTCCACCCGCAACCTGGCCGCCTTCGCCCACCTGGCCGCCCCCGCCCCCGGGGCCGACGCCCCCGCCCCCGGGGCCGACGCCCCCGCCCCCGGGGCCGACGCCCCCGCCCCCGGGGCCGACGCCCCGGACGCCGGCTGACCCGTCCGCTCAGGCGCCCGCCGGGGCCTTCTCCGGCTCCGCCGCGGGCGCCGCGATCTCCGTCGCCACGGGCCGGGGGCGCCCCACCGCGCCCGTCCGGCGGGCCAGCACCAGGTACCCGGCCGCGGTGGCGGTTCCGACCGCCCCGCAGGTCGTCCAGAGCACCACCGGCCCGGCGTGCTGGAGCAGCAGCCCGCCGCCCGCCGGGCCGAGGAACGAGGCGAGCGACCAGGAGAGGCTGAACACGCCCTGGTAGCGACCGCGCCCGTGGGCCGGCGCCAGCTCGGCGACCAGTCCCATCATCACCGGCGTGTTGAGGATCTCGCCGACCGTCCAGACCGCCACCGAGAGCGCGAACAGCCAGGCCGAGGACCCGGCCACCGCCGCCAGCCCGAAGCCCCAGCCGGTGAGCAGACAGCTGGCGATCAGCAGCCCGGTCCGCGAACGGCCCTGCATCCACCGGGTGAGCGGGATCTGGAGGACCACGATCAGCAGCCCGTTCAGGCCGATGACCAGGCCGTACTCGGTGGAGGTGATCCCGGCCGCGCCCATGTCCACGGCCAGCGTGGTGCTGCCCTGCTGGAAGACCAGCGCGAGCATCAGGGTCAGCCCGACCAGCGCCATGAACGGGGCGTCCCGGAACACCGAGAGCAGGCTGATCCGGGGTTCGGCGGAGTCCGCCGACTGGTCGGGGGCGACCTGCGGCCTGGTCTCCGGGATCCGGACGAAGATCACCAGCGCGCAGACCAGGGTGGAGAACGCGTCCAGCAGGAAGAGCGTGAGGTACCCGTGGGTGGCGATCAGACCGGCCAGGGCGGCCGAGAGGCCGAAGCCGATGTTGACCGCCCAGTAGTTCAGCGAGTACGCGCGGACCCGGTCCTCGGGCGGCACCAGGTCGGCGATGACGGCCGAGGTGGGCGGCCGGGTGGCGTTGTTGAACAGGCCCACCAGGAAGGCCACCACGGCGATCGCCACCTGGCCGTCCGTGAAGCCGAGCACGGTGGTGAACAGCGCGGTGCCGAGCTGGGCGCCCAGCAGCGTGGGGCGTCGCCCGATCCGGTCGGTCAGCACGCCCGCGAGGAGTGCCGCGGCGGCCGAGCCGAGGCCGAACAGCGAGGCCACCAGGCCCGCGTAGGAGGCCGAGTACCCCCGGTCCTTGGTCAGGTACATCGCCAGGAACGGAACGACGAACGCGCCCAGCTTGTTCACCAGGGTGCTCACCCAGAGCCACCAGAACTGGCGCGGCAGCCCGCCCGCCGTCTCCTGGAGCACTCTTCGGAACCGGGCGGTGACGAGCATGTGGGGGCTCCCGAGGGCAGGCGTCCGCTGAGCGGCGCGGGCAGGCCCGGTCAGCCGACGGATGTAAGTGTCAGATGCGCTGGGCACACATTACACAGCGGTCGTAGGTCCCCACCAGGGGTTTTCCGGCCCCCCACTAAGCTGGGGCCATGGCTGACACGACGTACCGACTCATCCTGCTCCGCCACGGCGAGAGCCAGTGGAACCAGAAGAACCTGTTCACCGGTTGGGTCGATGTCGACCTCAACGAGAAGGGCGAGAAGGAGGCCGCCCGTGGCGGCGAGCTCCTGGCCGCCGAGGGCCTGCTTCCCGACGTGCTGCACACCTCGCTGCTGCGCCGCGCCATCCGCACCTCGCAGATCGCCCTGGACAAGGCCGACCGGCACTGGATCCCGGTCAGCCGCAGCTGGCGGCTGAACGAGCGCCACTACGGCGCGCTCCAGGGCAAGGACAAGGCCCAGACCCTGGCCGAGTTCGGCGAGGAGCAGTTCCAGCTGTGGCGCCGCTCGTACGACACCCCGCCGCCGGTGCTGGCCGACGACGCCGAGTACTCCCAGGCCGGTGACGCCCGCTACGCCGAGATCCCGAGCGAGCTGCGTCCGCGCACCGAGTGCCTGAAGGACGTCGTCGAGCGGATGCTCCCGTACTGGTACGACGCCATCGTCCCGGACCTCGCCGGCGGCAAGACCGTCCTGGTCACCGCCCACGGCAACAGCCTGCGCGCGCTGGTCAAGCACCTCGACGGCATCTCCGACGAGGCCATCGCCGGCCTGAACATCCCGACCGGCATCCCGCTGGTGTACGAGCTGGACGCCGACTTCAAGCCCGTCACCCCGGGCGGCCGCTACCTCGACCCGGACGCCGCCGCGGCCGCGATCGAGGCGGTCAAGAACCAGGGCAAGAAGTAGGCCACTTGCCGCTACGGCCCCGCCGCCCGGGTAGACCGGGCGGCGGGGCCTTCGTTCGTTTTCGGTCGGTTCGAGGCCAACTCGATTGCTTGGCAAGGGAGTTGGGAAGGCCGGCAAAGTGGTTCAGACCATTGACGGGCTCGGCCGGCGGCTCCTACCGTGAGGCACCGGACCGGCGCAGGCATGCCAGGATCTCCCCCCGTCCGGGCCGCCGCACCCCCAACGCGCGCGTCTGCGCCCCGGCGCACACTCCATCCACCCCCACGGAGGAGCACCATGCGCACACACCACATCGTCGGGGCGGCCGTCGCCGCGCTGGCGATCCCGTTGACCCTCGCCTTCCCGGCCTCGTCCCACGGCTGGATCTCGACCCCGCCCAGCCGCGCCGCGCTCTGCGACACCCACGTCGACGGCGTCCCGTGGGACTGCGGCGACATCCAGTGGGAGCCGCAGAGCGTCGAGGGCCCCAAGGGCTTCCCGGCCCTCGGCCCCTCGGACGGCGCCATCTGTGCCGGCGGCAACGCGCGCTTCGCCGAGCTGGACGACCCCCACGCGGGCGCCTGGCCGACCACCCCGGTGACGGCGGGCCGGCAGCTCACCTTCACCTGGACGTTCACCGCCCGGCACGCGACCACGGACTTCCGGTACTACATGACCAAGCCGGGCTACGACGCGAGCCAGCCCGTCACCCGGGCCAACCTGGACCTGACGCCCTTCCTGACCGTCCCGTACGGCGGGGTGCAGGTGCCGAGCACGCTCAGCCACACCGCGACCATCCCGAGCGGGCGCACCGGGCACCAGGTGGTCGTCGCGGTCTGGACGATCGCCGACACCGGCAACGCCTTCTACTCCTGCACCGACGTCAGGTTCTGACCCCGCGAGGGGGCGGCGACACGAGCGAGGTGCACGGCCGCAGGAAGACCGTGCACCTCGGGGACTCCGTGGTCGGCGGGCCGCTCAGTGGCCACCGCAGCAGCCGCCGTCGGCTCCGCCGCACTGGCAGGGAGCGCCGGACTGGCAGCCGCAGCCGCAGCCCGGGCCGCAGCCGCAGCCGGCGGCGAGGACGGGGAGCAGCTTCGGGGCGGGCGGCTCGACGGTGTCGTGGGCGGTTGCCGGTCGGGTCGGGTTGGCCTTCATCGAGCTTCCCTCCTAAGGACGGGCGCACTCCTGTGCCCCCACCGTCGAGTGAAACCGCCGAACGGAGGGGGCGTCAACGGGCGCGCAGTGGTGGGGCGCACGGAGGACCGTGCGCCCGCACCACCCTCGTCACGGGTTTACACACCCCTCGGGGGGAGCCGGGGCGGCCACGGCGCCCGCCGGTACCGCCCCCGCCCCCGCCGGTGCCGGGACCGGCGGTCAGTCGACCGGCGCGGCCTCGGCGGCCTCGGTGGCGGCCACGAACTCGGCCACGTGCTCGCCCGTCACCAGGTACACCACGCGCTTGGCGACCGACACCGCGTGGTCCGCGAAGCGCTCGTAGTAGCGGCCGACCAGGGTGATGTCGACGGCGGTCTCGATGCCGTGGTGCCAGCGCTCGTCGATCAGGTGCGACAGCAGCTCGCGGTGCAGCGAGTCGATCGCGTCGTCGTCCTGCTCCATCTCCAGGGCCTTGTCGACGTCCTTGGTGGCTATGACCAGGCCGGCCTTGGCCACCAGGCGCTGGGCGAGCTGGCCCATCTCCAGGACGGTGGACTGCAGGTCGCCCGGCACCGCGGTGTCGGGGTAGCGCATCCGCGCGACCTTGGCGACGTGCCGGGCGAGGTCGCCGCAGCGCTCCAGGTCGGCGCTCATCCGCAGCGAGGTGACGACGATGCGCAGGTCGGTGGCGACCGGCTGCTGGCGGGCGAGGAGGTCGATGGCCCGGTTCTCCAGCTCGTGGTGGAGGTCGTTGACCTTCTCGTCGGCGGCGATCACGCTCTCCGCCAG
This sequence comes from Kitasatospora sp. NPDC001095, assembly GCF_053598615.1. Lineage (NCBI taxonomy): Bacteria > Bacillati > Actinomycetota > Actinomycetes > Kitasatosporales > Streptomycetaceae > Kitasatospora > Kitasatospora sp. NPDC001095. Next base: position 10,743 of record NZ_JBSFKQ010000004.1, on the reverse strand, counting down.
CGCCAGGTCCGCGTCGAGGAGGGCGGTGGTGGCCCGGCCCATCGCCGATCCGACCAGCCGGGCCATCTCGACCAGGCTGTCGCCGATCGCATCGAGTTCCTCGTGGTACGCGTCGCGCATGTTCTCTCCTCAGTAGCTGTGTCGGTGGCGGTGCCGACCGGTCAACCCGTCCGACCGTCGTTCCGGCGTCCGGGAGACCGCTGCTGGTGGCGCGCATCGTACGCGCACACCCGAGCCGGTGGCCGCTGTTCGGCACACCGATCTGTCCCACACGGGCTGCCTGGCCAACTTTCCGCCGTCAGGGCGACGGTGCACGGCCGCTCCGGTGAATCGGCAGCTACCTGAAGGTGAATTCTCGGCAACGCGTGGTCGATGCCTTGATCCCAGGCTTGGGGAGTGCCCTGGCCGTGCGCTTACGCTGGCCACATGGACGTGAACGTGGCCGCCGCCGCTGCCTGTGCCATAGCCGGGCTCGGCGTCGGCCTCACCGCCTCCATCGCCTTCCGCTGGAGCGAGCGCGAGCAGGCCAAGGGCAGGTACAGCGGAACCGGCGGCAGGAACCCCGGCCGGTACCAGTCCCTGGGCACCGGCCACCCCGAGCCGCCGCTGCCGCCCGGGGTCGACACCGTACTCTCCGTGCTCCGCTCCTGCGCGATCGTGCTGGGCGAGGGCGACGAGGTGGTCAAGGCCAGCTCGGCGGCGTACGCGATGGGCCTGGTGCGCGGTGGCGCCGTCGCCGTGGACCAGATGCTCTCGCTGGCCCGCTCCACCCGCCGGGACGGCGAGATCCGCCAGGTCGAACTGGAGGTGCCCCGGCCGGGCGCGGCCCGCGCGGCGGAGCCGCTCGCGGTCTCCGTCCGGGTGGCCCCGCTGGGCTCCCGACTGGTGCTGGTGCTGGTCGAGGACCAGACCGAGCGGCGCCGGGTGGAGGCCGTCCGCCGGGACTTCGTGGCCAACGTCAGCCACGAGCTCAAGACGCCGGTCGGTGCCCTGTCGCTGCTCTCCGAGGCGGTCGTCGACGCGTCCGACGATCCGGAGGCGGTGCAGCGCTTCGCCGGCCGCATGCAGGTCGAGGCGGCCCGACTGGCCAGCCTGGTCCAGGAGATCATCGACCTCTCCCGGGTCCAGGACGACCGGCTGATGGTCGACCCGGAGCCGGTCGCGGTGGACGAGCTGATCGTCGAGGCGATCGACCGCTGCCGCCAGCAGGCCGCCGCCAAGCAGATCCTGATCGCGGCGGGCGGCATCGCCGGCCTCTACCTGCACGGCAACCGCGGCCAGCTCGCCGCCGCGCTCGGCAACCTGGTCGAGAACGCCGTCAACTACAGCCCGCCCCGCACCCGGGTGGCCATCGCCACCCGCCGGATCTCCAGCGCCGCGGCGCTCGGGGAGGCGGACGGCGAGCTGATCGAGATCTCGGTCACCGACCAGGGCATCGGCATCTCCGAGAAGGACCGCGAGCGGGTCTTCGAGCGGTTCTACCGCGTCGACCCCGCCCGCTCCCGGGCGACCGGCGGCACCGGTCTGGGCCTGTCCATCGTCAAGCACGTCGCGGCCTCGCACGGCGGCACCGTCTCGGTGTGGAGCGTCGAGGGCCAGGGTTCGACCTTCACCGTCCGCCTGCCCGCCGGGCGGGCCCCGGTGGAGGACGAGCCCGACGACGAGTTCGACGACGGGACGGACCACGCGCCGGGCGGCGACCCCGCCGCACCCCCGACCCTCACCACGGACCGCAAGGCCCGTTCGCTCCCCGCCGGGGAGCGGGAACAACACCTGTCAGACACAACCCCTCAGCTTGCCCCGGAGGCCTGATCGTGACCCGAGTACTGGTGGTCGAGGACGAGGAGTCGTTCAGTGACGCCCTCTCGTACATGCTCCGCAAGGAGGGCTTCGAGGTGGCCGTCGCCGCCACCGGCCCCGACGCCCTGGAGCAGTTCGAACGCAATGGTGCCGACCTCGTCCTGCTCGACCTGATGCTGCCGGGCCTGCCCGGCACGGAGGTCTGCCGCCAGCTCCGGGTGCGTTCCAACGTCCCGGTGATCATGGTGACCGCCAAGGACAGCGAGATCGACAAGGTCGTCGGGCTGGAGATAGGCGCTGACGACTACGTCACCAAGCCGTACTCCACCCGCGAGCTGGTCGCGCGGATCCGCGCGGTGCTGCGCCGCCGCGGCGAGGACGGCGGCGCGGGGGACAACGGCAACGGCCCGGGCGCCCTCGAGGCGGGCCCGGTCCGGATGGACGTCGACCGCCACGTGGTGACGGTGGACGGCGCCAAGGTCGACCTGCCGCTCAAGGAGTTCGACCTGCTGGAGATGCTGCTGCGCAACGCGGGCCGGGTGCTCACCCGGATGCAGCTGATCGACCGGGTGTGGGGCGCGGACTACGTCGGCGACACCAAGACCCTGGACGTCCACGTGAAGCGCCTGCGGGCCAAGATCGAGCCGGACCCGGGCGCGCCGCGCTACCTGGTCACCGTCCGCGGCCTGGGCTACAAGTTCGAGCCGTAAACCGCCCCGACCACGCGGAAGGCCCCCGCCGGCAGCAGCCGGAGGGGGCCTTCGCGTCGCTCAGGCGGGCCAGGGCGGGCCCACCGGAGCGGAGTGCGGCGTCAGTGCGCGGCCGGGGCGGTGGTGCCGGCCGGGACGGCGCCACCGGTGGTCGGCGCGCCCGGGGTGGTGCCGGCGGCCGGGGCGGTGGCACCGGGGGTGGTGGTCTTGGCGGGGGTGGCGGTCGGCGACGGGGTCGGACCGTAACCCTGGTAGAGGCCGTGGCCGTGCTCGCCCGAGTCCGGGCTCACGGCGGCCTGGGCCTCGACCTTCTGGCCGTCCTTGAAGGTGAAGACGGTCGGGGCGAAGCCGCCGACGTGGACGGTCGCGGAGGAGGCGGTGGCGGTCGGGTTGCCCTGACCGCCGATCGCCACGGCTCCGCCGGCCGGGACGACGATGCCGGACAGCGGCGCGCCGGCGGCGTCCGCGAAGGTGGTGGCGGCACCGCCGACGGTGACGGACTGGAGCTCGGCCGGGGTGTCCGCGGTGTTCGCGATGTTCACGACCACGTTCGCGGGACCGGTGTGGTCGCCGACGGCGCCCTGACCGGTGACGACCACGATGTTGTTCAGTCGGAGGTGCGTTCCGATGGTCGCCGCCGCGTTGTCCGGCTTGATCTGCAGGGTGTCCGGCGTGTTGCCGGCGGCGCAGGAGGACAGCGAGGCGATGGCGATGGCGGCGATGGCGGCGATGCTGCCGCGTCGAAGGCTGCGGCTCACGGCGGCGGCTTCTCCTAGGTCACGTGTCGGTAGGTCAGGTCTCAGATTATCGACCTCGTTTATGCGCTCCTCACGGGGTGGTCCCCGTGTCGCGCTCCCGGGGCCCGCCGGGGGCCGTCCGGCGGTACGGTCGGCATGTTCGGGTCACGTGACGGACAAGCTTCGACCAAGATCGAATAACGATTCGGCCGCGACCCGGAAAGGGGTGAAAGCTCAAGATCCAATCACGGTTGCGGGGGTGTTGCGCAAGGGTTTCGCCGAACCCCGGAACCGCCTCCGACCTGCGGGAAGCCCCTCTCGAACACTGGTCGCAGCACGTCATGGGGGTCCTTGTCAAGCCCCGAGACCGGCCCTGACCTGCGAAAACGCCCTTCGGGTGGGCCGAGAAGCGTGTTATTCTGGAAAGCCACGGAAGGGGTCCTGTCACATGACGTTCAAGGTTGGCGACACGGTGGTCTACCCCCATCACGGGGCCGCGCTGATCGAGGCCATCGAAACTCGCCAGATCAAAGGTGTGGACAAGACCTACCTGGTGCTCAAGGTGCAGCAGGGAGACCTGACGCTCCGCGTGCCCGCCGAGAACGCGGAGTTCGTCGGCGTGCGCGATGTAGTCGGCCAGGAGGGTCTGGACCGGGTCTTCGAGGTGCTGCGGGCGCCGTACACGGAAGAGCCGACCAACTGGTCCCGTCGCTACAAGGCGAACCTGGAGAAGCTCGCCTCGGGCGACGTCATCAAGGTCGCCGAGGTCGTCCGCGACCTGTGGCGCCGCGAGCGCGAGCGCGGCCTCTCGGCCGGCGAGAAGCGGATGCTCGCGAAGGCGCGCCAGATCCTCGTCAGCGAGCTCGCGCTGGCGGAGAACACCAACGAGGACAAGGCGGAGACGCTGCTCGACGAGGTCCTCGCCTCGTAGCGCACGCCACCGCAGTGCGGTCGGGCTGCCGCCCAACGCTCACAGCGCCCGGTGCCGACGCACCACTCCGCGGACGAACCGTTCGCGAGTGGTGCAGTGGCACTTCGGGCGCTGAGGCATGTCCGGACCACGCCACCCGCCCCAGCCGGCCCAGGCCTGCAAGAGCGTTTCTGCACCCGTTGTCGTGCGGAGCTTGCGGAGCTGTGCGGCGGGCGGTGGACCGTGGTTCTTCGGAAGGGGCCCGGTGCGCCCGCCGGGCACGCCATGGCCATACCCACTTCGCCGAAGGAGTGAAACCTGAACGCGTCAGGAGCAGTCGCAGCAGCAGTGGTGCCCGCCGCCGGACGCGGTGAGCGGCTGGGGCCGGGGGCCCCGAAGGCCCTGCGGGAGCTCGGGGGCGTGCCGCTCCTGGTGCACGCCGTCCGGGCCCTGGCCCGCAGCCGGGCGGTCGGCCTGGTCGTGGTCGCCGCGCCCGCCAACGGGGTGGCCGAGGTGGTCGCCCTGCTGGACAGCCACGGGCTGGACGACAAGGACATCCGGGTGGTGGCCGGCGGGGCGACCCGCCAGGAGTCGGTCCGGCTGGGCCTGGCCGCGATCCCGGACGAGGTCGGGATCGTGCTGGTGCACGACGCGGCCCGCCCGCTGGTCCCGGTCGAGGTGGTGGACGCCGTCGCGGCCGCCGTCCGGGCCGGGGCGCGGGCGGTGGTGCCGGCGGTGCCGCTGGCCGACACGGTGAAGCGGGTCGAGCCGAACCCGGGTGGCCCCGAGCCGGTGCTCGACACGCCCGAGCGCGCCACCCTTCGCGCGGTGCAGACCCCGCAGGGCTTCGACCGGGCCACCCTGGTCGAGGTGCACGCCAAGGCGCTGGCCGATGAGAGCGCGGGCACCGCCGACGCGCCCGCGGTCACCGACGACGCCGGCCTGGTCGAGCGCTACGGCGGCCGGGTCGTCGTGGTGCCCGGCCACGAGGAGGCGTTCAAGGTCACCCGTCCGCTGGACCTCGTGCTCGCCGAGGCCGTACTCGCCCGCAGGAGGGCCGCCGATGCCTACTGACCCGACGACCGCCGCTCCGGTGCCCGCCGCCCCGCAGGCCCCGGTGATCCCCCGCGTCGGGATCGGCACCGACGTGCACGCCTTCGAGGCCGGCCGCCCGCTCTGGGTGGCCGGGCTGGAGTGGCCGGACGCCGGGATCGGGCTCTCCGGGCACTCGGACGCCGACGTCGCCGCGCACGCCGCCTGCGACGCGCTGTTCTCGGCCGCCGGGATCGGCGACCTGGGCGCCCACTTCGGCACCGACCGCCCGGAGTGGGCCGGCGCGTCCGGGGTGAAGCTGCTCGGCGAGGCGGCCCGGCTGGTCCGCGCGGCGGGCTTCGAGATCGGCAACGTCTCGGTCCAGGTGATCGGCGTGCGGCCGAAGATCGGCAGGCGCCGGGCCGAGGCGCAGGCCGCGCTGTCCGAGGCGGCCGGTGCCCCGGTGTCCGTCTCCGGCACCACCACCGACGGGCTGGGGCTGACCGGCCGGGCCGAGGGTCTGGCCGCGATCGCCACCGCCCTGGTGTACGAGCGGCGTTGAGCCGGCCGCGCCGAGCGGCGGGAAGAAACCGTCCCTGACGGGTGTTCACCCGGTGTCCGCGGGGCCCGAGTCGCTACTGTTCGGCTCGGGCCCGTACGGGACTTCCGCTCGGGCCGCACCGCCGACGAGAAGAGGTAAACCGTGTCCGCCCAGCTCTCCGACCGCGCCAAGGCCCTGCTCGACACCAAGAGCTTCGCCGTGGTCTCCACGATCCAGCCCGACGGCAGCCCCCAGTCCACCGTGGTCTGGGTCAAGCGGGAGGGCGACGACATCCTGTTCTCCACCGTCCAGGGCCGTCGCAAGCACCTCAACCTGGTGCGGGACCCGCGGGTCTCGATCCTGATCAACCCGGCGGACAGCCCGTACGAGTACCTGGAGGCGCGCGGGGAGGTCTCGATGACCACCGAGGGCGGCCGGGAGCTGATCGACGAGCTGGCCGGCAAGTACATGGGCCAGGACAAGTACACGATGGACGGCCCGGACGACGTCCGGGTGACCGTCCGGCTCGCCCCGAGCAAGGTGCTCGGCAACATCTGAGCCGCGTCCGCGGCAGCGTCCGACCCCGCCACAGCCCACCGTTTCCCGGGGGAATGTGGCGGGGCACCCCCTGCTGCCCACTACGCTTGACGCTGTGAGCATTCGTCTGTACGACACCAGCACCCGCCAGGTACGCGACTTCGTCCCGCTTGTACCGGGTTGTGTCTCGATCTACCTGTGCGGCGCTACCGTCCAGTCGGCGCCACACATCGGGCACATCCGGTCCGGGCTCAACTTCGACATCATGCAGCGGTGGTTCGCCTACCGCGGCTACCAGGTGACCTTCGTCCGGAACGTCACCGACATCGACGACAAGATCATCGCCAAGGAGCGCGAGCTCGGCACGCCGTGGTGGCAGATCGGCTACCAGAACGAGCGCGCCTTCAACGACGGCTACGACGCGCTGGGCTGCCTGCCGCCGACCGTCGAGCCGCGGGCCACCGGGCACATCCCCGAGATGATCGAGATGATGCGCGGGCTCATCGAGACGGGCCACGCCTACGCGGCCGACGGCAACGTCTACTTCGACGTCCGCTCGTACCCGGACTACCTGGCACTCTCCAACCAGAAGCTGGACGACCTGCGCCAGCCCGAGGGCGAGGGCGAGACCGGCAAGCGGGACCAGCGCGACTTCGCGATGTGGAAGGCCGCCAAGCCGGGCGAGCCGAGCTGGGAGACCCCGTGGGGCCGCGGGCGGCCGGGCTGGCACCTGGAGTGCTCGGCGATGGCCCACAAGTACCTGGGCGCCGCCTTCGACATCCACGGCGGCGGGCTGGACCTGATCTTCCCGCACCACGAGAACGAGATCGCCCAGTCCAAGGCCTACGGCGACGACTTCGCCAACTTCTGGGTGCACAACGCCTGGGTCACCATGGCCGGCGAGAAGATGAGCAAGTCGCTGGGCAACTCGGTGCTGGTCTCCGAGATGGTCCGGGCGTGGCGGCCGATCGTGCTCCGCTACTACCTGGCGGGCCCGCACTACCGCTCGATGATCGAGTACAGCGAGGAGTCGCTGCGCGAGGCCGAGGCCGGCTTCGGCCGGATCGAGGGCTTCGTCCAGCGCGCCGTCGAGCGCTGCGGGACGGTCGACGCGGCGCCCGAGGTGCCGCCGGCCTTCGCCGAGGCGATGGACGACGACTTCGGCGTGCCGCAGGCGCTGGCCGTCGTGCACACCGCCGTCCGCCAGGGCAACAGCGCCCTGAACGCGGACGACAAGGAGAGCGTGGTGGCGCGACTCGCCGAGGTCCGTGCGATGCTCGGTGTACTGGGCCTCGACCCGCTCGACCTGCAGTGGGCCGGGGCGGAGCGCGGCGAGGACCTCCACGGTGTGGTCGACTCGCTGGTCCGCCTGGTCCTGGACCAGCGGCAGGCGGCGCGCGAGCGCAAGGACTTCGCCACCGCGGATGCCATCCGCGACCAGCTCGGCCTGGCCGGGCTGGCGATCGAGGACACCCCGTCCGGCCCGCGCTGGACGATCAACAGCCAGTAACCCCATCCGACGATCGGGGTGATGGGTGGGCCGTACCGGACCGGTACGGCCCTCCCGCATGACGTAGCGCATGCCGTCGACCGCCACCGGGCAGACCGGGGCGGCCGGGGCATGCCGGACAGACAGGAAGTACAGCCATGGCCGGCAACAGCCAGCGCAGGAACCGCCGCAACCCCGGATCGAAGAAGGGCGCGTCTGTCGGTACCGGCGGGCACAGCCGGAAGGCCCTCCAGGGCAAGGGCCCGACCCCTCCCGGCGAGGAGCGCAAGGGCCACCCGAAGCAGCGCGCCGCCAACGCCGCGCTCAAGCGCGAGCGGGACGCCAAGGCCCGGGCCGGAATGCGCCGGGCCGGCGGCGGCGGTCGCGGCGGCCGCGGCGGTGCGGGCAGCGCCGAGCTGGTCTTCGGCCGCAACTCCGTGGTCGAGGCCCTGCAGGGCGACGTGCCGGCCAACGCGCTGTACGTCCAGCAGTTCATCGACACCGACGACCGGGTCCGCGACGCCTTCCAGGCCGCCAACGACCGCGGCATCCCGCTGATGGAGGCCCCGCGGCCCCAGCTGGACCAGATGACCGGCGGGATGAACCACCAGGGCCTGGTGCTCCAGGTGCCCCCGTACGAGTACGCGCACCCCGAGGACCTGCTGGCGGACGCCGCCGACGCCGGCCAGGACCCGCTGATCATCGCGCTGGACGGCGTGACCGACTCGCGCAACCTGGGCGCGGTGGTCCGCTCCGCAGCCGCCTTCGGCGCGCACGGCGTGGTCATCCCCGAGCGCCGCGCGGCCGGCATGACCGCCGGTGCGTGGAAGACCTCCTCCGGCGCCGCGGCCCGGCTGCCCGTCGCCCGGGCCACCAACATGACCCGCACCCTGGAGGCCTACCAGAAGGCCGGCCTGATGGTGGTCGGCCTGGCCGCCGACGGCGAGGCCGAGATCGGCGACCTGGACCTGCTGAACGGGCCGGTCGTGATCGTCGCGGGCAGCGAGGGCAAGGGCCTGTCCCGCCTGGTCTCGGAGACCTGCGACATGCGGGTCCGGATCCCGATGTCCGGCCTGACCGAGTCGCTGAACGCCGGTGTCGCGGCGGGCATCGTGCTGTACGAGGCCGCGCGGCTGCGGGCCAAGCGCTGAGCACCGTCGGGCGCCGCTGAGCGGCGCCCGGGGCCCAGCACGGCCGGGGTCCGGAACGCAGGCGATCTTCCGAATTCCCCGCAAACAGAGTGAAGGCGATCGGGCCCGACCGGGCCCGATCGCTTTTTTCATGATCACTTCAAGTGTGTGCCGTCCATCCACTCGGGAGAGTGTCCTAAGCGGCCGTCACCCGGTTAGACGGGCGTGGACACCAGAACACCTCGGCGCCCCCTGTTCGGCGACGGCAGCACCGGGATAGACGCGGGCCCCGGCCTCAACACCGTCAAGGTGGAGTCGGACCCTTCGCGGCTCAGCAGCACCCAGGCGAGCTTCCGGCTCCGGCTCGGCGCCCCGGTGGCGCCGCTGATCGAGGCCCCGGCCGGACTGCTGTCCACCGGCGCCGCGTTCGGCGACCCGTACGCCAACCAGGGCCTGATCCGCCGTCCGCTGGTCACCCCGCAGGTCGTCGTGCCCGCCTCCGCCGTCCCGGCGCTGGCCGGGGCCGGGGCCGGCGGCGCGCCGCGCCGCAAGGGCCGGGTCACCGCCGTCACCTGGACCGGCCAGGCGCCCCCCGGGGACATGGCGGCCACCCGGCTGCTGGAGGCCGTGCGCGGCACCCCGGCCGGCGGCGTCCGCCTGGCCGAGGCGGACACCCAGGTGCTCCCCTCCCTCGCGGGCGTCAGGACCCTCCCGCGCCAGCCCCGCGAGGGCGCCGGCACCGCCACCCACGCGGGCGTCGGACCGGTCGGCGAGCCGCACGGCTGGGCCCCGAGCGGCGAGCTGCCCGAGGTCTCCGCCGCCGACGCCGAGGGCAGGCAGCCCTGGTACCCGGGCCGCCGGGTCGACCTCGGCCTGGTGCTGCTGCCGCTGCGCGCCGTCCTCGGCTCGCTCTCGGTCTACGCCGGGTTCAGCAAGCTCTGCGACCCGGTGTACTTCGACGGCGGCGAACGCGGCTCGATGATGCGCTGGCTCTCCTCGCTGCACCCCTGGAAGGTCGCCGAGCCGCTGCTGGCCTTCGCCATGGCGCACCCGGTGGGCGCCGGCCTGGTGGTGTCGTTCACCCAGATCGTGGTCGGCGTGCTGACCGTCCTCGGCCTCTGGCAGCGGTTCGCCGCCGGTGCGGCGATGGCGCTCTCCGCCGCGCTGCTGTTCACCGTCAGCTGGCGGGCCGTTCCGGTCTACGACACCCCGGACCTGATCTTCCTCGCGGCGTGGAGCCCGCTGCTGATCGCCGGGGCGCCGTTCGCCTCGCTGGACGGGCGGCTCAACCTGGAGGCCTGGCGCCGGTTCGGCGCGGACGCGCCCGGGGCGCTGCGCCGCCGGGTGCTGCGCCGCGGCGCCGTCGTCACCACGGTCGTGGTCGGGCTGACCCTGCTGCTCGGCTCGATGCTCGGCGCCGCCGTCCGCACCGGCGCCCGGGCGCACCAGGCGCCGGACCGCCCGGCCACCGACTACGGCACTCCGGTCTGGCCGTCCGGCAGCCCGTCCGGCGCCCCCGGCGGCAAGGGTACGTCCACCACGCCCCCGCCCGCCGCGCCGCGCCCCGCCACCCCCACCCCGAGCGCGACCACCCCGCCGCCCGGCACGCCGTCCGCCAAGCCGGCCACCCCCACGCCCAGCGGCAAGGGGCACCCGGGCAAGGCGGACGCCGGGTCGGGCACCTCCCCGGCCGCGTCGCCCCCGGCGGGCGGCTCGGGCGGCACCGCTCCCGCGTCGCGCGGCACCCCGGGCGCCGGCGGCGCGGGGTCGGGCTCCAAGGCCAGCCCGAACCCCGGCGGGCTGCTCGGCGGGGTGCTGGGCAGCGCGCCGCTGCCCGACCTGTCCGGCGGTCGGGCC